>JAJQEM010000120.1 GCA_021201635.1 Clostridiales bacterium | reverse complement strand
TCAAAAAATCAAAAATTACGCTGTCCTGGCTCCCTCCTTGAGGGAGCTGTCAGCGAAGCTGACTGAAGGAGAGCAGTAAACGCCTCCCCCTTCCGGGGGTCTTTCGGCGAATTCGCCGAGTCTCCAAAATATCCATTCTTCATTATTTAACGCCAACAGCCATCGAATTCGCCGCAGCATTTGGGCGTATTGATGGTGCCTGCTGCACTCCCTCAGTCTGCCCTGCGGGCAGCCAGCTCCCTCGGAGAGGGAGCCGAGGGTGCTACCTCTTTCCCGTCTCACCCCTCGATGCCCAGCTCCTGCTCCACGTCGTTGAGGTTGATGGTCAGGATACGGCTGATGCCCTTTTCCTGCATGGTGACGCCGTAGAGGACATCCGCCTCCTCCATGGTGCCCCGGCGGTGGGTGATGCAGATGAACTGAGTCTTGTCCGTCATGCCCCGCATATACCGGGCAAAGCGGACCACGTTGCTCTCGTCCAGGGCGGCCTCGATCTCATCCATCACCACGAAGGGGGTGGGGCGGACCTTCAAAAAGGCGAAGTACAGGGCGATGGCCACGAACGCCTTCTCCCCGCCGGAGAGCAGGGTCAGCACCTTCAGCGCCTTGCCGGGGGGCTGTACCTTGATCTCGATGTCACAGTTCAAAATGTCCTTGGGGTCGGACAGCTCCAGGGTAGCCTTGCCGCCGCCGAAGAGCTGGGTAAAGGTGAGGGCGAAAGCCTCGCCGATTCTCTGGAACTGCTGGGCGAAGATCTTCTCCATCTCGGTGGTGATGCCGCCGATGATGTCGGTCAGCTCTCCCTTGGCCTGCTGCACGTCGTCCCGCTGGCCGGTCAGGTACTCGTACCGCTCGTTCACCCGCTGGAACTCGTCAATGGCCCCCAGGTTCACGCTGCCCAGGCCGGAGATCTTCCGTTTCAGCTCGCTCACCCGCCGGGTGGCCTTCTGGGTGGACTCCAGCGCCTGCCGCTGGCTCTGGGCGCCGTCGTAGCTCAGCTCGTAGCTGTCCCACAGCTTGTCCAGCAGCTGCTTCTCCTCCATGGCGGCCTGGGTCTTTTTCTGCTCCAGGGTGGAGCACTCCCGCTCCATCCGCAGCAGCTCGTCGTTCTTCTCCCGGGCGGCCCTATCCGTCTGATTCCGGCGGCCCTCCAGGGCCAGCTTTTGGCCGTTCAGGTCGTCGATCTGGCTCTGCTGGGCGGCCTGTCGCTGGTAGATACCGGTCAGCGCCTGCTGTGCGCTCTCGATCTGGCTCTGGAGGCTCTCGTTTTTCCCCTCGAACTCCCGGATCTGGGCCAGCCGGGACTCCCGGTCACCGGTAATGTCCCGCTCCATGGACTTGAGCTCGTTGAGGGCGGCTTCGGTAGTGCTCTCCTCCGCCTCTAATGCGGCCAGCTCTGCCCGGAGAGCGGCGATCTCATTTTGCAGAGCCTCCTGCCGGGTGTGCAGGGCGGACTGGTCTTCCTCCTTGCCTGTGCTCTCCTTCCGGGTGGCCTGGGCCTGCTGCTCCAGCTGGGCGATGCGCTCCTCTGCATTTTGGGTGTCCGTCTCCGTCTGGGCGCTCCGTCCTGCCAGGCTCTCCAGCTCGGTCCGGCTGGCCTGCTCCTGCTGCTCCAGGGCTTCGATGAGGATACGGTACTGGCCCATCTCCCCCTCCAGCTTGAGCACCTGGTCGTCCTGCTCCCGCTTCTGGCCTTGGGCGGTCTCCACCTCGTAGCCTGCGGCGGAGACATCCCGCTTCGCCCCGTCCAGAATACCCCTGGCCTTTTCCAGGCTTTGCCGGACGCCTACGGCCTGCTCCTTTAAGTGCTCCAGCTCGGTAGCCCGGGACAGGATGCCTGCGCTCCGGCTGACGGAGCCGCCGGTCATGGAGCCGCCGGGGTTGAGCACCTGGCCGTCCAGGGTAACGATGCGGAACCGGTGGCCGTACTTCCGGGCCATGGGGATGGCGCTGTCCATGCTGTCACAGATCACCACCCGGCCCAGGAGGTTGGAAAACACATTCTCATACTGGCTGTCATACCGGATGAGAGTGGATGCGATGCCCACAAAGCCCGGCTCCTGCTCCAGCCCCCGCTCCCGGAGTGCGCCGGGGCGAATGTCCGACAGGGGCAGGAAGGTGGCCCGGCCACCGTCCCGGTGCTTCAGATATTCGATGGCGGCCTTGCCGTCCTCCGCCCGGTCCACCACGATGTTCTGCATGGCGGCGCCCAGGGCGATCTCGATGGCTACGGTGTACTCCTCCGGTGTCCGGAGCAGCCCCGCCACTGGGCCGTGGATGCCCCTCAGCCGCCCCCGCTGGGTGGCCTGCATCACCGATTTCACCGCCTTGGAGTAGCCCTCGTACAGCTTCTCCATCTCGGTGAGCATTTTGATGCGGCTCTGGAGGTCGTTGTCCTCCATCATCAGCCGGTTGGCCTGACCGGTGCAGGCGTCCAGCCGCTTTTGCCGCGCCTGGAGCCGGAGCTGATAGCCGCTGATCCGGTTGGCCAGCTCCTCTGTCTGCACCCGGGCCTCACTGAGCTGACTCTGTTTGTCCGCCGCCTCCGCCCGGAGAGATTCCAGCCGCTGGGCATTCTCCTGTAGCTGAGTCTTGATGGCGGTGTCCCGGTCCAGCAATTCCTGCTGGGCGGCGGCCAGGGCGGAGAGCAACGCCCTGGCGTCGGCGGCGGAGGCGGTCTCCGCCTCCGCTCTGGCCCGGAGGGTCTCGATCTCCTGACCCAGGCTCCCCGCCTGGGCGGTGAGGCTCTCCCCCGTCAGCTGCTTTTCGCTGAGGGTGCGGGTCAGCTCCCGCTGATTGGTCCGCAGCTCCTCCAATCGGGCCTCTCTCTGTCCGATCTGGGCGGCCACCGAGTCCGCCCGGCCCTCCTGCTGGTCCAGCTCCTGAGAGAGCCGCTGGGCGTTTTCCCGGTTGTTCTGGACCTTGTTCTTTAAAATGGCGATGTCCGATTCTCTCTGGTTGGCCTCTGCGGTCAGGCCGGAGAGCTGGGCCCGGAGCTGGTCGTTCTCCACGTCCAGCTGCCGCATTTGGGCGGACAGTTCCTCCGTCCGGTGGTACAGCTCCTCCTGCCGGGCGGCGGCCTCGTCCCGCTGGCGGACGGCGGCGTCGTAATCGCTGTAGAGCTTTCGGTTGCCCAGGCGGAGCCGATCCAGCTGGTCCATCCACAGGGAGATCTCCAGCCCTCGCAGCTCGTCCCGGTAGAGCAAAAATTCCTTTGCCCTGGCGGACTGCTCCCGGAGGGGCTCCACCTGGAGCTCCAGCTCGGAGATTTTGTCCCCGATGCGCAGGAGGTTGTCCTCCGTCCGCTCCAGCTTGCGCTCCGCCTCTTCCTTCCGGTGGCGGAACCGGGAGATGCCCGCCGCCTCCTCAAAGACCGCCCGCCGCTCCTGGCCCCGGGTGGAGAGAATCTCATCTATTCTGCCCTGACCGATGATGGAATACCCCTCCCGGCCCAGGCCGGTGTCCATAAACAGCTCGTTGATGTCCCGCAGGCGGCAGGACTGGCGGTTGATGTAGTATTCGCTCTCCCCGGAACGGTAATACCGCCGGGTGACCATGACCTCGCTCTCCTCCATGGGGAGCATATGGCCGGAGTTGTCCAGGATGAGGGAGACCTCCGCATACCCCGTCTGCTTCCGCTGCTGGGTGCCGCCGAAAATCACGTCCTCCATCTTGCCGCCCCGGAGGGCCTTGGTGGACTGCTCCCCCATGACCCAGCGGATGGCGTCGGAAATATTCGATTTGCCGCTGCCGTTTGGCCCCACGATGGCGGTGATGGCCTCTCCGAAGGTGAGAACGGTTTTATCGGGAAAGGATTTGAACCCCTGTATTTCCAGTGCTTTTAAGTACACGCCGGCACCTCGCTCACTATTTCATCATAACATGACAGTTTATTATATCAGCCCGGCGTGGGATTTGCAACGGAGAAGTTACCTGAAAAACAGCAGTGCGCAGGGCGGTTTTACCGCTCTGCGCACCGAGGTCGTTTCGTTTCGGATTCAGTTCTCCGACAAGTGCCCGACAGTGACCTGCCATCTGCTGGGCTTTCCGTTTCTGCGGAAGGGGAAAACGCCCTTTGTCCTTTCGTAGTAGGTCACCTGGCTCTCCTCATAGTCGGGATGCTCCCCGGTCCTCTCCTCGGCGGGGTAGCCGAAGGCGATGACCGAGTGGGGCACCACGGTATCCGGCAGAGAGAACAGCTTTTTCTGGGCCTCCACCCGCTCCATCTGGGGCCAGGTGCCCAGCCACACGGAGCCAATACCCAGGCCCTGGGCAGCCAGTACCATGTTCTGCCCGGCGATGGCCCCGTCGATCACCCAGTACTCCTTTGCCGGAGGGAAGGCCCGCTCCAGGTCGCCCAAAATCAGGATACCCACGTCGCAGCGGCGGAGGGGCTCCGCCGGTCTGCCGTTGGCGTCCGCCATCCGGTTGAGCATCTCCCGGTCACGGACGACGATGAATTTCCAGTCTCGGGTATTGGCACAGCTCGGCCCGGTCATCCCCGCCCGGAGGATAGTGTGCAGATCCTCCTGGGAGATATGCTTTTTCGTGTACCGGCGGATGCTTCTCCGGCTCAGTACACCCTCTGTCAGTTCCATCTGTCTCAGCTCCTTTTCTGTCTCACTTCTGGTCACAGGCCGCTGGCTCTGCCCCGCAAATCATCCCCTGACAGTGGCTACGGCAATGCTCTGGGGCCGGGTGCGGTCCTCCAGGAGGACGATTTTCCGCACCGGTATCTCCTCCTCCAGCTCGATCTGCCGTACTCTGTCGTGTGCCAGGGCCAGGGCGGCGTACTTCTCCGGGACGAAGCCCACTCCCAGGTTGTGCTCCACCGTCTGCAGCACCTGATCCATGGTGGTCACCTCCACGTCCGGGCGGAACCGGACGTTGTGGGAGAGGAACAGCAGCTGATAGTGCTCATAGGTGCTGCTCCCGCTGCCCATGCTCACCAGGGGGTAGTCGGTCAGCTCTGCCAGGCGGTGCCGCTGCCGGGTCAGATGGTAGAAGCTGGGGCCGCCCACCAATATCTCCCGGAAGGTGAGCAGGGCGGTCTCCCGCAGATTCTGCCCATGGCTCACGGGGGTAGTGGCCACCGCCAGCTCGATCTGTCCGCTCTCCAGAGCGTCGCTGGCCTGGGGGGTGAACTGATTGATGATGCGCAGCCGGACGCCGGGATACTGCCGGTGAAAGGCGGTGAGCCGGTCCAGGAGCAGCAGCCGGAGGGCGGTCTCGCTGGTGCCGATGGAGACGACCCCCTGCTCCAGACTGCAATCCTTCCGCAGCTCCTCCTCCCCGATGCGCAGCTGCTCCACCGCCAGGGCCACATGGGAGTACAGCCGCTCCCCCTCCGGGGTCAGGGAGATGCCCCGATTGGAGCGGACAAACAGCTTGCAGCCCAGCTCGTGCTCCAGATTGTTCATGCAGCGGGTGATGTTGGGCTGATTGCTGCCGATGGTCTCAGCGGCCCGGGTGAAGCTCTTCTGTTGAGCCACGAAATAAAAAATGCGGTAATAGTCATAGGTCGCAGCCATACGGCACCTCCCCGGCGGTTTCGGAAACCGCTTCTGCTCCCATGATAGGCCGGAATTTCCGGTTCGTCAAGCTCTTTTTGGCTGTGCGGTCACGTCTGCGCCAGCTCTCTCCGGGAGGCCCAATAAGACGGGGAGACCCCGTAGACCGCCCGGTGCATCACTCCTGCCAGCAGGAAGGCGCAGACCACATCCAGCACTGAGTGCTGCTTAAGAAAGACCGTGGATAGGATGATCAGCAGCGACAGTACGCCTCTACATCAGTAGAGAGCCGGATGCCGCTCATCTACGCCGCTGCGGGTCAGGGCCGCCTGAATGGTCAAGGTAGCGTAAACATGGATACTGGGGCATACGTTGGTGCTGGTGTCCACTGCCCAGACCTGGCTCACCAGCCAGGTGAAGATATTCTTCTCCGGGTCGATGGTGGGCCGGAGGTTCAGGCCGGTGTAGAAGAAGGTATACAGCACCAGGCACACCGTCATTCCTCCAAAGAGCACGCCCGCAAACCGGTAATATTCTTCCCTGGGCCGCTTCAGCAGCAGGTAAGCCAGCGCTGCCCCCACATAGGGAAACCACAGCAGATAGGGAATGACAAAATATTCGCAAAAGGGGATCAGTCGATCCACGGGCAGTTGTATGATAAGGCAGTCTCTGGTACTCCGGCTCTCCAGCAGGGCAAACCAGGGGAGGTACAGGGCAAAGTAGGAGAGCGTCCAGACCTGGGGGTACATTCGGACAAAGCGTTTGATGGTGTTCATTTGGCTTTCACCTCTCATTGTCCTCCCGAAGTCATTCGGGAGGACAGAGACGGCCCGGGCCGTCTCTGTGCGATTTTTTGGGCGGCACTGCTCCTCCGCCCCGGTGACGGGCATGATACACCATAAAACCAGCGTCTTCAATAAAATTTGTCCGAAAATTGCAAGTGCAAGTTGAACACATCCGCGAAAAATTTTTAATAG
>JAJQEM010000151.1 GCA_021201635.1 Clostridiales bacterium | reverse complement strand
GATTCAATCGCTATGGATTTTTTAGGTGTTCAACTTCATTTTACAATCGACCACAGAGAAAAAACCGCCTCTGGCGGGGCAAAGGAAAGGAAGCGTGCCCCATGAAAAAACACATCCTCTGTCTGGGAGATTCCAACACCCACGGCTACTGCGCCGACCCCGCCGACTGCGCTGACGGCGGAGACCGCTTCAACGAGGAGGAGCGCTGGCCCTGCCGCCTCCAGGCCGCCCTGGGCGGGGATTATCTGGTGACGGAGGAGGGGCTGTCCGGCCGCACCACTGTGTTCCCCGACCCCCTTCACGAGAGCATGGACGCCCTCTCCGTCCTCTACTCCCTGCTCAAGAGCCACGAGGTCATTGACCTGCTCATCATTATGCTGGGCACCAATGACACGAAAGACCGCCTGTGCGCCAACGCCGCCTGTATCGGCTTAGGGATGGAGCGGCTGGTGCGCAAGGCCATGAGCGTGGACTGCTGGGGCAGTCACGGGCCGAACATCCTCATCGTCTCCCCGCCTCCCATCGGGCGGCAGATGAACGATCCCGCCATGGGCACCGGCTGCGCCGAGAAATCTGAGGGCCTGGCCGCCGCTTTCGCCCAGACCGCAGAGCTGACGGGCTGTCACTTTATGGACGCCGCGGGCTGTGAGTTCAACCGCATCGACTATATGCATCTGACCCGCCGGGGCCACGCCCAGCTGGCCGCCCGCCTGGCGGAGCTGGTGCCCGGGCTGATGCCAAAGGGCTGACATGGTAAACGCACCCAGGACTTGCGATTTGTCCTAGGTGCGTTTTCTGTTTCGTGCTGTTCAGATCTGGGACAGGGCTGCCTCGTCTGCCACCAGGGTAAAGTCCGGGTGGAGCTGGAGGATGGAGGCGGGCACCTGGGGAGTGATGGGGCCGAAGAAGGCCTCCTTTACAATACCGGCCTTGCCGCTGCCGGAGACCACCATGACCACCCGACGGGCGTTCATAATATCGCCGATGCCCATCGTGTAGGCGAACCGGGGCACATCCTCCTCCCGCTGGAAGAAACGCTTGTTGGCCTGGATGGTGGCGTCTGCCAGGGCCACCTGATGGGTGTGCTTGGAGAAGCAGTCGTCCGGCTCGTTGAAGCCGATGTGCCCGTTGGGGCCCAGGCCCAGCAGCTGGAGGTCGATGCCCCCCATCCCCTGAATGACGGCGTCATACCGGGCGCACTCCTCCTCGGCGTTGAGGTTGGTGCCGCAGGGGACGTTAGTGTTGGCCTGGTCGATATTGATGTGGTCGAACAGGTTGTGGCGCATAAAGTAGTGGTAGCTCTGGTCATTGTCAGCGTCCAGGCCCACATACTCGTCCAGGTTCACCGTGCGCACCTGGCTGAAATCAATGTCCCCCTTCCGGTACCAGTCAATGAGCTGACGATAGGTGCCGATAGGGCTGGAGCCGGTGGCCAGGCCCAGGACGCAGTCTGGCTTCAAAATGACCTGGGCGGAGATGATGTTGGCCGTCTGGCGGCTCATGTGGTTATAGTCTCTGGCGGAAATGATTTTCATGGCAAATCCTCCTTGTTTATCTGTTCACCAGTCTGCCGTCGATGTAGACGGCCCTCACGTTTAGCTCCTTGTCCAGCACCACCAGGTCAGCCCGTCTCCCCGGGGCGAGAGAGCCGAGCTTGTCCTCCCGGCGAATGACCTTTGCCGGGGTCATGGTGGCGGCGGTGACCGCCGCCTCCAGGGGCACCCCGAAGGACACCGCCCGGCGCAGTCCGTCCATCAGGTGGATAGAGGACCCGGCCAGGGTGTCGCTGCCGGACAGGGTGGCTTTTCCGTTCTTCATGGTAATGGCCTGTCCCCCCAGGGCATAGTCCCCGTCCGGCATCCCGGCACAGCGGAGGGAGTCGGAGATGAGCGTCAGCCTGTCCCCAAACAGCCGATGGGTCAGCCGAATGACCGCCGGATGGATGTGCAGCCCGTCGGTGATGAGCTCCACCGTGGCTCCGGCGTCGCTGGCGGCGGCGATGACCCCCGGCTCCCGGTGGTGGAGGGAGGGCATGCCGTTAAACAGATGCGTAGCGTGGCTGGCCCCGGCTTCATAGGCGGCTCTGGCCGTGTCATAGTCGGCGGCGGTGTGGCCGAGAGACACGGTTGCAGCAGGGGAGACCTCCCGAATAAAGGGGATGGCCCCCGGCTCCTCCGGGGCCACTGTCACCAGCCGGAGCTGTCCGCCGCTGGCCTCGTTGAGCCGATGGAACATCGCCGCATCCGGGGCGTGGAGATTGTCCGGGTTCTGTGCGCCCCGCTTGGCGTAGCACAGGAACGGGCCCTCCAGGTTGACCCCCGCCACCTTCGCCCCGTTTTCCGGACGGATAAAGTCCCGGACGGCGTGCATGGCCCGGGTCAGCTCCGGCTCCTTGAGGGTCATGGTGGTGGGACACCAGGAGGCGACCCCTCCGGCGGCATAGTACCGGGAGAGACGGTCCAGCCCCTCCGGGCTGCCGTCGCTGGCGTCCTCTCCCACGGCCCCGTGGGTGTGGATGTCGATGAGACCTGGGATGACATAGCCGCCCTCGCCGTCCAGATCGCCCAGACCGGTCACAGCGGGGCCTGCGGCGGTGATTCTGTCCGAAAACTCCACGCCGCCGTCCACAAAGACGCCGTTCAGGAAAATCTTGGCGTTGGTAATGCGCATACAGGCCACTCCTTTCGGCTTCGGCGCTTTTCTCGTGTGCAGAGCGGACAAGCTCCCGCCCTGCCGATACCTATATCATACGCAAAAAGGGGCCGGGATGCAAGGGGCAAATTAAAATTATTTTCATTGAGGGAGAAAATTTTCAGAAAAGAAAAATCTTCCTATTCCATGATTGAAAAAGTTTTTCACTAATGTTATAATGGGATTAACCATCCGGAGCGGCACGGCGCAAGGCAGTGCTGCTCAGCGGCACGCAGTATCAAACGAAAGGATGAGGTCAACATGGACAAAAACGCATTTCTGGCACGGCACCAGTGGGTCAGGGACGAACTGAAACGGAGCGTGGACTTCTGGCTCAAATACGGCATGGATCAGGAACACGGCGGCGTATACACCTGCATTGACCGGACGGGCAAAATCTACTCCACCGACAAAAGCGTGTGGATGCAGGGCCGGTGCGGCTGGATCTTCGCCTATCTCTGCACCCAGTACGGCCAGCACCCCGAGTGGCTGGAGGCCTCCCGCTCCTGCCTGGACTTTCTGGAGGAGCACTGCGTCAACCACGACGCCGGAGGACGGCTCTATTTCACTGTCACCGGCGACGGCAGGCCCCTGCGCCAGCGCCGCTACTGCCACTCTGAGAACTTCTACACCATCGCCAACGCCGAATATTATGCCAACACCGGCGACGTTGTCCGTATCCAGCGGGCCCGCCGGGCCTATGACATGGTGTACAACCTGAACCACGGCCTGATTCAGGACCCCACCGGCCTCGGCCCCAAGACCATCCCGGAGACCCGCTCCAGCCGGGCCTTTGGCGACCCCATGATCTATCTGAACGTCACCGCTATCATGCGCCGCTGCGACCCGGAGAACATCGTCCTCTACGATCAGCGGGCCCGGGAGTGCGTGGACGAGATTTTGAAATACCACTACAAGCCGGAGCTGAAATGCGTGCTGGAGACGGTAGGCGTCAACGGCGAGCTGCAGACCGACACCACCGCCGGGCGGGTGGTCAATCCCGGCCACGACATCGAGGGCAGCTGGTTCCTGGAGGAGCAGGCCAACTACACCGACGACGACTCTCTCCGCCAGGTGGCCCGGAACATCTTCCACAACGCCATCAACGCCGGGTGGGATGAGGAATACGGCGGGCTGCTCTATTTCATCGACTGTATGGGCTGTCCCCCGGAGGCCTATGAGCACGACATGAAGCTCTGGTGGCCCCACAACGAGATTTTGATCGCCTCCATGATGTTCTACCGGGACACCGGGGACGAGCAGTATCTGGACTGGTTCAACAAGACTGCCGACTATGCGGAGCAGCACTTTGCCGACCCGGAGTACGGCGAATGGTACGGCTACCTCCGCCGGGACGGTCTGCCCACCATGCCCGCCTGCAAGGGCAGCACCTTCAAGGGCCCCTTCCATGTGCCCCGCTGCCTGACTACTCTGGACAAGCTCATGGACGAGATCGAGGCAAAATGGTAACTTAGTCGCCCCAGGACGCCGCAAATTCACAGCACCCACAAGGGAGGTATCCAATGACGCCCCAGCAGACGGCTGAGACCAACATCTTCGCCTATATCAGCAACAGCTATCACCATTTCACCACAGCGGAGCGCAAGGTGGCTGATTACGTCCTCAGCCACAGCACCGAGGTACAGTATATGTCCATCTCCGAGCTGGCGGAGGAGTGCGGCGTGGCGGACGCCACCGTCTCCCGGTTCTGCCACCAGCTCAAGCTAAAGGGCTACAACACCTTCAAGCTGGCGCTGGCCAAGGCCACCGTAGCCGAGCAGGGAGCGCCCGCCCCTGTCCTGGAGGGCCAGGAGGGGAACATCGGCCCGGAGGACAGCTTTTCCGAGCTGTGCCGCAAGCTCTACACCGCCCAGACCGCCGCCATCGGACAGAGCAGGTCCCTCATGCGTCCGGAGACAGTCACAAAGGCGGTGGACCTGCTGTGGAACGCCCAGCGGGTCTACTGTATGGGTCAGGGCGGCTCCCTGATTTTGTCCTGGCAGGCGGCCCACCTGTTCTCCACCGTCTCCCCCAAGTTCTATTTTTCCCAGGACTCCCATCTCCAGGCCACCGCCGCCGCCCTGCTCACCGAGCGGGACGCCATCCTGTTCTTCTCCTATTCCGGCTCCACCCGGGACATCTCAGAGCTGATGGGGCTGGCCAAAAAGCGGGGGGCGAAGATCGTCCTCATCACCCGCTTTGCCAAGTCCCCCGGGGCGGTCTGGGCCGACGTGGTGCTCCAGTGCGGCTCCTTTGAGGGCCCTCTCCAGCTCAGCAGCATCCCGGCGGAGATGGCCCAGCTGTATGTGGTGGACGTGCTCTATAACGAGTTCGTCCGCCGGGACCCGGAGGCCGCCCGGAAAAACCAGGAGCTCATCGCAGAGGCCCTGGCCGAGAAGCACTTGTGACCTTCATTCGGGCCACCGGAAAACCAACGTTACAGTGAGGCAAAGACCGTCATGTTCCGACAAGTATTCGATCCCAACAACCTATTCTGGCGCATTATCAGCAGGTGTGTGGACCTTGTGGGGCTGAGCGTGTTCTGGGTGGCGCTGAGCCTGCCCGTCGTCACCGTAGGCCCCGCCACCGCCGCCCTGTACTACACGGTGGTCAAGACCTTCCGCCACGGGGAGGACAGCGCCTTTGGCATCTACTGGCGGGCCTTTGTGCAGAACCTCCGCCGGGGCATCCCCGCCACGCTGATCTTCATCCCCGTGCTTCTGCTCGTCTTTTACGGCTATGCGGTCATGCACGCCAACGCCACCAGCGACCTGGGGGTGGTGATGTTCGTGGCCTACTATGTGGCCCTGGTCGTTCCCATTGGGCTGTTCTGCTACCTGTTTCCCGTCATGGGCCGGTTCGACCTGACGTTAAAGGAGCTGTTTGGCACCTCCTTCGCCCTGTGCCTCCGGCATCTGCCCACCACCTTTATCCTGGTGCTGCTGGTGGTGGAGCTGGTCATCTTCGTGCTGGAGCAGTGGTGGCCCATCCTCTTTGTGCCGGTGGTGACGGCGTTCCTGTTCTCCCTGTTTCTGGAGCGCATCTTCCCCAAATATCTCAGCGAGGAGGAGCGGGCCGTCCTGGAGGACCGGCTGCCGGAGGAGGACGAGGAGGAGTGACGCCTCCCTCCCATTTTATCGACAGGCTCTGCCGCAACGCAAAATAATGGCAGCCCATCCGCTTTCCTGCGGATGGGCTGCTTTGTCTGTCAAAAGGTCTTTCTGCGAAAAGAGAGGAACAGCGCCCGGTTTGATGAGCGGTCGTCAGAGGGCGCTGTGCTGCCTATTTACGATCTTCCCATTCGGGTTTGTGCTCTTTCCACCATTCCGAGAAGTTGGGGTCGTTGGGGGATAATGTTGGTTTTATATGAGTAATAAATCCTGTAGTATCATCTTTAGGGTTGAAAGGTGCGATTAAATCTATATCATCACATGCTCCTAAAAAAGTAATTCTAATAAAACAGCTCTATTAGCAGTCCAATTTTCTTTTGTATACTTCTTACAAAAACCTTCTAATGATATGGAGGTTTTTTCAAATTATGTATAGATTGTAGCTGTCCAAAAAGATATTCAATGTTTTTTCTGTTAGCTATTATCGTATTCTTATCAAAATAAATTTTATCTTTAGAAACATCATATCCTAATTCTTTTAAAAACAAAAAACTTCTTGTAGATACTTGCCTATGCCTATTATTTTCATTAAGTAAACATCTTTTGAATATAACCTCTACATTCGTTTCGTTCAAATCGATTGGTCTAAACCCATTATTATCCGCAATCAACTCTTTTTTATTTCCGAAAATTGCAAGTGCAAGTTGAACACATCCGCGAAAAATTTTTAATAG
>JAJQEM010000039.1 GCA_021201635.1 Clostridiales bacterium | reverse complement strand
CCGTCCGGGTGGACAGGGCCGACTTGGACGGAAGAGGGGTGGAACGGCAGCTGGTGGCCCTGACCCCGGAGCCGTTTGGCGACGAGAGCTATCAGGGGATCATTGGAATCTAAATTTGGGAGGCAAGACTATGACGGAACTGGGACAATGGCTGGCGCTGGGATGGCAGCGATTCGTGTGGGCGATCTGCCCGACGGAGGGACCGCACTACATCGGCGGGAGCGACGTGCTGCCCCCGCCCTTAGACCGGGAGCAGGAGCGGGTGCTGCTCCTGAGAGTTCGGGACGGAGACCAGCAGGCCCGCTCTACCCTCATTGAGCACAATCTGCGTCTGGTGGTCTACCTGGCCCGCCGATTCGAGAATACGGGTATCAACCTGGAGGACCTGATCTCCATCGGAACCATCGGTCTGGTCAAGGCGGTGAGCACCTTCAACACGGACAAGAACATCAAGCTGGCCACCTACGCCTCCCGGTGCATTGAGAACGAAATCCTCATGTACCTGCGGAAAACTGCCAACCAGAAGGGGGAAATCTCCTTTGACGAGCCGCTGAACACCGACTGGGACGGCAACGAGCTGCTGCTGTCCGATGTGCTGGGGACAGACGGCGACCTGGTCATCCGTCCCATGGAGGACGATGTGGACAGGCAGCTGCTGCGGCAGGCCCTGAGCAATTTGGGAGAGCGGGAGCGCACCATCATCGACCTGCGCTTCGGCCTGGGCGGCCGCCGGACCTGCACCCAAAAGGAGGTGGCGGACCGGATGGGCATCTCCCAGTCCTACATCTCCCGGCTGGAAAAGCGCATCATCGCCCGTCTCCGCAGGGACATCGTGCAGATGGAGGGATAGCTGCCGGAAGCTCCCCCATCTGACCGGAAGGGACGTTTCCCGCCCATTCTCTCCTGCATAGGAAAAACCTCCTCTGGAGATACTGAGAACAGTATCACGGGAGGTTTTTCGTATGAACGGCAAGGTAGAGATCTGCGGCGTGAATACGTCCAAGCTGAAGGTACTGAAAAGCGAGGAGATGACCGAGCTGCTCCGCCGGGTCAAGCGAGGCGACCAGCAGGCCCGGCAGGAGATGATCGAGGGGAATCTGCGCCTGGTGCTCTCCGTCATTCAGCGGTTCGCCGGGCGGGGGGAGAACATGGACGACCTGTTCCAGGTGGGCTGTATCGGCCTGGTCAAGGCGGTGGACCGGTTCGACTGCGACCAGTTCGAGGTGAAGTTTTCCACCTACGGCGTCCCTCTGATTTTGGGGGAGGTGCGGCGGTTCCTCCGGGACTCCTCCGCCCTCCGGGTCAGCCGCTCCATGCGGGACATGGCTTATCGGGTGCTCCAGACCCGGGAGGAGTTCACCCGGGAGCACCAGCGGGAGCCGTCCCTGGACGAGATCGCCAAGCTCCTGGAGCTGAAATGGGAGGACGTGGTCTTTGCCATGGATGCCATCTCCGACCCGGTGAGCCTGTACGAGCCCATCTACTCCGACGGCGGGGATACGGTGTGCGTCATGGACCAGGTAAAGGACGAGAAGAACAACGACGAGCACTGGCTGGAGCACCTGGCGCTCCGGGACGCCATGGAACGCCTCCCCGAGCGGGAGCGGCACATCCTGGAGCTGCGGTTCTACCAGGGTAAGACCCAGATGGAGGTCTCCGCCGAGGTGGGCATCTCCCAGGCCCAGGTCTCCCGGCTGGAAAAGAGCGCCATCGGCCAGATACGGAAAAACACCTCATAGCCCCTGGCTGCCCGCCGGGGGATTTTTGCGGAATCCCGGGAAATGTGTACGGTGAAGCCCTAGCATTTTTTCCCGTTCTGTGGTATGCTGATTCCGTTATCACATTTCCCATAAGCAAGGACGGAACGGCAAATGAAGCTAACTCTCAAGGGCCACAGCTACCGCTACGCTGTGGAGCAGATTATGCTGGTGCTCTTCCCGGACCAGCGTCCGGAGTATCCGGAGACGGAGCCGACAGGGGAGGGGCCGTGGGCGGTCTCCGAGCTGACATATACGGACGGCACAGTCCGCTGTGACACGGCGATTTGTCTCTCCGATAGGACGGTCTCCGGCATGGCACAGCTCCCGGAGGCGTCTCTGACTGGGGAGGCCCTGGTGCGTGACCGGCTGCTCCAACGGCTCATCAAGCAGTCCTTCTATCTGGCGGCGGTGCAGCTTCTGGACAAAAAGCCGGATTGGGGCGCCCTCACCGGCATCCGCCCTGCAAGGCTGGCCTCTAAGGCGCTGGAGGAAGGGCTGAGCGAGGAGGAGACGGAGCAGCGTTTTTTGCAGGAATACTTCGTCTCCCCTCAGCGGACGAAGCTGGCGCTGGAGGCGGCCCGCGCCGGGCGGGAGATTCAGCAATCCCTCCGCCCGGAGGAGCTGTCCCTCTATGTGGGCATCCCGTTCTGCCCCACCCGCTGCGCCTACTGCTCCTTCGTCTCCGCCGATGTGCAGAAGGCGATGAAGCTGGTGGAGCCGTATCTGGATACCCTGGACCGGGAGATAGACGCCGCCGCAGAGATACTCCCCCGGGCGGAGGCGGCGGTCCGTTCTGTCTATATCGGCGGCGGCACCCCCACCACCCTCTCTCCGGCCCAGCTGGACCGGCTGCTGGGACATATCTGCAGGGCCTTTGACCTCTCCCGTCTCTCCGAGTGGACGGTGGAGGCGGGGCGACCGGACACCATCACCGCAGAAAAGCTGGCTGTCCTCCGGCAGCATGGGGTAGACCGGGTGTCCGTCAATCCCCAGACCATGGAGGACGAGGTGCTTCAGGCGATGGGACGGGAGCACACGGCGGCGGATATCCTCCGGGCCTACCGGCTGGCCAGGGATTCCGGGATACCGGCAGTGAATATGGACCTGATCGCTGGACTGCCCAGAGACACGGTGGAGGGCTTCCGGTACTCCCTGGACACTGTCATGGACCTGGAGCCGGAAAACATCACCGTCCACACCCTGGCTCTGAAAAAGGGCTCCCGGCTCATCCTGGAGCGTCAGGGCTTGCCCACCGGGGAAGAGACGGCCCAAATGCTGGACTATGCCTGGCCCCGACTGGCGGAGGCGGGCTATCGTCCCTACTACCTCTATCGCCAGAAATATATGTCCGGGGCGTTGGAAAACATCGGCTGGTGCAAGCCGGGGTATGAGGGGCTGTACAACGTCTGCATTATGGAGGAGCTGCACACCATCCTGGCCCTGGGGGCAGGGGGCTCCACCAAGCTCACCGACCCGTCCACGGGAAAGATCGTGCGCATGACCAACCCCAAATATCCATATGAATATATTCAGCGCATCGAGCAGCTCTGCGGGGAGAAGGAGCAGATCGTCCCCTTTTATCAGTTGCTGCTCCACAGGGAGGGATAGCTATGGCATATCTGCTCACCGACATCAACCGAAGGGCCTCCAGCGACCCTGCGGCCTTCCTGGCCGAGAGCGACCGGGACTATCAGCAGCACATCTGCCAGGCGGCGGAACAAATCCTGAACAACCGAAAAAACAGCCCGGTGGTGCTCCTCTCCGGGCCCTCCGGCTCCGGAAAGACCACCACCGCCCTGAAGATCGAGGAGGAGCTGGAGCGCCGGGGAGTACATACCCACGCTGTGGCCCTGGATAACTATTTCCAGACGCCTGACCGGGTCAACGGCCCCAGGACCCCGGAGGGAGACTATGACTACGAATCCCCCCGGTGTCTGGACATGGAGCTGCTGGACCGGCACTTCACCGCCCTGGAGCGGGGTGAGGAGATCGCTGTTCCCACCTTTGACTTCACCCACCAGAGGCGGGCGGAGGGAGAGGCGACCCCTCTGCGGCTGGGAAAGGATGAGATCGCCGTCTTTGAGGGCATCCACGCCCTGAACGATGATTTGGCGGGCCGACACAAGAACGCCTTTAAGGTGTACATCTCCGCCCGTTCCAACGTGGTGCGGCTGGGCCGGGTGGTGTTCAAGGGCACCTGGATGCGGTTGACCCGCCGGACCGTTCGTGACCTGAATTTCCGGGGCACCGGAGTAGGGGAGACTCTGGATATGTGGGACAACGTCCGCCGGGGGGAAAAGCAGTATATCTCCCCCTACAAGAGCCGGGCAGACCTGATCTTCGACTCGTCCCTGCCCTATGAGGTGAATGTCATGGGCCGCTACGCCGAGCGGCTGTTCCGCTCCGTCCCGGAGGAAAACATCCGCCGCCGGGAGATTCTGGAGATGATCTGGGCCTTTGACCGCTTTGTCCCCATCTCCGCCGAGCTGGTGGCAAAGGACTCCCTTCTCCGGGAGTTCATCGGCGGCGGGAGCTATGACCGGCATTGAGGCAAGGAACCAATCAAGGAAATATGTGACCATAGACCATAGTGGATGCTTTTCTGGCTCCCCTGAAAGGGGAGCTGTCAGCGTAAGCTGACTGAGGGGTGCCGCCCACAGGGCGGCCCGAAAGCTAATTTCCTTATACCAACCAACCCCGTCCGGTGGCAGCACTGGACGACAGATAAAAGGAGAGATTTCTTATGGCAGAGAATTGTACACACGATTGCTCCTCCTGCGGGGAGAGCTGCGGAGATCGCACCCAGCCCCAAAACCTCCGGGAGCCGCCTAATGCGGCCTCCAGCATCCGCCATGTGGTGGCGGTGGTCAGCGGCAAGGGCGGCGTGGGCAAGAGCATGGTGACCGACGCCCTGGCCGTCTCCATGGCCCGCCTGGGCAAGAAGGTGGGCATCCTGGACGCCGACATCACCGGCCCCTCCGTCCCCAAGGCCTTCGGCCTCACCGGGCCGGTGATGGCGGACGACATCGGCATGATCCCTCCGGAGTCCGAAGGGGGCATCAAGGTCATGTCCCTGAACCTGCTGGCCAAGACGGAGACCGACCCGGTCATCTGGCGGGGCCCGGTCATCGCCGGCTGCGTGAAGCAGTTCTGGACGGACACCAACTGGGGCGAGCTGGACTATCTGTTTGTGGATATGCCTCCCGGAACCGGCGACGTGCCTCTGACCGTGTTCCAGTCCCTCCCGGTGGACGGCATCATCGTGGTTACCTCCCCCCAGGATCTGGTCTCTATGATCGTCACCAAGGCGGTGAAGATGGCCCAGATGATGAATATCCCCGTCCTGGGCATCATCGAGAATTTCAGCTATTTCCAGTGCCCCGACTGCGGCAAACGCCACGCCATCTTCGGCGAGAGCAAGATCGCCCAGGTGGCGGCGGAGAACCGGGTCATCGTCCTGGCCCGTCTGCCCATCGACCCCGCCCTGGCCGCCGCCTGCGACACGGGGGCGGTGGAGTCCCTGGAGAAAAACTACCTGGAGCGCACCGCCGAGTTCCTGGACGGTCAGCTGAACGGGAAGTTTTAACAGGGGAGGGAAAGACATGAAAACAGTCACATTCCGCACGCAGCTGATTGCCGCTTTTGCAATCATGGTGATCGGCCATTTTGCCGCACATCTCCTTCAAAACGGCGTCTGTATCAACGGTGCGTATGTAATCATCGGCCTGCTATTTCTTGTCAATCCTGTCTATCCTGACATAAATCATATGGTGGAACCGAAAAAAGGGAGGCTCGGCGCAAGAATTGCTGGAATTATCATTGTTATTTTAGGGCTTGTTATCAAGAATGTGATGTAAAAAAGCAACCATTCCGGTTCGCATCCTGCCAACGGAAGCACCCCAAAACCACCTGCCGCCCCTGCCCATCTGACATATAAAGTCACTTGCGACAGAGGCGGCAGCTTTTCAACCGGGCGTGGAGGAGATGATACCATGGCGTTCGATTTCAAGAAGGAGTACAGAGAATTCTACCTGCCGAAGAACAGGCCGGAGATCGTGACCGTGCCAAAGGCGAACTATATCGCCGTCAGAGGCAAGGGCGACCCCAACGAAGAGGGGGGCGCATACCAGAGCGCCATCGGTGTTCTGTATGCGGTGGTGTACACCCTGAAAATGAGCTATAAGACGGACCACAAGATCGAGGGCTTTTTCGAGTATGTGGTGCCGCCCCTGGAGGGCTTCTGGTGGCAGGAGGACGGGAGCGGCATCGACTACAGCAGAAAGGACGCCTTCCACTGGATTTCCGTCATCCGTCTGCCCGATTTTATCACCAGGGCCGACTTTGACTGGGCGGTGGAGACGGCCACAAAAAAGAAAAAGCTGGACTGCTCCCCGGCGGAGTTTCTCACCATCGACGAAGGTCTGTGCGTTCAGATGATGCACCTGGGCCCATTTGACGACGAGCCGAAAAGCGTGGCGCTGATGGACGCCTATCTTGCCCAAAACGGCTATGAGACCGATTTGTCGGAGAGCAGATTACATCACGAGATCTACCTGTCCGACGCCCGAAGGGTCGCCCCGGAAAAGTGGAAAACCGTCATTCGGCACCCCATCAGAGCGATAAATCGGAATTTATGGAGGAGGAAAACAGACAATGGATAAGCAAACAAGGAAAGAACTTGTCTCCGAATGGAAAGAACGCCACCCCGAAATGGGGGTGGTTTCCGCAAAATGTATTGCCACAGGAGAGGAGTTTTACAGCACTTCCAAAGATACGGCGACCTGGTTCAACCGCCACCGTTTTGAATTGAACAGCAAATGCCACCGAAACAGGCGGTTACAGGAGTTGTGGAATAAGTATGGGGAAAGCGGTTTTGCGTTTACCACTGTGAGTGAACTGAAATATGAAAAATTGGATGATGTGAAAGGCGATGATTTGAGGGAGTTGCTTGAACTTTGCCTGATG
Source organism: Clostridiales bacterium (assembly GCA_021201635.1). Taxonomy (GTDB): domain Bacteria; phylum Bacillota; class Clostridia; order Oscillospirales; family Oscillospiraceae; genus Onthomonas. The sequence goes on along the minus strand of JAJQEM010000039.1, from coordinate 130 downwards.
GAAAACCCCCAGGCAAAGAAACTGTAAATTGAAGTTGAAAGAGGAATCCGAATGGAACTCAGGAAGATTGAAAAGAATAATCGAAAATTGCAAGTGCAAGTTGAACACATCCGCGAAAAATTTTTAATAG
>JAJQEM010000109.1 GCA_021201635.1 Clostridiales bacterium | reverse complement strand
CTAACAAAGACATAATTGCTGGAACGGAATAAACAAGAACCCTTGGTGCAGTTGTGTTTGTACCCGGCTTTGCAATCATACTTCCTCTGCTTATAAGGCAGCGGCTCCGTATCCAATTTCCGAACACTGTTCAGCACAATATGGACATGGATGTTTCCGGTTCCATTCTGCCCATCTTCATGGGCGCAAACCAACATCTGATGCCCTGGAAAATGCGTCCGGGCAAATTCCAGACACAGCTCCTGCGCACGTTCCATCGTCAGCCCCAGCTCTCTGTCCTGTGGGTCAAAACTGATGATATAGTGATGAGTTTTAATCTCACCCTTTTTCGAGTTTTTCTTAAAAGCACGGTTCGTTTTTCGGCACTCTGCAGCAAAGGCACCTGGATCGCAGTTGATGCCGTCCAGGATATAGTTCTTTCTCTGCACCGGGTAGCCATCTGTATCCAGAATCAGCTTGCCGGTCTTTTCGTTGTGTTCAAAAATCAGGTAGCATTCTGCCGCCGTGTAGTCCTGATTTTTGCTGGCAATGTGCTTGATGATTGCCATTACATTTCCCCCGCCATTTTCTCGATCTGCGCTTTCAGAGAATTGAGGTCGGCAATACAGTGGTTCAGACTTTTCTGGAGGCTGGCAGTCATGGGATTCCCCTCGTTCAGATGCTTTGCAAAGGACTCCCTCTCTCAAATCGTTATTCAAGATCACGGAATATCTGGGAATCGAACCGAAGGACTTCTTCGATTCGGATCTCCCATACCCGTCTGTGACTCTCCAGTTATTCGAGGAATGCTGAAAACTGGATATTAAGGATTCTTACCTGTTTTATTGGTTGGTACGCACCTATATCGGCTGCGGAGAGCTTCTCCATGCTGAGGATGTGTTTGAGGGACACAAGAGTTATCTTCTTCCGGAGCAAATTCCCAAATCTATTTTTCAAAATACATTGACCGCAATCGAAATAAAGGTTATAATGTTGTCAAAAGTTCCACGACAGCATTACTGTGGCGCAATCGGCGACATATTTTCATCCTACCGAAATGTAGGACGCTCCGATATACAGAGAGGCGAATAAAATGGAAACCATAGATTCACTTTTCAGCATTCCAAGGATTGATGCGGACACAAATTTCTGGATGGTCAGAACGAAGCGTGGTTTCTTTTTCAATGACTTTATAAGCAAAGAATATATCGCTATCGGATGGAACCTGATTTCAAAGTCCATGATTAACGATCATCTGACTCGCAGCCAGGAAAATAGACTAAAGGCCTCTATCAAAGAGACCTATGGGGAAAGCAAACCAGGGACTGCGCTCCATAAATGCGTGCGTTTTTGCTATGAACTGCGGGAAAACGACATTGTTGTCATTGTAGACAATAATCGCATAGCCTTTGCATATGTGGGAGCGTATTATGAGGAACCCAATCCAGCACTCACTCCGGAGCGGGAAAAGGAAGTACACCAGCAAATTGCGAAGGCTAACCCCAATTTACATCAATTTGATTGCCCATACATCAAGCGCAGGAAAATCAAGGTCATCAAAACACTCGACGTCGATGATGCAGTCAGCCCGTATCTACAGGGCGCAATCGCACGGAATTGGCACAGCCTGAGCAATTTGAACGAATATGACGACCTTGTTTTAAGCGGATGCTTCGATACATATATCTACAGGGGCAAGCTGACGGTCACGTTCCGTGTACGGACAAGAGACGAGATCAACGTTCTCGACCTCTCTGATTTTGTCCTGCACGCAGCCCGCTTTTTATCTGATAACCACCCCGAAAGAGTCCATGTAAAGACCACTCTGCACTCCCCAGGCGACATCATCCTTCAAATATGGGATTTTCTCCAAGAGGATGCGCTGCCGCTGCTCATGTGCTACATGGCTGTATTTGGCGGTAAAGTGGGAGACTATGAATTTAATTCCATCCTCGGCGTCATCAAGAGTGCGATCAATTCAAACTATGAAAAGCAGAAAAAAGCCCTTGAGCTGAGAAAACTGGCCGCAGAGGCCGATTTGGTCGAACAACAGGCAATAGAGAAAAAGCTTCAGAATGTGGAAGCAATGCGGCATTTGCAGTTCACCTCTGCGGATGCTTATGCGGAGCCTCTTGCTGCAGCTGCCAAAAACCTTGATATTCAGCCAAGCTCGGCAACCGTGATAGACATAACCAATATTCTCAAGGCTCAGCAGGAAGACCAGCAGCCACAGTGATCCGCTCAACAGGCCCGCATTTCAAATTTACATAACATGAAAAGGGGCTCGCCATATCAAAGGCGAGCCCCTTTTCTGTCTCCTACTCGGTCAGCAGCGCCGTCCAGGTGTTGACTCCTGTGATCCCGTCCACCGTCAGCCCTTTGGTCGTCTGATACGCCTTGACTGCCGCCACGGTCTTGCTCCCGCAGATCCCATCTACAGACAGGCTTGCGCCGTTCTTGCCGTTGAGCAGGCTCTGGAGGCTCTTGACCTGCGCTCCGGTGCTGCCCATTTTGAGATTGCTCAGTGTGCTCACATCAAACCCTCCTGTCGTAGTCGTATGTGTGCCTGTGGACGCCGCCCCGACAAACCAGTCCTCTGCCTTTGTGCCGGTCAACCGGCTCAGGTCGCATTGGCCAGAGATGCCGGGGCAGTCGCCTCTGCTGGTAAACTGGTGGAGGTCGGCTCCGCCGTGGGCCGGATAACTGCCGCTGTAACTGCCGTCGTTTTGGCCATATCGGGCCTCCCACCAGGCGGTCTCTTCGCTCCGACCCGCTATGACGCTTTGATAGACGCCATACTGGGCATACATCGTGTAGAGCATACACCTCCCGCCCAGCGATTCTAGATAGTCCAGGGCAGCCTGAACGTCTGCCGCCTCGTTCCCGGCCTCCACGTCCAGGATATAGCCCTGGAAACAGTTCCCCACGAGGTCTTTGCAAGTCCTGACGAGAAACCTTGCCTGTGCCAGCTCATCGCCCCGGTTCAGGTAGGCATATAGCCAGTAGGGAATCCCGTTCTGTTCACAGCCACGGACAAATGCGGGCAACGTGGGATCGACATAGCTGGTCCCCTGGGTCGCCTCGGAGATGAGCATAGGACAACTTTCTTTTGCCCTGCTCCAATCCTCTACCGGGTGATAGTGACTGATGTCAGGATAATAGCTCACGCCGCCTCACCCCCTCTCAGCAGCAGCCATACTGCCAGCAGGAGCAGCTCCCCCGTTGTCAGCGTCAGTAATAAAATCGTCATTTCGTTCCCTCCTCTGTTCTGCGGATACTCTATTTTATCAAGGTCACCGCCGTTCTGATATGCAACACCGCCAGATTTCCGGCAGAACAGCGGTATTTTTACCTGAAAACTCCGTTTTTGCAGCAGAAAGGGATGGGGCCCGCCCGCTGCTCACCCTGTATCCATCTGCGGTCCGCCGTCCTTGCACGGTATATAGCACTCGCATCCCATAAAATGCCCTGCCATCCAGCCGGAGCCAGGCGGTCTCTGACTTCGGCATGGATGGCAGGGCAAAAAAATCCCGGCGAAGCTCATTCGCCGGGAAATCGTATGGTGGTGCGCCGTCCGCTGTAGCCCAGGGAGGCGGCGGGGAACAGGTCGGTGGCCGCGGAAAGGCAGTCCTCCGGGCGGTTGAGAGATGGGCTGAAATGGGTCAGCCACAGCTCTCTGGCCCCCGCTCGTTTCGCTGTCTTGGCGGCCTCCTGGAACATCATGTGGCAGGTCTCCTTGGCCTTGGGGAGCTTTTCCACCTCGCCGTACATCCCCTCACAGATGAGCAGGTCTGCATTGGCAGCGGCCCTGTAGAGGGCCTTGGCCGGGCGGGTGTCGGTGGCGTAGACCAAACGGATGCCCTTTCGGGCGGGGCCCAGCACCATGTCCGGGGAGAAGCCGTCCACCGTCTCCCCCTGCTGGAGATGCTTCCACAGCTGCTTGGGGATGCCCGCCCGGGCAGCCCGCACCGGGTCGAATTTTCCCTTCCGGGGCACCTCTGCCAGATAGCCGAAACAGGGCACCGTATGCCGCAGGGGAAAGGCGGTGATCCTCCAGTCGCCCAGGTCGATGGTCTGCTCCGTCTCCGGCGGCAGCTCCCGGACGGTCACGGGGAAGGCCAGCTCCGGGGCAATGACCTTCACCGCCTCCATCACCCGGCCGATGCCCGGCGGTCCAATGACCGTCACCGGCTCTGTCCGGTCCATGTTGCCCATGGTCAGCAGCAGCCCCGGCAGTCCGGCGGTGTGGTCGGCGTGGAGATGGGTAATGCAGATGGTGTCCAGGCTCTTGAAGGTACACCCCGCCTCCCGGGCGGCGATCTGGGTGCCCTCTCCGGCGTCGATGAGCAAACTGTGTCCGTTGCACCGCAGCACCAGGGAGGTCAGCCACCGCCCGGGCAGGGGCATAGTGCCCCCTGTCCCCAGCAGACAGACATCCAGCACGCTCCTCACCTCGCCTTCTTTCGTTTCGATAAAATACTCTGGTCAGTCGTCAGCCGCTGATGAGCATGATTTGGTCGTCCTTCGCCGTGGCCTGGAGGAGGGTGATCTGCTGATCGTAGTTCTGAATGAGCCGCTGGGCGATCACATCCTCCAGCTCCTTCTGGATGAGCCGCCGGAGGTTCCTAGCCCCGTAAGTCAGGGAGTAGGACTTCCGGGTCAGGTAGTCCACCAGAGCGTCATCCCAGGTGAAGGTGATGCCCTTCTCCGCCAGGGAGTCTCTCAGCTCGCCCAGCATAATGCCGGTGATGCCCTTGAAGTTCTCCTCACTCAGGTGGTTGAAGTGGACGATCTCGTCCACACGGTTGATAAACTCCGGACGCAGGAAGGACTGGAGGGCCTTCATGGTCTTCTCCTTGTCCTGCTCGTCGGCGGTGCGGCCAAAGCCCACGCTGCCGTTTTTGGACTCGCTGCCCGCGTTGGAGGTCATGACGATGACGGTGTTCTCAAAGTTCACCTTCCGCCCGTGGGCGTCGGTGATCTGGCCGTCGTCCAGAATCTGGAGCAGGATGTTGAGCACGTCGGGATGGGCCTTCTCGATCTCGTCAAATAGAATGACGGAGTAGGGCTTCCGGCGGATCTTCTCGGTGAGCTGCCCCGCCTCATCATAGCCCACATAGCCGGGAGGGGACCCCACGATGCGGGAGACGGCGTGCTTTTCCATAAACTCGGACATATCCAGCCGGATGAGAGACTCCGGGCTGTTGAACAGGTCCTGGGCCAGCTGCTTGACCAGCTCGGTCTTGCCCACACCGGTGGAGCCGACGAAGATAAAGGAGACCGGCTTGTGCTTGGGGGAGATGCCCACCCGGTTCCGGCGGATGGCCCGGGTGACGGCGTCCACCGCCTCGTCCTGGCCGATGATGTGCTGCTTGAGCCGCTGATCCAGCTGGCTCAGGCGGGCAAACTCCTCCTCCTGGATACGGCTAGCGGGGATATTTGTCCACAGCTCGATGACCCGGGCCAGGTTTTCCACCCCCAGCTGGGGACGGCCCAGGCTCTCCAGGCTGCGCTGCTCCTCGTCCAGCTTCAGCTCGGCACTGCGGAGGTAGGCCAGCCGCTCATAGCCCCGGTTGTCCTCCGGGGTGGTCTGGATGTTGTTGCGCTCCTCCTGGAGGGTGCGCAGCTCCTCCCGGAGCTTCTCCGAACGCTGCCCGATCAGGCGCAGACGCTCCTCCCGCTGGGACTGGTCTCCCCCGCCGCTCTGCAGGCTGATGGCCTCGTTGTTCACGGCGGTGAGCTGCTGGCGGCACCGGGACTGCTTCTGCTCGTTCTCCTTGAGCCGGGCGGAGCGCTGAGAGGACTGCTGCTCCTGGCTGGCCAGGATCAGCTCCTTCTCCTTAGCCAGGTCCGCCCGCTCCTTCTGGATGGCGGCCAGACGGGCCAGGTTGGCGTCGTGGAGGTTCACGTCGGAGCAGGCCTCGTCGATCAGGTCGATGGCCTTATCCGGCAGATACCGGTCGGTGATATACCACTCGGACAGGGTGACCGCCTGGCGCAGAATAGGTTGGGGGATGGTCACCTGATGGTAGTCCTCATAGAAGTGGGCGATGCCCTCCAGAATCTTCACCGAGTCGTCAATGGACGGCTCCGCCACATTCACCGGCTGGAACCGGCGCTCCAGGGCGGCATCCTTCTCGATATATTTCCGATATTCGTTATAGGTAGTGGCGCCGATCACCTGGATCTCGCCCCGGCTCAAGGCGGGCTTGAGGATGTTGGCGGCGTTCATGGAGCCCTCGGCGTCTCCGGCGCCCACGATGTTATGGACCTCGTCGATGACCAGGATAATGTTGCCGATCTTCTTGATCTCCTCGATCAGGCCCTTCATCCGGCTCTCAAACTGGCCCCGGAACTGGGTGCCCGCCACCAGAGCGGTCAGGTCCAGGAGATAGACCTCCTTGTCCTGGAGCTTATAGGGCACATTGCCGGAGGCGATGCGGAGGGCCAGGCCCTCGGCGATAGCGGTCTTGCCTACGCCGGGCTCGCCGATGAGACAGGGGTTGTTCTTCTGACGGCGGTTCAAAATCTGCATCACCCGAGAGATCTCCTGCTCCCGGCCAATGACACCGTCCAGCTTGCCCTCCCGGGCCTGGCGGGTCAGGGAGGTGCAGTAGTTCTCCAGGAATTTCCGCTTCTGGCCGCCGTTTTTCTGTTGTTGCTTCTGGTCGGGACGGTTTCCGTTGTCCCGGCTGCGGTTGTCCTCCCGCTCCTCCCGCTGGGGGGTTGGCTGGTTGGAGGAGCCGAACAGACGACTCAGAAAGGGGAAGGTGGCGGTCTTGCCGTCCTCCTCGTCCTCGTTCTCGTCGCTGTCGACATCCTCTCCGTCGGATGGCTGCTGGCTCTCCATCAGAGACTCCATAGCCTCCGGACCGCCGAAGGCGGACATCATGTCGTTGGTCAGGTTGTCCAGGTCGTCGTCCGAGATGCCCATTTTGCTCAGCAGGTCGTCCACCGGCTTGATGCCCATGCCCTTGGCACAGCTCAGGCAATAGCCCTCATTCTTCGTCTCCCCGCCCTCCATTTTGGTCAGGAAGATCACCGCCATATTTTTATGGCATTTGGAACACAGTACAGGCTGCATATAGATACTCCTTAACGCCCTCTGATAGGGCCTTCACAATTTTAGGGAAAGAATATCATATAATTGTGAACAAATCTAGTCGTATTCTCTGTTATTCTACCGAAAATTGCAAGTGCAAGTTGAACACATCCGCGAAAAATTTTTAATAGAGT
>JAJQEM010000056.1:2187-7309 GCA_021201635.1 Clostridiales bacterium | reverse complement strand
GGCCCAGGGGGGTGGGGGTGCCGTAGTACTCCACCGTGATCCGATCCAGGACGGCGGCGTTGGCCCGGCCCGCCCGAACGGAGGCAAAGTCTGCCTGGACAGAGGAAATGGTCTTTTTCATGCGCTCCTCAGCGGTCTTGGTGATCTCGTTCATGCTAGTTCCTCCTTTGATTTGGGGTTTCGGTGTATCAGTTGACGACGGTGCCAATCTTCTCGCCCATCACCGCCCGCTTGATGTTCTCGGGATCCTTCAGGGCAAAGAGCAGCACAGGGATCTTGTTATCCATGGACAGGGAGGTGGCGGTGAAGTCCATGACCTCCAGATGCTGGGCCAACACCTGGTCGTAGGAGATGGAGTCGTACTTGACAGCCTCCGGGTCAACATGGGGATCGGCGTTGTACACGCCGTCGATGTTCTTGGCCAGCAGGATGATGTCAGCGTCGATCTCCGCCGCACGGAGCACCGCCGCTGTATCGGTGGAGAAGAAGGGGTTGCCGGTGCCACAGCCGAAGATGACCACTCTCCCCTTCTCCAGGTGCCGGATGGCACGGGAGCGGATATAGGGCTCGGCGATACGATTCATCTCAATGGCGGTCTGTACCCGCACCTCCACCTGCTTCTGCTCCAGCACATCCGCCAGAGCCAGGGCATTGATAGCCGTGGCCAGCATACCCATATGATCCGCCCGCACACGGACCATAGACTCGCCGCCGTCCTTCTTGCCTCTCCAGAAGTTGCCGCCGCCGACCACGACGCCCACCTGGACGCCCATGTCCACGCACTCCTTTATCACGTCGCAGACCTTTCCGATCATGTCAAAGTCCAGTCCTCTGGATGCGTCTCCGGCAAGGGCCTCTCCGCTGATTTTTAACAGAATGCGCTGATACTTTGGCTTGTCCATGTAATGCTCCTCCTTGATCTGTTCAATCACCGTACCGGAGCAGGGCACACCCCGACTCCCTGTACTAGATGCTATTTTAATCCATTTTGCCAGTTTTGCATAGGGGTTTCGGAAAGATTTCCCCGTCCGCACCCCTTTTTCTACCGTATTTTTCCTCCAATTTTGGCAAAATTCAGCAAAGGCACTTTCCTTCTGACAAAATCTGTGGTAATATTTTTCGTATCAGACAACATTTCACTTCAAAGCCGGTGATCCCTTGGAGAGAGAAAAGCCTTCCCATTTAGCCCCCTCAGAGCGCCCCCCTACAGGCAGCGTTCTGTTTCAGTGTGTCCGCATTTTTGCTATTGTCGCCGCCGCCGGGCTTCTGGTTGGCCTGGTTTGGCTCTTTACAGAATATGCCCAGCTGCCTGCCATCGCAGCGGACAGCAATGCCTCTGACGATACCAGCTCAGACGATCAACTCCTGGCTGACGCCGCCGCCCAGAATAGCATGGCCGCTGCCCTGGCTCAGTCCGCTGCCGCCGCCAACGTCCCCACCGTCCTGGACGACCTGGACTGGGTAACGGTGGACCTGATCCCCGTCAACGAGTACTCCCGGCCGGGTGACCTGCTGGACGGCGTCAACGCCATCGTCGTCCACTACACCGGCAACCCCGGCACCACTGCCCAGCAGAACCGGGATTGCTTTGCATCTCTGGCGGAGACGGGAGAGGACTCGGTGAGCAGTCACTTCGTCATCGGCACCGACGGGGAGATCATCCAGTGTATCCCTCTGGACGAGAAATCCTATTGCAGCAATGACCGCAACCACGACACCATCTCCATCGAGTGCTGCCACCTGGACACCACCGGGGAGTTCACCCAAGAGACCATAGATTCTCTGGTCAAGCTGGTGCAGTATTTAGTGGACTGCTACGGCTTGGATGAGGACGGGGTCATCCGTCACTACGACGTGACAGGCAAGCTCTGCCCCTACTACTACGCCACCAACGAGGACGCTTGGCTGGAGCTCAAGGCCCTGTTCTTCCCGGAATGACGGGAACTCTTACATAACAGCTTGCCCTTCTGTCATCGCTGACAGAAGGGCATTTTTCGTTTTGTTTTAGGTCGTCGATTTAGCCGCCTGTATCCGCTCGAGCGTCTCGCCAACGGCTTGATAGGCCTCCTCCGGCGTCTGAGTGCTCTTTACCGCCTGTTCCATGGGGCAGATGCCGGTATTCGTCCGGTTCCTGATGCTCGGAACCAGAGTGTCCCAGGAGCCCCGGATGCCATGCTGCTCCAGCACCTGGCGGCCACCCTCGCTCATGAGCGTGCCATAGACTGCTTTCACTCCCATGAGAACATAGAGAAACGCCGCCGCACGGCCCACCACCCGGTCTGCCGCAGAGCAGCCCCGGAGGTCGGCACCCTGACGGAGCCAGTCCACCAGGGGATAAACCCCCCGCTCTGTCCGGGAGAAGGTCTCCCCTCCCCGGCACAGAACACGGGTATACTTTCCCTGCTCCAGGGTCAGGCGAGCGTTCTCCAGGTCAGTTTTCATTCCTGTCCAAGCGCTCCACCCGGTAGACGGTCAGGGGGAGCAGCGCCCACTGGAGCACCAGGCCGAAGATTCCGGCGGAGATGCTGGTCCAAATGGTGGCGATGTTGACGCCCTCATAGCCGAAGGCGTTGACGGCCAGCAGGATGGCCACCGCCCGGACAGCCCGGCCGGACACCTGGGCGATGAGCACCTTGGCGATGGTGGGCATCCGGTTCTCCCGGAGCAGCCCGGCCACCAGGCCGTAGGTGAACAGCTCGATCATCATAAAGGGCAGCATGACCGCACCGGGCATTCCGGTGAGGGCAAAGCTGACCACCGGACCCAGCAGACCGGAGATCGCCCCAGCATAGGGCCCGGCCAGCAGACCCACCAGCAGGATGGGCAGATGCATGGGAAGGAAGGTCTCGCCCAGGGAGGTGCCCAGCCCGGAGACGGCGCCCAGGACGTGGAAGAACTGGGGAACGACAACTGCGCCGACGATGGCGGCCACGGTGGCTACGGTCTGGGCCTTGACGGACAGACGGGGCTTGGTCAGAGCCTGAGAAGCGGTGTTTTGCATGGTGTTTCTCCTTTCACTCGTTCGGATGGTCGTTATTCAAATTCCTGTGCCACTGTCTCCAGCAGCTGTCGGATGGGAAGGTGCTGGGGGCAGGCCGCCTCGCACTTGCCGCACCTGATGCAGTCGGAGGCCTTGCCCCGCTGGGCGGTATAGACCCCGTAGTAAAAGTCGGCATTCCAATTGCGGTAGATCTGCTTGTTGTTCATGCAGGCAAACAGGCTGGGGATGGGAATGTGCATGGGACAGCCCGCAACGCAGTACCGGCAGGCAGTGCAGGGGATGGTGTTCATCTCCTTGAGAATGGCACAGACCTCATTGGCGGCCTTCCGCTCCTCCGGGGAGAGGGGCTGGAAGTCCTTCATAAAGCCCACGTTCTCCTCCATCTGAGCCATATTGCTCATGCCGGAGAGCACCATCAGCATCCCATCGAACCCGGCGGCGAACCGGATGGCATAGCTGGCGGGCTTTCCCGTCCCGTGGGCGGCCAGGGCCTCCAGGGCCCGGTCCGGCAGGTCGGTGAGCTTGCCGCCCTTGCAGGGCTCCATGACGATGACCGGCTTTCCGTGCTTCCGGCAGACCTCATAGCAGGCCCGGCTCTGCACCGAGGGGTCGTCGTAGTCCACATAGTTGAACTGGAGCTGTACCACCTCGATCTGGGGGTACTCGGTGAGGATACCGTCCAAAACGGCGGCGGAATCGTGGAAGGAAATGCCAAAGTGCCGAATCTTCCCCTCCTCCTTCAGCTCCAGGGCCGTCTCGTAGGCTCTGCACGCCTTGAAATGCTGGAAATTCCGGGCGTTCTGGGCGTGCATCAGGTAGAAATCGAAATAGTCCACGCCGCAGGCGTCCAGCTGGCTCTGGAAGAAGGGACGGATGTCCTCCTGCTTTTTGAAGTATTCATCGGTGAGCTTATCTGTCAGGATGTAGCGCTCCCGGGGGTAGCGACTGGTCAGGCAGGTTCGGAGAGCGGTCTCACTCTTGCCGTCCAGGTAGCCATGGGCGGTGTCAAAGTAGTTGAAGCCGTTTCCCAGGAAGGTGTCCACCATACGGGAGAACTCCTCCAGGTTGACCTCCTCCCCATCCATGGGAAGACGCATACAGCCGAACCCGAATTTCTTTTGAATGCGTTCCATATTGACCTCCTTTCCTCTGCTCCGGTCAGGCCGCCGGAGTCCATTGTCCGGTCATTATACCACACAGTCCGCAAAAAAGCAAACAGAGAAAGCCCCCCGGCGGTAAAGTCGAATCCGATTCGAGACTGTGCGCCGAGGGGCCCTGGTTCATTTGTACCGGGGGCAGAGTCAGGCGTCGCCGCCCTGCCCCTGGGGGAGTTGCTTATTTCTTGCCGTCAAAACGGAGGCGGATCACCAGCCAGCCGGCTGCGGCAAGGCAGGCAACCATCGCCGCAACGCAGAGGAACAGGTTGCTGCTGTCGCCGGTCTTGGCAGAGCTGCTGGAGTTTGAGCTGGAGCTGCTGCTGGAGCTGGAGCTGGAGCTGCTGCTGGAGCTGGAGGAGTCGTCCGCGCTGTCGGAATCGTTGCCCTCTGCCGGAATGGTCAGGGTGAACGTGTACTCATAGACGACCTCGCCGACTACGATGCTCACCGTCACCGCATGGTCGCCCGGATCCAGGGCAGCCAGAACCGCATCATCGAAGTCCACGGTCAGGGTCCCGTCTGCCGAGTCGTAGCTGACGGTGTAGTAGTCGCTGTTGACCTCATTTCCGTCAATGGTGACATAGCTCTCCCAATCGTACTCGTCCAAAATAGACAGTTCCTCGTCTATGATGGTCGCAGTGCCGGTATCCCCATCCACGATGACGGTGACATACACAGTATCATCCGTATCATCCGTATCATCCGTGTCATCGGTGTCGCCGGTGTCGACGTCCTCAGACGGAATGGTCAGCGTGTAGATATACGCATAGGTGAGGCCGTCGATCTGAGTGATTACAGTCACCACATGGTCTCCCGGCTCCAGCTGGGCCAGCACATCATCTGTGAAGGTCACAGTCAGATTCCCGTCCCGCAGGTCACCTTCAACGGTGTAGTCGTCAGCGTCGATCGTTGTGTCATCAATGACCACCCTGTAGGTGAGAGGTGTCCAGGTGGCGGTCAGGGT
>JAJQEM010000056.1:0-2087 GCA_021201635.1 Clostridiales bacterium | reverse complement strand
GTCCAGGTGGCGGTCAGGGTGCTGTCGCCTGCCGTGGCGTACACCGTCCCAGCGGTGACCGGGTTGCCATCTGCGTCCACCCAACCAGTGAAGGTGTAGCCCTCACGGGCAGGTTCAGGCAGCTCTCCCACAAGGCCGTCATAGGTGACGGTGATACTATCGGGGTCAACGGTGCCCTCACCGGCGTCCAGGGTAATAGTGTAGGTCATAGCCGTCCAGACAGCGGTATAGGTCACGTCCCCGGTGACGGTATCCACAATCTCTGGCGTCCAGCCAGTGAAGGTGTAGCCGGTGCGGGTGGGCGTCTCGCCCACATAGTCGGGGGTAACTGCGCCGCTGGCGACGGTGGTTACCTGATCGGCGAACAGTTCCACGCCGTCCACGCCGTCGGTATAGGTGACGGTATAGCTGACAGGAACGACCTTGATGCCAATGCTGCGCATCGAGGCGCTGCTCGTGCTGTTGGAGGGCTTCACGGAGCCGCTGACCTCAGTCCGGTTTCCTTCGGAATAACGGCTGTCGTCATCGAGGCTGGTGCTGCTATAGGTTCCGTCCTGGTACAGGCTGGCAGTCAGGCCGCCGGTATACACAGAGGCGTCGGCCAGCTTCACAGTCAGGACCTTGCTGCCGCTGCTGGCGGTGACAAAGATGTCGTCACCGGCAACACTTGCGGTGTTGTTATAGATCACATTGCTTCCGGTCAGGTCCAGCGTAGTGGCAGAGCTGGCCGCCCGGAGGACCTTGATGCCGCCGCCCTGGGTACCGCTGTTGCCGGTGATGGTGCAGCCCTTCAGCACCAGCGTCTTGCCGGCTGCAGAGTAGATGGCGCCTGCACCGGCAGTGCCGGTGTTGCCGGTAAAGGTGCAGTTGGTGGCGGTGATGTCGCCAGCCATTGCGCCGGCGTTGGTGCCGGTATTGCCGGTGAAGATGCAGTTGGTGGCTTCAATGGAGGTACCGCCAGCCACTGCGCCGGCGGTGGTGCCGGTGTTGTTGACAAAGGTGACGTTGTCAAAGATCAGGTAAGTGCGCCGGGTGCTGGAGCCGTAAACTCCGCCTGCGCCGCTGGTGTTAGAGCCGTTGGCGATGGTGCCGTTCTTGACGGTAAAGTAGAGATAAGCCTGGTTACTGAGGGTGCTTCCGCGATACACGTAAATTGCGCCCTTGGTTGTGGTGGAGTCTGCACTGGTGAGGGTGTGGCCGTCCATATCCAGGGTCAGATTCAAATCGTTCATGCCAGACTTGGGGGTGAAGGAGTAGGTGATATCCTCGGTCACGTCCGCCAGCATGGTGATGGTGGAGATGCTCTCGAACGCTTCGGTAGTACCGGCAGCATTCCAGGCAGCAACGACCGCATCGAAGGCGTCTTGGAGGGTTTCGTACTTTGTGCCATTGTACTCGGCCACGTAAGAGGTGGTGGTATCCTCCTCTTCTTCCTCGTCCTCATCCGCTGCTGGCTCTGCGTCGACGGTCTCCTCCGCCGCAGCCACAGGCTCCGCTACGGCGCTGGCGACGGCGGCTACCGTCTGGGCGGCGGTGTCGGCCTCTACCACAGCGGCTACCTTCTCCGCCACGGCGTCGGTCTCGGACTCGGAGGTCTCATCAGAAACGGTTTCCTCGGGAACCGTTTCTGGAATCTCCTGCGCAGGAGATTCGGCCAAATCCTCGTCCGCTTCCGTGTCGGCGGCCTCTTCCTCCGTCCCGGCGGGGGTCTCCTCCTCCGCTTCTTCGACTTCGTCGGCCTCGTCTGTCTCGGTCTCGGCGGCTTCCGTCTCCCGGGACACATCGTCCACGGCGTCGGTCACTGCCGCCTGGTCGTCGGCAGTCTCGTCCTCGACGCTGGTCGCCATCGCCGGAACAAACAGGCTGAACGCCAACGCAAGAGCCAGCATACCGCTGAGCAGTCGTTTCCACTGGTTGGTCATAGTGCTTTCTCCTTTCATCTGTTCGGAATCCCCCTGTCCATGGCCCTTCCGGATTTTGGAAGCGGCAGGGACTATTCGGAGTTTTCCTGTTGTTATATGGCAAGTCAGCTATGATACAGCCGACAAACCGGCAGAAGTAGTCACGCAATTGAAATAATTTGTTTT
>JAJQEM010000103.1 GCA_021201635.1 Clostridiales bacterium | reverse complement strand
CGCTCGGAGTCCGTCTCGTTGGCTCGGCTATGTGTATAAGAGACAGCCCCTGAAAGGGGAGGGGGACCGGCGTAAGCCGGTGGAGGGGTGCGGTACGCACCTGCGACAAGTACAGTATTATGGCGAAAACGCAGAGGGGTGGTACGGATTCGCCGAAAGATTTATGCTTATCGTCAGCCCCTGCCGCACTCCCTCAGTCTGCCCTTCGGGCAGCCAGCTCCCCTTTCAGGGGAGCCAAAAGAAACCGCTGCACGCCTGCCTCCCCTGAAAGAGCGCAAGTGCCGCAAAGAGGGAGCCAAGAATATCTGCGAAGCCCAAAGCCCCCATAATTTCCCCTCCCTCCTTGAAAGAATGCTTTTTTTATGCTATCCTAACGAAAAGGAAATTCCTCGCCCCAGCGGGTGAGATCCAGGAAGGGAGCCGTGCGTCCAACATGAAGCCTGTCATCGTCATCGGGCACAAGAACCCGGATACCGATTCCATCTGTTCCGCCATCTGCTACGCCCATCTCAAGCAGACCATCACCGGCAACGAGTACATCCCCTGTCGGGCGGGGCAGGTCAACAGCGAGACCCATTTCGTCTTAGAGCGTTTCGGGGTAGACCCGCCGAAATATGTGGAGTCTCTGGAGCCCCGCATCTCCGACGTGCAATACCGCCACGTGGACGGCATCAGCGCCCACCTGTCCCTGAAACGGGCCTGGGAGTATATGCGGGACAACAACGTCCAGACCCTCCCGGTGGTCAACAGCTACAACCAGCTCCGGGGCATCCTGACCCTGGGGGACGTGGCCCGGTTCTATATGCAGGACCAGGGGGCCAACGCCCTGGCGGAGGCGGAGACCAGCTATCACAACATCGTGGACGCCCTCTCCGGCGAGCTGGTGGTGGGCGACCCGGAGAGCCACTTCACCAAGGGCAACGTGGTGGTGGCCGCCGCCAACCCGGACGTGATGGAGGACTACATCCACGAGCACGACATGGTCATCCTGGGCAACCGGTACGAGTCCCAGCTCTGCTCTATCGAGATGAAGGCGGGCTGCATCGTGGTGGGCCTGGGGGCCAAGGTGTCCAAGACCATCCAGAAGCTGGCCCGGGAGGGGAACTGCTCCGTCATCGCCTCCCCCCTGGACACCTACACCTGCTCCAAGCTCATCAACCAGGCAGTCCCCGTGCGCCACATCATGCGCACCAAGGGCATGGTCACCTTCCGCACCGACGACCTGGTCAGCGAGGTGAAGACCGCCGTCTCCAAAAAGCGCATCCGCTATTTCCCCATCCTGGACGCCGACGGCAACTATGTGGGTCTGTTGTCCCAGCGGAACCTGCTGGATATGGAGAAGCAGCAGGTGGTGCTGGTAGACCACAACGAGAAGGATCAGGCGGTGGACGGCATCCGCTCCGCCGAGGTCATCGAGATCATCGACCACCACCGCATCGACGCCGTGGAGACCTCCAGCCCCATCTACTTCCGCAACCAGCCCCTGGGCTGCACCGCCACCATCATCGCCCTCATGTACCAGGAGAACAATGTGGAGATTACCCCCACCATCGCCGGGCTGCTCTGCTCCGCCATCCTGTCGGACACTCTCATGTTCCGCTCTCCCACCTGTACCTTTGTGGACAAACAGATCGCCCAAATGCTGGCGGGCATCGCAGGCATCGACATCACCGAGCACGCCACCGCCATGTTCAACGCCGGTTCCTCCCTGGGGGGCAAGACGGCGGACGAGATCTTCCATATCGACTACAAGCGATTCACCGTGGAGGACACCACCCTGGCCGTCTCCCAGGTCACCAGCGTCAGCCACACCGAGCTGGCCCGGCTCAAGGAGGAGATGATCCCCTACCTGAAATCCGTCCTCCCCTCCTCCGGGCTGGATATGCTCTTTCTCATGCTGACCAACATCATCGAGGAGAGCACCGAGCTGCTCTTTGTGGGCAAGGGAGCGGACGACGTGGTGCGGGCCGCCTTCCACACGGAGTGCGAGGCCAACTCCATCACCCTCCCCGGGGTGGTCAGCCGGAAAAAGCAGATGGTGCAGCCCCTCTCCACCGCCATCGAGAACGCCGCCCTGGTGTGAGCGCTCATCCGTTCACAACTTATTCAAAATTCGTTTCCAATTCCTTCACCCATTTTCCTATCTGCGGGGGTAAGATAACATCGTAAGCAGCAGACACCAAACCTCCTCAAATAGAACCTCCCAATCTCTTCTCTCTCTTTTCTCTCTCAAAGCAAGGCCGCACCGGTTCGCCGGTGCGGTCTTGTCTGTTGTGCGGGACTTTTGCGGGGATATTTGAAAAATGTGATAGCTCATGTGGTTGCTTTTTCCATGGGAATATGCCATAATGACGAAAGAAACGGAACCCGATGGATCACGTACCGCAGACGAGAGAATATGGGAGGAGATCATATGCTGACCAAAGAACAGGCAACGAAGCTGATGAAAGCCGCCAACAAAGCGGGCTGGAAGATGAAGCCCGCCGCCGAGGTGAAGGAGAAGGCGCTGAGCGGCGCGCTGCGCAGCTACGCCTCCGGCGTGCGCCGGGAGGACGTGTTCGCCGTCTTTGACACCACCGTTTTTGGGGGCGGCAAGACCGGCTTCCTGCTGACGGCGGAGGCGCTGTATCACGACGGCTTCCCGTTTCTCCTGAAGGGAAAAGGGACCACGACCCGGCTCCCTCTGGCAGGGCTCAAGGACATGAGGGCGCTGGCGAATGACCAGCTGAATTTTAACGTCTCCTATCAGGACGGGAGCAAAATCACGATCTATGTCTCCACCGTACACCAGGACGGCCTGCGGGCACTGGTGAACGCCGCCATCAAGATGGAGAAGGAGGCCGCCGTCCAGCCCGCTGAGCCTGCCCCCGCCCCGGAGCCGGAACAGCCTGCCCAGGAGGACGAGACGGCCCGGCTGCTGGCGGAATACCAGGCCAGATTGAACGAGCTGGCCCAGACGGTCAAGGCAGCGGAGGCGGCCAAGGCCAAAGCAGAGGCAGAAGCGAAAGCAGCGGTGGAGGCAAAAGCTAAGGCCGAAGCAGAGGCCAAAGCCAGGGCAGAGGCAGAAGCAAAAGCCAAGGCTGAGGCGGAAGCGAAAGCCAAAGCGGAAGCAGAGGCCAGAGCCAAAGCCAAAGCCAAAGCCGCTGCCCCGGCGGACGAGGCACAGAACGCCTATGACGAGGCCAAAAAGCGCTACCGGGTGGAGGAATATGAAAAGGCGGTTTCCCTGTTTGAAAAGGCCGCCCTGCTGGGCCACGCCGGAGCGCAATTTGGTTTGGGTGTGTGCTACGATTTCGGTAGAGGCGTGGCTGCTGACAAGGCCAAAGCCGCCCAATGGTATGAAAGGGCCGCCCAACAGGGTATCCCAGCAGCTCAGTTCAACCTGGGGAATTTTTATAATAATGGTGAGGGCGTGACCCAGGACAAGGCCAAGGCCGCCTATTGGTACGAAAAGGCTGCCCAGCAGGGCGACGCACAGGCGCAGAGCAATCTGGGCGTGTGCTATGACAAAGGCTTGGGCGTAGCGAAGGACAATACAAAAGCCGCCCAGTGGTACGAAAAGGCCGCCCAACAGGGCAACGCAAAGGCGCAGTTCAATTTGGGCGCTTGCTATTATAACGGCCAGGGTGTGACCCGGGACCGTGCAAAGGCCAAGGAGTGGTTCCAGAAGGCCGCCGACCAGGGGGTCGAGCAAGCCAAAGCAATCTTGCGGAAGTATTTCTGACCCCGCACCAGGCCGCCCCCGGCGGGGCGTACGGAGATACGGAAAGGGAGGCACGGACGATGGAAGAAGGTTATTTCTATCTGAGATGGGGGGACGGCTATTGTTCCACCATGGAGGACCTGACCAGGCCCCAGGAAAACAGGTTCCTCCAGGTCAGATTCCTCGACTACATCCGGGACGAGGCGGGGACGCCCATCGGCGTCAAAATATCCTATGACGCCGGCCACGACTGCTTCTTTGACTACAGCGAAACCCAAATAGAGCTGTATCCCAACGGGGAGGTAAATCTGGCCTATTGGTATACCCGGGACACAGAGGACGGCGACTGGTTCGACAGCCCTGAATATTACGAAGTGGAGCTGGTCCCTTACTCCGGCAGGGAGCCGGCCGACTGGGAGGAGAAGGGCAAAAGGGAAAATCACTGAGAAAGGGAGAAAATCATCATGGAACAAGAGTATTTCAAGCTGAAATGGATGGAGAGCGGCCACTATTCCTCTATGAGCGAGCTGAACAGCTCCAACGCCAAATTCATCGACTACGTCCGGGACGAGGCGGGCACTCCCATCGGCATCGAGGTGGAGTACGATGCCGGTCACGGCTACGGCTATGACCACAGCCACATGAGGAAGAAGCTCTATCCCCACAAAATGACGGATCTGGCCTATTGGTATACGGACACATCTGGAGGCGGTTCAGACTGGGATGACGCCTGTATCCCCAATTTCGTGGAGCTGATCCCCGCCGAGGAGCTGGACGGGGAAGCGTGACCATGGCGGAGCGGGAGATTTTGCAGTTCCGGCAGGAGAGCCAACGGTATCTGCCCGGCCCCCTGGCCTGCTGCGCCGGGGATCTGTCCGCCAATCTGGAGGCGGTGGAGGACGGCGTGCCGCTGGCGTGGATGTACACCCGGGGAGACTGTCACAAAATCTACCACGGGAACTGGGTGTTTTACACCGGCCTCTGGGGACGCAGGGGGCAGTTTTACCGGGAGAAAAAGACCTTTACAGACGCCTTTGACTGAGAGGACTATCAGACAGAGGTTTGGCAGCTTTCCACCGACCCGGAGCGCCCCGGCTGCACCCCGGCTCTGGAGCTGCACCCCCTCAGCTACGGCGGCCCGCCCAAGGGGAGCTGCGTTCTGGAGACTGCGGGGGACTTAAAGGGGCTCCTGAGCACTGTAGCGCCGGGCACCAAGCTCCTGGCCCCCAGCCGGAACTTCGAGCTGAACGGTGCGCTGGTGGACGAGGACGGGGTCAAAATGTATCTCGGCCAGGACATCCGGGGCAGGGAATACCTGTTTTTTGCCCTGGACTGACGGAGGACTGCCGACAGACTGCCGGGGCGACATTTGCGTGGAATATCACATTGAGAAACTGCCGAAAGGGGAGAGGCAGAGTCCCCGGAGAAGCAAGCTGCACAAAGAGGGGCGGGTCAAGCGTCCGTTTGTTTTTCAGAAAAAAATGAAATCGGCTCTTGCATTTCCCGGGAAATCGTGGTAGTATATACAGGCCGCTTGAAGAAAGCCCCGCATCCGGGTGTGGCGAAGTTTGGTATCGCGCTTGAATGGGGTTCAAGAGGCCGCTGGTTCGACTCCAGTCACTCGGATAGAAAAACTCCCGTTGAAATATTCCGTTTCAACGGGATTTTTCTCTGTTTTTAGCCCTTTTCTGAGGATATTGTTTTAGGCGGCAAAAACCGCAACCTAGCATATCCTAGCATAAAATAGCATAACCTAGCAAGATTTATGATGTACAAATGATGTAGAGGGATTCGGATAGATTTAGAACTTTTCGAGGGCAAACACGCTTTTCGATATTTCCTGACGCAAAACGATATATTATAACAAAACCATACAGAAAACTTACAATCATGCTATCATCTTCGCAAAGGAGTTATGGCCATGATTAGAATTTTGCTCTCCACCCGACTTGGCGAACGACGGTGGACACAGAAACACCTTGCCGATCTGACCGGCATCCGCCCCTCCACAATCAACGAACTCTATCATGAGATGGCTGACCGTGTAAGCCTGGAGCAGCTTGACATCATCTGTGATGCCCTGGGCTGCGAGCTGTCCGATCTGATAGTCCGGGAGCCTACCCCGAATCATATCGCACAGTACAAAGAGGATCGCAGGAGGAAACGGAGGCTTGTCGTGAAGACAAGCGCATAACCCTTGAAGAAAGCCCGGACACTCATGCGTCCGGGCTTTTACTTATACCTCTGTACCATCAGGAAACCGGAAGCAGCAAACAAACTCAGCCCCCATTGCTGATGCAATTTTGTCCAGATCATCAGATGAAAACTTGCCCGTCTTCATCCGCTGATTGAATGCTTGCGGGGATGTGCCTATTCTTTTTGCCAGCTCTGTCTCGGTAATTTTTGCGTAGACTTCGGCCATCTTGATTTTAGTGGGAATGTTCATCTCCATCACCTCACCTGTATAATAAAGGATTTTCTTGAATCAGTCAAGATATTTTTTGAAATTTTTCTGATTTTCTTAAAGAAAAGACTTGGCAGGTTAAAGGTTTTCCTTTATAATAATAGATGTAAGGCAGAGATACAAAACCTCTTACAGAAAGGGAGTGAGGTGAATGAACGAAGTGAACGTTACGGAGGCTCTGCTGAGAGCAATCCTGGAGCTGATTGCCAAGTGCGAAACCCTCGAAGAACTCAGAGCCAGCGTCAAGCGTATCATGAATGACAAATAAAAAGTAGCGGCCGCCGACCAAGCACACCGCTACTAATCCCCCGAAAGGAGGTGAGCCGGGTTGGAGCAGTGAATCTGTACCGTTTCACCCACGACATCGACTTTGTGCTGCGGCGGTATCACATCTCCAAGGCCTCCCTCATGCGTTGGAACCAGAAATTTGGCGGCACGAGAAAATCCCTGATGGACAAATCCCACCGCCCCCACAGCCAGCACCACAATGCCCATACGGCGGAGGAGTTGAAATGGATGTCAGAGGAGTATATCACCAGTAAGCTGTACGACGCCGGATTGCAGGAGAAGAACCAGTTCATCACCGGAGGCCATCTGAACGTCTGCCGCATCCTGGAGAAATTCGTGGAGACTTTCGACTAACCCCTACGGCGACCGTGATGAGGAATTCCTGGAGGACACGGGACGGCGTTACTTCCTGCTGTTTTTTGAAGCCCATCATCAACGGCGTGGGCAACAGCTATGTGGAGGCGGAGACCCGGAACCGGGAGCGAATGGATGTGGTCATCGGCTACCGGGGAGAGCAGTTCATCATCGAGATGAAGATCTGGCGGGGCAACGCCTACCACGAGCGGGGCGAGGAGCAGTTGGCTGCCTACCTGGACTACTTCCATCTGAAGAAGGGCTATATGCTCAGCTTCAACTTCAACAAAAACAAGGAGATCGGAGTAAAGGAGATCGTCCTGGGCGACCGGGTGCTGGTGGAAGCAGTGGTCTGACCCATATCAGAACAGAGCACCGAACAGCGGGTATTAAAACTGCCGTTCGGTGCTTCTCTTTCCCGGCTTTTCGCTTGAAATGGGTTAAATTTGGGTTAAAACAAAACCGAAAATTGCAAGTGCAAGTTGAACACATCCGCGAAAAATTTTTAATAGAG
>JAJQEM010000035.1 GCA_021201635.1 Clostridiales bacterium | reverse complement strand
AGTGGAGGGAGTAAGACAGGTGGTTCATGGTCTCGGAGCAGTGCTGTAACACTTTGGTCAGAATGTCCGGATTCTGGCAGAGACAGGGGATGAGCTGGCCGATGGTGCAGCAGATCAGCTCGACCTCTGTCACCGCCGTGACGGTGGTGGGCCGCAGGCTTTTGCTGAGAAAGGAGGACTCCCCGAACAGCCGCCCCTTTTCCACGATCTCCAGGGTCAGCTCCTCCCCCTCCGGAGTGCCCAGCATAATACGCACCCGGCCCTCCCGGATGAAGCACAGGGTGCTGGCCACATCCCCCTCCAGGTAGATAGGTTCGTTCCGGGTAAAATGGCGCAAATAGCCCCACCGGGCGAGAACGTCCATCTCCTCAGCTGAAAACTTGATCTCCATTCGATTTCCCTCCTGAATGTCATCTGTGTTACATTCAGAATAGCACAGTTGGGGCTATCATGCAACCAGATGATTTGGGAGGTGCCGGTATGAAAATATTTGCCTATGAGGTCAGAGACGATGAGAGGGCGCATTTTGACCGCTGCGCCCGGCAGCTTGGGGTGGAGCTGTCTCTGACGGAGCAGGTGCCGACTTTGGAAAATGCCGAGCTGGCGGCAGGGTGCGACGGGGTGACGATCCTCGGTCAGGGGAAAATCGATGCGGCCCTGCTGGACGCCTACCGGCAGCTGGGGGTTCGCTGTCTGACCACCCGCACGGTGGGGTACGACCACATCGACTTGGCCCATGCGAAGAAAATCGGCCTGCCCGTGTGCAATGCGTACTACGACCCCAACGGGGTGGCGGAGTACACCGTCATGCTCATGCTCCTCTGCCTGCGGCATTACAAGGCGGCCCTGTGGCGGATGCAGGTGAACGACTACTCCCTCCAGGGGCTTTACGGCCGGGAGCTGCGCAATCTGACAGTGGGCGTTGTGGGCACCGGGCGGATCGGCGCCCAGGTGGCCCAAAATCTCTCCGGCTTCGGCTGTCGGATGCTGGGCTATGACTGCCATCCCGGCCCGGCGTCCCGCTGGCTCACCTACACAGACCTGGACACCCTCTACCGGGAGAGCGACATCATCACCGTCCACCTGAACCTGAGCGAGCAGACCTATCACATGATCGACGGCGACGCCATCGCCCGGATGAAGGGCGGGGTCATCCTCATCAACTGCGCCCGGGGTCCCCTCATGGACACGGATGCCCTCATCGCCGGCATCGAGCAGAAGAAGATCGGCGGCCTGGGGCTGGACTGCTTCGAGTACGAGGAGGGCATTTACCATCAGAACCACCGGGACGAGATCATCTGCAACAGCTCCATGGCCTATCTCCGGCAGTTCCCCAACGTGGTCATGACCCAGCACATGGCGTTCTATACGGATGCGGCGGTGGCCAACATGGTCCGGTGCGGCGTGGAGGGCATTTGCTCCGTGCTGGAGACCGGGGTCTATCGGACGCTGCTGTGAGGCGGACAACTTCACTTCAAAACCGAGCGGGAGCAGACAACGTGCCATTGCGTTGTCTGCTCCTGCCGATTTTTCAAAAATCTAACACAAACTTTGCACAGAGTTGATAGCGGCGAGGGGGATGGTTTTCTATAATCAATCGTGTAAGACAGAAGTAAACGGAGGGAAAAACGTGAAAGAGCGTATTTTTGTGGTGGAGGACGACGAGAGCATCCGCCGACTGCTGGAGTTCGCACTGACCAGTCAGGGGTATGAGGTCTCCGGATTCCCCAACGCCCTGGAGGCGCTGGAGAACATGAAGGAGGAGCCCCCCGCCCTGGTGCTCATGGACATTATGATGGAGGGCCTCTCCGGCCTGGAGGCGGTGCGGCTCATGCGGGCGGCCCCCCGGCTGCGGCAGGTGGCGGTCATCCTCCTGACCGCCCGGGGCATGGAGGAGGACAAAATCAGCGGCCTGGACGCCGGAGCGGACGATTACATCACCAAGCCCTTCAGCGTCATGGAGCTGTGCGCCCGGGTGCGGGCCCTTCTCCGCCGGGCGGGGGGCAACCGGGGCAGACGGCAGGGCGACCTGGTGTTTGACGGCATCGAGCTGTCCCCCAGCCGCCATGAAGTGTGCGTGGACGGCCAGATCGTAGAGCTGACTCTGAAGGAGTTCGCCCTGCTCCAGTACCTCATGGAGCGGCCCGACCAGAGCGTCAGCCGTCAGGAGCTGCTGGACGGAGTCTGGGGCACCGACGCCCTGGGGGAGAGCCGTACCCTGGACATCCACGTGGGCACCCTCCGGCAAAAGCTGGGGGACGACGCCGGGAACAGCCGGTTCATCAAGACGGTCCGGGGCGTGGGCTATCGCTTCATTGCGGCGGAGGCTTGAGGTAGCACGACACAAACGTGCCAGCGGGAACTGCCCCTATCCTTTTTCTATCCGGTTTTCGTTGCCCCAGTCGCACAGCTTGTCCAATACGTTGACTAAAGAGTGTCCCCTCTGTGTGAGAGAGTACTCCACCTTGGGAGGGATTTGCGGATACTCGTGCCGCTGAATCAACCCATCCGCTTCCAACTCCTTGAGATTCATGCTCAAGGTTTTATCCGCTACATTTTTCAGATAACGCCGCATTTGATTGAACCGTACCGGCTCATATTCCATCAGGCAGTAGAGAATAATGGGCTTGTATTTCCCGGAAATGAGGGACAGGGTGTAGCTGTAGCCGGTATCCTCAAAATTCGCTGTTTCTATGTTCTTCATTCCAGCGCTTACCTCCATGTAAGTACCTAACAAAAATGTGGGTACTTGCCTTTGAACTGACGCTATGATAGCATATGTACAGCCGAAAGGCAATCAAAACAGGAGGTCCGTTTCCATGAGAAAGGATATAAAAGCCACCGAATCAATTTTTCCGATGCCTGTGCTGATGGTCGCAACCTATAACGAGGACGGGAGCGTCAACGTCATGAATGCCGCATGGGGAACCATGCTGTCCCGAAATCAGGTAATCCTCAACCTGACCGAGACACACAAAACGGTGAAAAATATCAAGGCGAGAAAGGCGTTTACCGTCAGCATTGCGGACGCTGCACATATGGTAGAGGCGGATTATTTCGGCGTGGTATCCGGCAACAACACACCGGACAAATTTGCGAAAAGCGGTCTGACTGCTCAGCGGTCAGACCATGTAGACGCTCCCATTATCACCGAATTTCCGCTCTGCATGGAATGTGAATTTATCACCTATCAGGATGGCGAATATGGCTGCGGCGTCATTGGCAAGGTCGTGAACACAACGGCAGATGAATCCGTCCTGGATGGCGACAAGGTGGATATTTCAAAGGTTTCCGCCATCGCTTTTGACCCATACACCCACGGATATTACCGGGTAACAGAGCGTGTCGGCAACGCCTTTCAGGATGGTTTGCGGCTGAAATAACTGTGATGTTCCATGAGCCGACGTCCTGGTTATGCTGCATATATGGAGTATTTGTCATCTGAGATAAATGATAGGGAGCGTTGCAGAACGAAAGACTGCAACGCTCCCTTTTGCCCCTCCCTCTTTGCAGCAGAGGCGAGAGACGCTTCAATTGATTGCCCCGCCCCCCGAATCGTGGTATAATGCCCTCATCAAAGACCGCCCCCAGGGGCGGGAAAGGACGGGCAGCATGAGCAAGCAGAAGATTTTGGCCCTGCTCCGGGAGAGCGAGGGCTACCTCTCCGGGGAGGAGATGAGCCGTCGGCTGGGCGTCAGCCGGGCGGCGGTGTGGAAGGCCATCGACGGCCTGCGCCGGGAGGGGTATACCATCGACTCCGCCACCAACCGGGGCTATCGCCTGTCCGCCGCCCCCGACCTGCTCACCGAGGGGGAGATACAGCCCTTCCTCCACACGGAGCGCATCGCCCGACATCTGGAGGTGTTCCGGAGCATTGACTCCACCAACAACTACCTGAAACGGGAGGCGCAGAACGGCCTCCCGGACGGCTCAGCGGTCATAGCGGATGAACAGACCGGAGGCCGGGGCCGCCGGGGGCGGAGCTTTTCCTCACCCTCCGGGAAGGGCATCTATTTCTCCGCCCTGCTCCGGCCGGACGTGGCCCCGGCGGAGGCGGTGGACCTGACCGCCTATGTGGCGGTGGCGGTGTGCGACGGCATCCAGGAGGCCACCGGACTGCGGCCCCAGATTAAGTGGACGAACGACATCATCATGAACGACCACAAGGTCTGCGGCATCCTGACGGAGATGTCCATCGAGGGGGAGAGCGGGGCGCTCCAGTACGTCATCCCCGGCATCGGGGTCAACGTGAATCAGCGGGCGGAGGACTGGCCGGAGGAGCTCCAGGCCATCGCAGGCTCCATCGCCCAGGCGGTGGGGCGCCCCGTCTCCCGGGGACGGCTGGCGGCCTGTCTGCTCAACGCCCTGGACCGCACCTATCTGGACTGGCTGGCGGGACGGCGGCAGCCCTATCTGGAGCGGTACCGCCGGGACTGCATCACCCTGGGCCGGGAGGTCCGGCTCATCCGCCCGGACGGGGAGACCGTCGCTCAGGCGGTGGGCATCGACGACCGGTTCGGCCTGGTCATCCGGCACCCGGACGGTCGGGAAGAGACGGTCACCTCGGGAGAGGTGTCGGTCCGGGGACTGTACGGGTATGTGTGAGAGTGTTTCCCTGGCTCCCTCTCTGAGGCGAAGTGCCGCAAAGCGGTAGAGCTGTCGCCGTAAGGCGACTGAGGGAGAGCGGCAGGCACTGCCGATGCCCTGAAAGCTATCGGCGAATGCGATGGAGCATTTTCAGGAAGCCGTTCATATGTGCCGCTCTCCTTCCGCCGTCTCTGCCTCTTTACGGTACGGACGCCTCAGAGAGACAGATAAAATTCAAACAAAAACTGGCTTCTGCGCAGGAAAAGTGCTTGCATTTCCCATTCGCCTGTGTTAGAATCAATAGCATCGCAGAATATGCCGTCTCCACACGATGTGAGGACGTTTGACGAAAGGATGAAAAGAAAATGGAAACCGCTCAGCTCGTTCTCTCTATCATTGTGGTGATCGCAGCCGTTATCATCATCGCCGTTGTGCTGCTCCAGTCCGGCAAGAACTCCGGCCTGGCCAGCTCCCTGGGTGGCAGCTTTGACACCTACATGGGCAAGAACAAGGCCAGCACTGCCGACGCCCGTCTGGCCCGGCTGACCAAGTGGGTCGCCCTTGTCTTCATGCTGGCCGTTCTGGTGCTGAACCTGGTGTGAGAGCAGAGAACCAAATCGCCTGGAAAAATCCCCGCCACTGTGGCGGGGATTTTTTGCGTCTCAAACGACAGCCTGGGTGTCCTCTTTCCGTGCTTATTTGGAAAACAGACTGCTGTTTTGAAGATCCTGGGCTATAAAATCTTCGATTGATTTCCCTTCCGGAATCGTGAGCTCCAAATATTTTAAGTATCTGCGGTTCCGTTTCCTCAACCGTTCTTTTGCCACAACTGAATTGATCCGGAAAGACCGGAAAGACGGAAGGGGACTGCTGCAGCCCCCCATTCCCGGGCTTGCGGCTTTTTCGCTGACGCATTATAATGTAACAAACAAACCGTGCATCCACTGCGTCAGGAGGCTCCCATGCTCCACCTTATCCTTGGCCGGGCAAAGACCGGCAAAACCGAACAGATCTTGCGCACCATCCGCCGCCAGGGACAGTACCGTCCCCAGGTGCTGCTGACCCCGGAGCAGCTCTCTCACGATATGGAGCGGCTGCTCTGCGCCCGTTGCGGGGCGGAGGCGTCCCGGTACGCCGAGGTGCTGTCCTTCACCCGTCTGGCCCACCGGGTGTTCACCCAGGGAGGCGGACTGGCCTCTCCCCTGCTGGACGGGGGCGGGCGGCTTCTGCTCATGAGCCAGGCGGTGGCGGCGGTCGGCGGGAGCCTCCGGGTCTATGCCCGTCCCTCCCGGAAGGCCGCCTTTCTGGAGCAGCTGCTGGCCACAGCGGACGAGCTGAAAAGCTACTGCGTCCGGCCTCAGGAGCTGATCCGGGCGGGCGAGGAGCAGGAGGGGGGGACAGGCGACCGTCTCCGTGACCTGGGCCTGATTTTGGAGACCTATGACGCCCTGACCGCCCAGCGGGCGGCGGACCCCAGGGACCGGCTGACCCGGCTGGCGGAGACCCTGGAGGACTGCCCCTGGTTCCGGGGGAAGGACGTGTATCTGGACGGCTTCACCGACTTCACCCCCCAGCAGCGGCTGGTACTCCGGCAGATATTGGGACAGGCGAGCAGCGTCACCGCCACCCTGACCTGTGACCGGCTGGAGGGGGGCGAGTCCGTCTTTGCCCCCCAGCGGCGGACGGCTCTGGAGCTGGTGAACCTGTGCCGGGAGCTCCACGTCTCCATGGAGTATGAGACGCTGACCAAACGGCAGGACGGGGCGGTGGATGGCCTCTCCGAGCTGGAGGAGCAGCTGTTCTCCGACGGGCCGATGCTGCCCTCCGAGGGAGAGGGCGTCTGTCTGTTCACCGGGGAGAGTCCCTATGACGAGGTGGAGTGGACCGCCGGGGAGATTTTGCGTCTGGTGAAGGAGCGGGGCTGGCACTTCCGGGACATCGCCGTGGCCGCCCGCACCCTGGACCGGTATGAGGGGCCGCTGGAGACGGTGTTCCGCCGGTATCAGATCCCCCTGTTTCTGGGTCGGGTGGAGCCGGTGCTGGAAAAGCCGGTGCTGACCCTGCTCACCGCCGCACTGGACACCATTCGCAGCCATTACGAATATGAGGACGTATTCCGCTACCTCAAGACAGGCCTCACCGGGCTGAACTGGGAGGAGACCGACCTGCTGGAGAACTATGTCCTCCAGTGGGACATCCGGGGCAGCCGCTGGAGCCGGGCGGCAGACTGGAGCTGGCACCCCAGAGGCTTTGGCCTGGACTGGGAGGAGGATGACCGGGCGCTGTTGGAGCGGCTCAACGGCCTACGGCGGCGGGTGGTCGCCCCGCTGGAATCCCTGGCACAGCACCGCCAGGGCACCGGGGCAGAGCTGGCGGACGCCCTCTATCAGTTTTTGGAGGAGATCGACCTGCCCCAGCGGCTGACCGAACGGGCCAACGCCCTCCGGGAGGAGGGAGAGCTCCAGCAGGCAGAGGAATACCGCCAGCTGTGGAGCATCCTGCTCCAGGCCCTGGAGCAGTGCCACGACCTGTTAAATGAGCAGGTGATGGAGCTGGACTATTTCTCCGACCTGTTCCGGCTGGTGCTCAGCCAGTCGTCGGTGAGCGCAATCCCCGTCTCCCTGGACCGGGTAAACGGGGGAGAGATGGCCCGGCTGGCCCACTGCCAGTGCAAGGCTCTGTTTTTGCTGGGGGTAGACGACGAGCTGTTCCCCCTGATCTCCCAGTCTCCCGGCCTGCTCACCGACGAGGATCGGACGCTGCTCACCGTCCGGGGGCTGGAGCTGGCCCCCACCGCCGAGCACCGTCTGGACCGGGAGCAGACCATGGCCTACGAGATCATGACCCGGCCCTCAGAGCTGCTGGTGCTGACCTGTCCCCGGCAGGCGGGAGGCGCAGAGAAGCGCCCCGCCATCCTGTGGCGGCGGGCAGAGGCCCTGTTCCCCGAGGCGGAGCGGGGACATCACGACCCGAACCTTCGCCTGCTGGCCCCCCTCCCTGCTCTGGAGCTGGGGGCAGAGCGCCGGGACGGGGCAGTCATTGACCATCTGGCCCAACAGCCGGGGTGGGAGAATGTCCACCAGCGGCTGGAGCAGGCGGCCAGCGCCGACCGGGGCCGTCTCAGCCCCCAGGGGGTACACGACCTGTACGGCGACCGGGCGGCCCTCTCCGCCTCCCGGATGGACAAGCTGAGCTCCTGCCACTTCTCCTATTTCTGTCAGTACGGGTTGAAGGCCCAGGCCCGGCGACGGGCGGGCTTTGACCCACCGGCCACCGGCACCTTTGTCCACGCCGTCCTGGAGGAGGTGCTGCAATCGGCCCAGACCGAGGGCGGGGTGGCCCGGCTCACCCAGGAGCGGCGGCGGGAGCTGACCGCCCAGGCGATACAGGATTATGTAAACAATCAGCTGGGGGGCCTGTCCGACCAGAGCCCCCGGCTCCAATATCTCTTCCGCCGGATGCTCGCCTCGGTGGAGCTGATCGTTCAGAACGTGGTGGAGGAGCTCCAGGGCAGTCAGTTCCGGCCCATCGCCTTCGAGCTGGGCTTTGGCCGGGGCAAGGAGCTGCCCCCGGTGCAGGTGGAGGTGGAGGGCATCACCCTGTCCATCTCCGGCTTTGTGGACCGGGTGGACGGCTGGGAAAAGGACGGGCGGCTCTACCTCCGGGTGGTGGATTACAAGACGGGGCGCAAATCCTTCAGTCTTACCGACGTGTGGCACGGCCTGTCTCTGCAAATGCTGCTCTACCTGTTCACCCTCCGGGAGCAGGGGCAGGATTACTTCCAGCGCCCGGTGGAGCCTGCGGGGGTGCTGTACCTCCCCGCCCGGGATCTGCTCCTCTCCGGCAGCCGGGAGATGGACGGAGACACGAGAAAGCGGGAGACGGACAAGGCCCTGCGCCGGTCCGGGCTGCTCCTCCGGGATGAGGAGGTGCTCTGGGCCATGGAGCAGTGGGGGGCGGACGGCCCCCGGTTCCTCCCCCTCCGAGTCAGCCGGAACGGGGCCATTTCCGGGGACAGCCTGGCCACCGCCGAACAGTGGGGCCGCCTGGAGCGGCGGCTGGGCCATCTGCTTCAGGAGATGGGCCGGGAGATCGCCCACGGAAACATCGATGCGGACCCCTACCTCAAGGGGGGCGGGGACACCGCCTGCCAGTTCTGCGACTACGCCCAGGCCTGCCACTTTGAGGAGGGCCGGGGGACGGACCGCCGCCGCTGGCTCTATTCCGTGCGGGGCAAGGACTTTTGGGAACGGACAGGAGGGGAAGACCAGTGAGTATTCAGCTGACGCCCCAGCAGCAGGCTGCGGTAGACCACCGGGGCGGCGAGCTGCTGGTCTCCGCCGCCGCCGGCTCCGGCAAGACACGGGTGCTGGTGGAGCGGCTGCTGGACCGGGTGGAGCTGGAGGGGCTGGATGTGGACCGGTTCCTCATCATCACCTTCACCAAGGCGGCAGCCTCTGAGCTGCGGGGCAAAATTTTACAAGGGCTGAATCAGCGCCTGGCGGAGCATCCGGAAGACCGGCACCTCCGGCGGCAGCTCACCCTGGTCTATCAGGCCCAGATCTCCACCATCCACGCCTATTGCACCGCCCTCCTCCGGGAGTTCGGCTACCTGCTGGACTTAGACCCGGACTTCCGGGTGTCCGAGGAGGGAGAGGCGGAGATCCTCCGCAGGGAGACGCTGGACCGGGTCATGGAGGCCCGGTATGAGACGATACAGGAGGGAGACGCCTTTTCTCATCTGGTGGACACCATGTCCGCAGGCCGGGATGACCGGAAGTTAAAGGAGATTGTCCTGGACATCCACGCCAGAGTCCAGGCCCACCCCCACCCGGAGCAGTGGCTGCGGGAGCAGAGCGCCGCCTTTGACCTCTCCGGCGTCCGGGACGTGGGGCAGACGGTGTGGGGAAAACAGATCATGGAGCGGGCCGCTTCCGTGGCCCGGTACTGGGACGGGCGGATGCTCCAGGCTCTCAATTCCATGATGGCCGACCCGGCCCTGGAGGCCGCCTACGCTCCCAGCTTCTGCGACACCATGGACAGCATCGAGGACTTTTTAAACGGTTTGGACCGGGGCTGGGACAGCGCCTGCGCCCTGTGCGAGATCAAGTTCCCCACCCTGGGGAGAAGTAGGAAAATTCAGGACAAGCGGCTCCAGGAGGAGGTCAAGGCGGTCCGGGAGACCTGCAAGCGTCGGATGAAGGGGCTGAAGGATCTGTTCTTTGCCTCTAACGATACGCTGCTGGAGGATATGTCGTCCGTCCACCCGGCGGTGGAGGCCCTGTTCGACCTGGTGCTGGAGCTGGACGAGGTGTATACCAGGTCGAAACGGAGCCGCCGGACGGTGGACTTCAACGACCTGGAGCATCTGACCCTAAAGCTGCTGCTGGACGGAGAGGGACAGCCCACCGCCCTGGCCAATCAGCTCCGGGAACGGTACGCCGAGGTGATGGTGGACGAGTATCAGGACACCAACGCCGTCCAGAACGCCATCTTTGATGCCATCACCCGGGACGGGAGCAACCTGTTCCAGGTGGGGGACGTGAAGCAGTCCATCTACCGCTTCCGGCTGGCGGACCCCACCATCTTCCTGCACAAGTACCACACCTTCCCCCAGACCGACTGTCCGGTGGAGGGGCAGCCCCGGACGGTGGTGCTCAGCCAGAACTTCCGCTCCCGGGCCAGTGTGCTGGCGGGGGTGAACTTCATCTTTGAAAATATTATGTCAACTCAGTTCGGGGAGATGGACTACACACAGGATCAGCGGCTCAACCCCGGCTTTGCCTATCCCGAGCACCCGGACGACCGGGTGGAGCTGGACTGCATAGACCTCGCCGCCCTGGAGCGGGAGGAGGACAGCGCAGCCATCCCCAGGGATCAGGTAGAGGTGGACTTCGTGGCCCGGCGGGTGGAGGAGCTGCTCACCTCCCATTTCCCGGTGACGGGAGAGGATGGGGTGCTGCGTCCCGTCCAGCCGGGGGACATTGCGGTGCTCTATCGTTCCCCCGGGGCGGTGATGGGCTATCTGACCCAGGCCATGGATATTCGGAATATCCCCTGGCAGACGGAGGGGGCGGAGGATTTCTTCCACACCACCGAGGTGAGCTGTGCGGTCTCCTTCCTGGAGATCATCGACAACCCCCGGCAGGACGTGCCGCTGCTGTCGGTGCTCCGGTCCCCTATGTACGCCTTTTCCCCGGATCAGCTGGCGGCTCTCCGCCACGGCTGCCCCGACGGAGATCTGCACGCCTGCCTCCAGCAGGGGGCAGAGCATGGAGATGAGCCGTCCAGAGCCTTTCTGGAGGAGCTGGATGCCCTGCGCCTCCGGGCGGGAGACGCGACCTGTGCCCAGCTGCTGTGGCAGCTTTATGACCAGACGGGGATGCTGGCCCTGTTTGAGGGGATGGACGGCGGCCCCCGGCGGCGGGAGCATCTTTTGGCCCTGTACGACTGCGCACGCACCTTCGGCCAGCCGGGACGGCAGGGGCTGTTCGACTTTGTCAATTGGCTCCGGCGGCTGGAAGAGCAGGGGGGACGGCTCCCTGCCCTGGGCAAGGCTGCCGGGAACGGGGTACGTATCATGTCCATCCACCGCTCCAAGGGGCTGGAGTTCCCGGTGGTCATTCTGGCCGGGCTGAACCGGACGATCAACCGGACGGACGAGCGGGCCCCGGTTCTGTTCCACCCCAAGCTGGGAGTGGGGCCGAAGGGGGTAGACCCGGAGCTCCGGATCGAGTACCCCACTCTGGCTCGAAAGGCGGTACAGCTCAAGCTGGAGGAGGAGACCAAGGCGGAGGAGCTGCGGCTGCTCTACGTGGCCATGACCCGGGCCAGAGAGAAGCTCATCATGACCTGCTCCATGACCAACGCCTGGAAGGAGCTGGGCAACCTGCTCCCGGAGGCGGGGCCGCACCCCGACCCCCAGGCACTGCAGGAGAAGGACAGCGTGGCCAAGTGGCTGCTGCTGCCGGTGCTGGCCCGGACGGATGCCCAGGCCCTCCGACTGGGGGCCAGCGTGTCGAACCCCATCTCCGCCTCCGACTGGGACATCCGCCTGGTCCCGGCGGAGCCGCCCCTGACCCGGAACGGACGGCAGACTGCCGCTCCCCCATCGGAGGCGGCGACAGAGAAGCTGGACCTCTCCCTGCTGGACTGGCGGTATCCCTGGGCGGCACTCTCCGATCTGCCCAGCAAGGTGACGGCCACCCAGCTCAAGGGCCGCCCTCTGGACGAGGAGGTGGCCCAGGAGACCTGGCAGCCCCCGGCCCTCCCCGACTTCCCCCGGCCCCGGTTCCGGCAGGAGACGGCAGGGCTCACCCCGACCCAGCGGGGAACGGTGCTGCATACCGTCATGGAGCTGGTGCACCTGGACCGGGCGGACAGCGTTCCGGGTGTCCGGGAGGAGCTGGAACGGCTGGTGGCCGGAAAATGGCTGACCCGGGCGGAGGCGGACAGCGTGGAGCCGTCCATGCTGGCGGGCTTCTACGCCTCCGATCTGGGCCGGGCGGCGGCAGCGGCCCCCGACCTCCGGCGGGAGTTCAAATTTTCTCTCTTTGCTCCGGCGGAGCGGTTCTTCCCCCAGGCCCCGGCAGGAGAGCAGGTGATGCTCCAGGGCGTGGTGGACTGCTGCTTCACCGGGCCGGAGGGGCTGACGGTGGTGGACTTCAAGACCGACCATGTGCGCCCGTCTGAGCTGCAAGCCCACAGCGAGGGCTATCGGGGACAGCTGGAGGGCTACGCCTGGGCCCTGGAGCAGATTTTAGGCCGCCCGGTGGTGCGGAAGGTGCTGTGGTACTTCCGCCTGGGCCGGGGCTGGGAGCTGTGATCCGGACATAAATTTTTGAAAAATGCGGGAAAAAGAGTTGCAATTTCCAGAGGAGTATGGTATCATAATTCCTGCTCTGTGAGAAAAACACGATTCTCATATATGTATAACGTCAAACATCGAAAGAGGTGAACATCATGAAGGCAGGAATCCATCCTGATTATCAGCAGACCACCATCCGTTGCGCTTGTGGTGCGGTCTATCCTACCGGCTCCACCAAGAAGGACATCCGTGTGGAAGTTTGCGCCAAGTGTCACCCCTTTTTCACTGGAAAGCAGAAAATGGTGGATACTGGCGGTCGCGTGAGCCGCTTCAACAAGAAGTTCGGTCTCAAGTAAGCTGGACGATAACCCGCATCGGATTCCGGTGCGGGTTTTTGTTTGGCTTTTTGGGGAGTGATGCTGCTCATCACCGATTACATCCCGCCCCATCTGTGCTATAATAGTAAAAACCAATCTTTCAGGAGGTCATCGCCATGTTACAGAAAATTGACGTAGAACAGTTGAATCAAAACGTATTCCGGGCCATCGGCAAGCAGTGGATGCTGGTCACCGCCGGAGACCGGGAGAACTGCAACACCATGACCGCCAGCTGGGGCGGCCTGGGGGTGCTGTGGGGCAATCCGGCGGCCACCGCCTATATCCGGCCCCAGCGGTACACCCACGAGTTCCTTGACCGGGAGGCGTATTTCACCCTCTCCTTCCTGCCGGAGGATTACCGGAAGGCTCTGGGCTACTGCGGCAGCCACTCCGGACGGGACGGGGACAAGTGGGCGGCCACCGGCCTGACCCCTGCCTTTACGAAGAGCGGCGTCCCCTATGTGGCCCAGGCAGAGCTGGTACTGGTGGTGAAAAAGCAGTTCTGCCAGCGGATGGACCCGGACTGCATCCTGGATGAGACGGTGGTAGAGCGGTGCTACCCGGAGCGGGATTTTCACGACATCTATATCGGCCAGATCGTGGAGGCATACGAAGCGGAGTGAAGCGCTGAATAGTCCGCTGCGATGGGACTGAGAGAGACGACACACGGAGGAACCCATGACGGAATTTGACAGCATCAAAGAGGGCGAGATCAACCGGGCCATTCTGGTGGGCCTGAATGCCACCCGACAGAGCGTGGGGGAGACGGTCACCGAGGAGAGCATGGCGGAGCTGGAGGCCCTGCTGGAGACGGCAGGGGGCACCTGCGTAGGCACCATGCTCCAGAACCGGGAGACCCCCGACCCGGGGAGCTTTCTGGGAGAGGGCAAGGCGCTGGAGCTAAAGGAGCTTGTCCAGACCTTGGAGGCCGACTTGGTCATCTTTGACAACGCCCTGTCCCCCACCCAAGTCCGGGTGCTCACCGAGCTGGTGGGGGTGCAGGTCATGGACCGGGCGGGGCTGATTTTGGACATCTTTGCCAAACGGGCCAGAACGAAGGAGGGCCGTCTCCAGGTGGAGCTGGCCCAGTACAAGTATATCCTTCCCCGGCTGACGGGTATGTGGGGCCACCTGGTGCGGCAGACCGCCTCCGGCGGCAAATCCCCCATCGGCACCCGTGGCCCCGGAGAGACCCAGCTGGAGACGGACCGGCGGCATATCCGTCGGAAGATCACCCGGCTGGAGGAGGACTTAAAGGAGGTCCGCCGGGTGCGGGCCGTCCAGCGGGAGCGCCGGGAGAAAAACGAGGTGCCGGTGGTGGCCATTGTGGGCTACACCAATGCGGGGAAATCCACTCTGTTAAATGCCCTGACCGACGCAGGCATTCCTGCCAATGATCGGCTGTTCGACACCCTGGACACCACCACCCGGACCCTGGAGATTTCCGACACCCTGACGGTGCTGCTCTCAGACACGGTGGGCTTTATCCACAAGCTGCCCCATACCTTGGTAGAGGCGTTCCAGGCCACCCTGGAGGAACTGACCTACGCCGATCTGCTGCTCCACGTCATCGACGCCTCCAGAGAGGACTGGCGGGATCAGGCAGAGGTGGTGGAAAACCTCGTCCGGGAGCTGGGGGCGGAGCAGACCCCTCGGCTGGACGTGTTCAACAAGTGCGACCTGTGCCCGGAGGAGATCCTGCCCCACGGGGAGAACATCGTCTGCATCTCCGCCAAAACCGGGGAGGGCCTGGACGAGCTGACCGCCGCCATCGGCAAGCGCCTGGACAGCGGGATACGGTCGGTGGAGCTTCGGCTGCCCTATGATAAAGGGGGCGTCCTCGACCTGCTCTATCGGGAGGCCGCCGTGGACAGCGTGGAGTACGCCGACACCATCCAGGTCACCGCCCGGTGCAATCCCCGGGTGTTGGGGCAGGTGCGGGACTATGTGTGGCCTCCCCTCCCCCCAAAAACTGAGGACTGGGAGGACTGACCGTGGAGGAATATTACATCCCCACCGGACGGGGAGAGACGGAGTTCACTGAAAAGCGGTCCCGTTTCCTGGGTCACCTGGTCCATGTCACCGACGAGGAGCAGGCCCGGGCCTTTATTCAGCAGATGAAAAAGCAATACCACGACGCTCGACATAATTGCTGGTGTTATGTCATTCGGGAGGGCGGCATCGTCCGCTACTCCGACGATGGAGAGCCCCAGGGCACGGCGGGACAGCCCATGCTGGGGGTGCTACAAAAGGAAGGGGTCACCGACGCAGTGTGCGTGGTGACTCGGTACTTTGGCGGGGTGCTGCTGGGAGCCGGAGGACTGCTCCGGGCCTATACCCGCTCCGCCAAGGACGCCCTGGACGCCGCCGGGGTCTCCGCCGTGGGCCGGTGGGTGGAATTTTCCATCCCCTGCGGCTACCGGTGGCTCAGCCGGGTGCAGCTGGAGGTGGAGAGCTGCCAGGGGGTGTTGCTGGACACGGAATGCGGCGCAGAGGTGACGGTAAAGGCCCTGCTCCCGGAGGGGCAGGCGGAGCCATTCCCGGCCCAGCTGCGTGACCTGACGGCGGGCAGCGTCCAGGCGCAGATCACCGGCGAGTCGTTCAGGGCCGTTCCGGTGAGCAGAGCGGGAAAACGATAAATCGGACAGAAGAAACGAGGAATCTCAATGGAGACGAAACCCTATTTTCACGATGCAAAATATTATGAGACGGATCAGATGGCGGTGGTGCACCACTCCAACTATATCCGCTGGTTCGAGGAGGCCCGGATCGACTGGCTGGAGCAGATGGGCATCCCCTACGACGCCATGGAGGCCCGGGGCATCATCATCCCGGTGATCGGGGTGACGGCGGAGTACAAGACCATGACCCGGTTCAAGGAGCGGGTGCGCATCGAGTCCCGACTGGACTTTTACAACAGCGTCCGCTTCACCGTCAGCTACCGGGTGTACAACGACGCTACCGGCGAGCTGCGCTGCACCGGCACCAGCAGCCACTGCTTTGTGGACCGGGACTATAAGCCCATCATCCTGCGAAAAGCGGCCCCGGATTACGACGCCATCTTCCGGGAGGCCCTGAACGCCCGGAAGGGCGAGTGAGCAAAACGAAAAGCGGCCCCTGTGGAGCTTGTACGCTCTACAGGGGCCGCTTTCTGTCTGTATGGAAAGGTAAGGATTACGGCTCGATCTGATCCACGTCTTTGGGCAGCGCCAGGTTCAGGATGACGGCCACCAGGAAGGCGGGGACGATGCCGCTCTCGCCGAACAGGTTGGAGATGAAGTCAGGCATAAACTGGAGGGCGGTGCTGTGGGAGCCAAGGCCGTAGCCCAGGCCCAGGGCGATGGCTACAATGGTGGTGTTCCGGCCGGTGAGAGGCTCCTTGGTGATCAGATTGATGCCGGAGATGACGATGGAGGCGAACATCATGACGGCTGCGCCGCCCAGCACGCTCTGGGGCATGATGGAGACGATGGCGCCCACCTTGGGGAACAGGCCGCAGATGACCAGGAAGATGGCGCCGCAGGCCACGGCAAAACGGTTGACCACCTTGGTGATGCCCACAAGCCCCACATTCTGGGAGAAGGAGGTGTTGGGCAGGACGCCGAACAGAGAGGCGAAGGCGGAGCCGATGCCGTCGCAGAGGACGGAGCCGGCCAGCTCCTTGTCGGAGGGCTCCCGGCCCAGGCCGCCCTCGGTGACGCCGGCGGTGTCGCCCACCGTCTCCACGGCGGTGACGACGAACATGATCAGCATGGGCAGGATGGCGGAGATGTTAAACTGATAGGCCACAGGGATCAGGCTGGGGAGAGAGAACCAGGCCGCGTCTCCCACCTGACTCCACTGGACCACCCAGGAGTAGGTGTACTCCACGCCGTCTACGGTGTAGGTGGTGGGGAGGATAAAGCCCATGACGGTAGCCACGATGTATCCGGCAATGATGCCGATGAGAATCGCCATCTGGGAGACAAGGCCCTTGCCGAAGTGCTTCACGCAGATGATGACCACCAGGACGAACAGGCCCAGCAGCAGGTTGGTGGTGGAGCCGAAGTCAGGATTGGAGTTGCCGCCGCCGAAGAAGTTGATGCCCACGCTCAGCAGGCTCAGGCCGATAGCCATGACCACCGTTCCGGTGACCACCGGGGGCAGGAACTTACGCAGGGGCTTGATGCACAGACCCAGAGCGCCCTCCCAGAAGCCGCCAATGAGACAGGCCCCCATGATTGCGCCGTAGGCGTAGATACCCGCCTCCACGCTGGTAGAGATGGTACCGGCGGCTACGCCGGCCATCATGCTGGCAGCGATGCTGTTATTCATACCGATAAAGCCGGAGCTGGTACCCATGACGATGGGGAGCCGGGAGCCCACAGGCCCGATGGGGAAAAGCTGCACCAGGGTGACCAGACCGGCCACCAGCATGGCGTTCTGGAGCAGGGAGATGCGGAGGGCGGCGTAGTCCTGGAGGGTGATGCCGCAGATGGCCATGACGGACAGCAGCGGGGTCAGGTTGCCTACGAACATTGCCAGCACGTGCTGCAGGCCCAGGGGGATGGCCTGTCGCAGAGGCAGGCGTCCGTCCAGGTCATAAGGGGTGGAATAGACGGTGGTTTTCTTCTCTTTTGCCATGATCGCTCCTTCTTTCTCAAATAGGTTGCGGGGTACAAAATGGAAGCGTTTCGGTAAGGCGTGCAGACACGAAAAAGAGGCATGATCGGGAATGTTTCCTTGTCATGCCTCATTGCATCGTCTGTGTATTTTTGCTTACCATTGTCATTATAACAGCCCCCAAAAGGAAAGTCAATCCGGGGAGAGGAGAAAAGAAATTGCGGCCAGACAAAACTCTGACCGCAAATTTTCCGGAAAGCCGTCAAAAGGACGAAACGGCGTGGTCAAATGCAGACTCGGGTGCCCGTCCGCCCCAGGATACCCTCCCGGGCGCACTCCAGGCTGGTGATGAGGGCGGTACGTCCGGGGGCGCTTTTGGCGAAGGCCGTGGCGGCCTGCACCTTGGGGAGCATGGAGCCGGGGGCGAACTGGCCCTGGGCGATGTATTCCTCCGCCTGCTCCGGGGTCAGCGTATCCAGCCACACCTCCTCCGGCGTGCCGTAGTGGAGGGCCACCTTCTCCACGGCGGTGAGGATGATGAGCATTTGTGCGTCCAGCTCCTCCGCCAGCAGACAGGAGCAGAAGTCCTTGTCAATGACGGCGGAGGCGCCTTTTAAATGCCCCAGCTCCTGCCGGGTGACGGGGATGCCCCCGCCGCCGCAGGCGATGACCACCTGCCCGGCGTCCACCAGGGTACGGATGGCGTTGATCTCCACGATTTTTCCGGGCAGGGGAGAGGCCACCACCCGCCGCCAGCCCTTGCCGGGGAACTCCTCCATGAGGTAGCCGTACTCCCGCTGGGCGAACATGGCCTGCTCCTCCGTCATAAAATGGCCGATGGGCTTGACCGGGTGCTGAAAGGCCGGGTCATTCGGGTCAACCTCGATCTGTGTGACCATGGTGACCACGTCCTCATGGGGCTGTCCCTTCCCCCGGCGGCGGCACAGCTCCTCCCGGAGGGCGTTTTGCAGGTCGTAGCCGATGTAGGCCTGGCTCATGGCCACGCAGACAGAGAGGGGCGTGTTGGGTTGGCTGGGATTTTCCCGGGAGAGGGCAGCCATGGCATTGTTAATCATGCCCACCTGGGGGCCGTTCCCGTGGGAGATGACCACCTGATAGCCCTCGTCCATCAGGTCCACGATGGCCCGGGAGGTGTGCTTCACGGCGGCCATCTGCTCCGGCAGGGTGTTGCCCAGGGCGTTGCCGCCCAGGGCGATGACGATGCGGGGTTTGCGGTTCATGTGGAGTTCCTCTCTTTTCTCAAAAAACGCAGAGCAGGGAGACGGCAAAGGTCTCCCTGCCCGATGGTACAAAAACGAAAACGGTTATTTCGGCTCAAGCTGCCGCTGCTGTCCCCGCTCTGCCAGCTGCTGGAGCACAGCGGCGGGATCCTGGAACTTGGACAGGAAGATCATGGCGGCGATGACATAGGGCTTGTAGCTGGCCTGCTTGTACAGGGGGTCACGGTACCGGTCGAACACGGAGGCGTCCACCTCGCCCGCCTTGCAGGAGACGCCGGTGATGTCGGCGGGGAGACAGTGGAGATAGAGGGCCTTTCCGTCCTTTGTGGTGGACATCAGCTCCTCCGAACAGGTCCAGTCCTTGTGCTGGGCGTTCTGGGCCAGCAGCTGCTGCTCCAGAGCCTGGATGCCGTCGAAGTCGCCCTCTCCGTAGAGGTCGGTCCGACGCTCCATTGCGGCGAAGGGCGCCCAGCTCTTGGGATAGACGATGTCGGCGTCCTGGAAGGCTTCCGCCATGGAGTGGGTCTTGGTGAAGGAGCCGCCGGAACGGGCGGCGTTGGCCTTCGCCACTTCCTCCACCTCGCCCATGACCTCGTAGCCCTCCGGGTGGGCCAGCACCACGTCCATGCCCAGACGGGTGAACAGGCCGATAACCCCCTGGGGCACGGAGAGAGGCTTGCCATAGGAGGGGGAATAGGCCCAGGTCATGGCCACCTTCTTGCCCTTCAAATTCTCGATGCCGCCGAAGTAGTGGATGATGTGGTCCATATCCGCCATGGTCTGGGTGGGGTGGTCGATGTCGCACTGGAGATTGACCAGGGTGGGCCGCTGCTCCAGCACTCCGGCGTCATGCCCCTCCCGCATGGCGTCGGAGACGGCGTGCATATAGGCGTTGCCCTTGCCGATGTACATATCGTCCCGGATGCCGATGACGTCTGCCATAAAGGAGATCATGTTGGCGGTCTCCCGCACCGTCTCACCATGGGCGATCTGGCTCTTGCCCTCGTCCAAATCCTGCACCTCCAGGCCCAGCAGATTGCAGGCGGAGGCGAAGGAGAACCGGGTGCGGGTGGAGTTGTCCCGGAACAGAGAGAT
The DNA here is from genome assembly GCA_021201635.1 of Clostridiales bacterium. Taxonomy (GTDB): domain Bacteria; phylum Bacillota; class Clostridia; order Oscillospirales; family Oscillospiraceae; genus Onthomonas. The sequence continues at coordinate 31,725 of JAJQEM010000035.1, read as the reverse complement.
GCCCAGCCCGGAGTCGAATACCTTGGTGGAGACGTTGCCTTCCCGGAGGGTGCGGAGAATGTCCGCCACCGTCCAGACGGCCTTCAGCTCGTCGTCGGTTTTCTCCCAGGTGAGGAAAAAGTCGTTGTCGTACATATCCTTGCAGTCCAGCCCATTGAGCTGGGTCAGCAGGGCGTCAAACTTTTGGGTATCCAGTGCCATGGAAAGGCCTCCTTATTTCTTGTACAGGCTGGGCATTGCGGCGTAGACCGCAGCGCACCGCACCAGGTCGGATTTCCAGGTGATCTCGTTGGGAGCGTGGGCCTGGCTCTCCGCCCCGGGGCCGAAGCCCACGCAGGGAATGCCGTATCGCCCCTGGATGGAGACGCCGTTGGTGGAGAAGGTCCACTTGTCGATGAGAGGACGGTTCCGCTTCTCCATGGCGTCCGCATCTCCCTGGCGCTGCTCGCCGAACAGGGCCTTGTGGGCGTCGGCCAGGGCCTGGACATGGGGAGCGGTCTCCTTGTTGATCCAGGTGGGGAAGTAGCACTCGGTGGGGTAGACCAGCCCCGTCCACGCCGGGCGGTCATAGGTGTACATGGACACCTTCACGTCCCCGCCGTACTTCTGCACGCTGGGCAGCTGACGGATCTCCTCCAGACAGCTCTCCCAGGTCTCCCCGGTGGTCATCCGGCGATCCAGAGAGACGGCGCAGGAGTCCGCCACGGCGCACCGGGAGGGAGAGGTGTAGAAGATCTGGCTGACGGTGATGGTGCCCCGGCCCAGGAACCGGGCGTCCTCCCAGGCGGGATTGAGCTCCGGCTCCAGCATTTTGACCAGGCCCTTCACCTCGTCCTCCGGGCCGCAGCCGTTCTCGTTGAGGGAGCGCACGTCCTGGAGAATGTCCGACATCTTATAGATGGCGTTGTCCCCCCGCTCCGGGGCGGAGCCGTGGCAAGAGACGCCGTGGACGTCCACCCGAATTTCCATCCGGCCCCGGTGCCCCCGATAGATGCCGCCGTCGGTGGGTTCGGTGGAGACCACAAACTCAGGGGTGATACCCAGCTCGTTGTGGATGTACTGCCAGCAAAGGCCGTCGCAATCCTCCTCCTGGACGGTGGCGGTGACCAGGATGGAGGTGTCCTGGGGGATGAGCCCCAGATCCTTCATGATCTTCGCCCCGTACACGGCGGCCACCACGCCGCCCTCCTGGTCGGAGCCGCCCCGGCCGTAGATGATGCGGTCCGTCTCATAGCCCTGATAGGGGTCGTCGGTCCAGTTGACGATGTTGCCAATGCCCACCGTGTCGATGTGGCCGTCAAAGGCCATGATACGGCTGCCCGTGCCCATCCAGCCCAGGCAGTTGCCCATGGGGTCGATCTCCACCTTGTCAAAGCCCAGGGCTTCCATCTCCTGAGCGCAGCGGCGGATGACGCCCTCCTCCTCACAGCTCTCGCTGGGAATGGCAATCAAATCCCGGAGGAACCGGTTCATGGCCGGGCCGTAGTCCTGAGCGGCCTGCTTGATCTGTTCAAAATCCATTGCGGAACGACCTCCTGCATCATCATATCTCTGTGCCCCACAGGGCGCACCCGGCAGACCAAAAGAAAGAGGAAAATCTTCTTCGGTCTGCGTTCCTTTCTCCTGCACCCATCATAGCAGATATGCAAAAAAATGCAAGGGCAAACAAAAAAAGTTTTGGCCGGATCGGTGACTTTTGCAACACAGAAAAGGATTATGTAAATTAGAATAGGCGATAAAAAGTTTTGAATTTAGATGAAAGAAATAGAAAAAAAGAAAGAATAGATACAAAAAGTTAAAAACTGACAAAAAATCAGACTGCCTGATAAAAATTTAGACCATGAGTTGAAATTCACAGGGCCCGGTGGTATAGTAAGCATGACAGAAACGGCAGACTGGGCGGCGTGCGCCCGGTCAACGGGTAGTAAAGAGAGGTTGTATCACCATGATCGACTTGACCAAGAATGAGACCGGTTTGCAGCACAATGTGGAGACCGCCCGGGAAAACGGCATCATCATCCCCACCATCGCTCAGATGCAGCACCCGGAGACGATCCCCGCCCCCATCCAGGAGAAGCTGGAGAGCGTGGGCCTGTGGGACATCAATCCCCTGAACCTGTTCCGCATCACCTGGAAGAATGAGCCCAAGGAGTCCGGCGGCCTGTTCCGGCAGGCGCCCAACTACATCGAGTTCCCCTCTGCCCTCACCGGCGTCCCCTGCCGGATCGTGGCCATGGTGGGCAAGTGGTTCCCCACGGGCTGCCACAAGGTGGGGGCATCCTTCGGCTGCCTGGCACCCCGACTGGTCACGGGACAGTTTGATGTGGAAAAGCACAAGGCGGTCTGGCCCTCCACCGGCAACTACTGCCGTGGCGGCGCCTTCAACTCCCGTCTGCTGGGGGCCCAGGGCGTGGCCATCCTGCCCGCCGAGATGAGTCAGGAGCGGTTTGACTGGCTCCACTCCATCGGGGCGGAGGTCATCGCCACCCTGGGCTGCGAGAGCAACGTGAAGGAAATCTTCGACAAGACCAACGAGCTCAAGCAGGACCCCCAGTATATGATCTTCAACCAGTTCGAGCAGATGGGCAACGTCCTCTGGCACTACAACGTCACCGGCAACGCCCTGGCCGACGTGTACGAGGAGATCAAGCACCCCGGGGACCGGTTCGCCGGGGCCTGCTTCACCTCCGGCTCCGCCGGGACCATGTCCACTGGAGACCGGCTCAAGGAGTTGTATCCCAATTTGAAGCTGGGCGTAGGCGAGGCCCTCCAGTGCCCCACCATTCTCAGCAACGACTTCGGCGGTCACCGGATCGAGGGCATCGGCGACAAGCACATCCCCTGGATCCACAACGTGAAGAACACCGACATGGCTATCGCCATCGACGACGAGGACTCTCAGCGGTTGCTGCGGCTGTTCAACACCCCTGAGGGCCAGACCTATTTGAAAGAGGAGCTGGGCCTGGACGACGAGTTGGTGGAGCGGCTCGCCTGGCTGGGCATCTCCGGCATCGCCAACCTCCTCTGCTGCATTAAGATGGCCAAATACTACGAGTTCACCGAGCACGATGTGGTGGGCACGGTCCTCACCGACTCCACCGTTATGTACGGCAGCCGTATCGAGGAGCTGAACCAGCTCCACGGCCCCTACAGCGCAACTCAGGCCTTGCTGGACCACAGCCTCCACATCCTGAACCTGAAAACCGACAACCTCCAGGAGCTGACCTACGCCGACCGGAAGCGCATCCACAACCTGAAATACTACACCTGGGTGGAGCAGCAGGGCAAGACGGTGGAGGAGCTCAACGCCCTCTGGTACGACACCGAGGGCACCTGGGACGCTGTCCACGCCCAGGCAAAGGACCTGGACGCCCTCATCGACGAGTTCAATGACCGCACCGGGCTGCTGAAACAGCTGTAAGGGGATACCGCCATGATGAAGCACGCTCTGGGGGCGAAATGCGTCCGCTGCGGAAAAGAGTGGCCGGCAGAGCCAAACACCACCACCTGCCCCGCCTGCGGGGGGATGCTGGACATCCAATATGACTACGTCGCCATTGCAAAAGAGGTGAGCCATGAGACCATGGCAAACCGCACCGAGCAGTCCATGTGGCGGTATATGGGGTACCTTCCTGTCCGGGGCCTGGGAAACCGTCCCCGCCTCCGGGTGGGCTGGTCGCCCCTCTACCGGGCGGAGCGGTTGGCGAAGGTGCTGGGCCTTGACACCCTGTATGTCAAGGACGATGGAGTGAACCCCACCGCCAGCTTAAAGGACCGGGCCTCCGCCATGGCGGTGGTCAAGGCGGAGGAGGCGGGGGCGGAGATCATCGCCTGCTCCTCCACCGGCAACGCCGCATCCTCTCTGGCGGGCAACGCCGCCGCCGCCGGATTCCCCACCTATATCTTCGTCCCCTCCCGGGCGCCCAAGGGGAAGGTCTCCCAGCTGATGATCTTCGGCGCCCACGTCATCAGCGTACGGGACAGCTATGAGGACACCTTCCGCCTCTCCCAGCAGGCCATTGAGCGCTACGGCTGGTACAACCGGAACGCCGCCATCAACCCCTACCTGATGGAGGGGAAAAAGACGGTGGCCCTGGAAATCGCCGAGCAGCTCCATTGGCAGATGACCGATTACGTGGCCCTCTCCGTGGGAGACGGCTGCACCATCGCCGGGGTGTGGAAGGGCTTCAAGGACCTGTACGCCACCGGCATGATCGACCACCTGCCCCGGCTCATCAGCGTCCAAGCAGAGGGTTGCTGCCCTCTGAACCGGGCGATTGCGGAGAACAAGCCCTGGGAGCCCATGGAGGAGAACACCCTGGCGGACTCCATCGCCGTGGGCGTCCCCCGGAATGCGGACAAGGCCCTCAACGCCATCCGGGAGTCGGACGGCGTGGTGGTCAACGTCTCGGACGAGGAGATCTTGGCCGCCGCCCGACTGCCGGGCCGCACCTGCGGTGTGTTCGGAGAGCCTGCGGGGGTGACAGGCACCGCCGGGGTGAAAAAGGCACTGGAGCTGGGGCTGATCTCTCCGGAGGCCTCGGTGGTGAGCATCGTCACCGGGAACGGATTAAAGGATACCCCCAACGCCATCAAAGCCGCCGGGGAGCCGATCTCCATCGACCCGGACATGGGACAACTGCTGGAGGTCATGGAGCGGCTGTGAGGCCAAAAAACGGAACAGAAGCAACAGCGGAGTGCCGTCCCTGTGTCGGCACGAAAACGCTCCCGTGCGTGTGACGCAGAAGGAGGGCCTGTATGGAGGTAAATACAGCACCCCCAAGAGACGCTTCCCTCGATTATTTAAAATGTATTGCGCTGCTGGGACTGGTGATAGCGCACGTATCCACAAATGAGTTTCTTTTGCAGCTCAGGGTGTTTGATGTAAATCTGCTTGTGATACTCAGCGCCATGCTCGGGTGCAGAGGGTTTGAGCAGTGCAGCACAGAAAATGACCATAAATATATATATATTGGACGATATTACGCAAAAAGGTTTTTCCGCCTCGTTTTGCCCACGTGGATTTTTGTGACGTTTTACTTCCTACTGAACAACATTTTTGAATTTCAGCAATTGACAGAACGGCAAATCCTCAGAACATATCTGCTGCAGGACGCGTCCATCGGGTATGTCTGGATCATATACATCTATCTGATCTGTGCCCTGTTGATGCCTCTGCTGGTTCATGTGGATTTGCGAAAGCTGTCCCATGTCGTAGCGTGTATTTTGATTTTCTGCCTGTACCTTGCTATCATAGACCTGTCCGACAGCTATCTCTACCGCATTTTTGTCCTGTATCCGGTTATATATGGACTGATCAGCGTCATAGGGGTCAATTTCAGACGTGTGGACAGGCGCATCTGGGTAGCGCTCGGCATTCTCTGCCTGGCAGTGTTTTTCGCTGTCGCCATCTGCCTTTGGCAGGAAAACGGTGCGTTTGTGCGCACCGGCTCCGAATATAAGTATCCGCCCCGGATTTACTACCTGGCGTATACGATTGGCTGCTCACTGCTGCTGCTGTCAGCGGCGGAAAAGCTGAAACGACACCTGAAAGCCAATCGGGTGGTGACCTTTATCGGGTCTTCTACGCTGTGGCTTTATCTGTGGCACATATTGGGCTTACAGATCGCAAAAAGACTGACGGAAAGCGAGCCGGTCAGAATGCTGATCGTCATTTTATTCAGCCTGGTGGTGGTGTCAGCTCAAAGTGCGATTGTCGCCGCCATTGAAAAAAGAACAGGGAAAAACCGGGTGCTCTCCCTGTTCAAGGGCTAAAAGGGCGCTGTGCACAGGCCTGTACTGTTGCAAAATGCGGTGACGACTGAAAACAAAAACGGGTGGATTGCCTTGCAACAGGCAATCCACCCAAACCGTTTCCGGGCACGATATTGCAAACACCGGGAGCGTTTGGCTCCGTCACTCGCTGCCCTCCTCGATATAGCTGTAGAGCGTATACTTGGAGATACCGAAAAACTGGCTGATTTTCGCCCCGGACTTGGTGATGAGCAGGGCGCCGGAGTCGTTGAGAAATCGGATGGCCTTCACCTTGTCGTCCTTGGTCATCAGGGGAACCGGCTTGCCCACCAGGGCCACCGACTGCTGGATGAGGCTGTCCAGCAGCTCGCTCACGTTGGTGGCGGGCTTGTCCGCCACGGGCTGCTGCTCTGCGTCCGGGGAGATGAGGGTGTGGATGGCGTTCTCCGCCGCCATGAGGACGGTGACGTCGGTGTTCAGGGAGAGGATGTAGTCCAGCTGATCGTCCTCACCCCAGATGTACAGGGTGCTGGATTTCAGCACCTTGCCGTCTGCCGTCCGGGTGGTGAAGCCCAGCTTGTCCGGGAGCTGAGAGCGGGTCTTTTTCCGGGCGGCGATGCCCACAGGAGAGGGGCCGTCCCCGGCGGAGCGGTGGGTGACGTGTCCGTTTTCAATGTAGGCCACCACCGGGTCGCCATCCCGGTCGGTCAGGTCGTGAATGACCACCTCGGTGTTGGGGCCGCACTGGGCGGCCAGGCCGTGGGCGATCTGTTTGAGCAGCTCCAGCTGAGCGGGCATAAGGGTCAACTTCCTTCCGCAGACTGATTTTCTGTCATCTATTCTAACAGATTTTTGGGAAATTGCAATGTGAAATGGAAGCTCCGCCGGTTGCAAACCGCCGGGAATCATGCTAGAATGGGAAAAACCTTTTATGAAAGGGGGAACTGAGATGCTGCTCATCGGAAACGGACGGGTCGTCACCCGTGACCCGGACTGCCCCTGGCTGGAGCTGGGAGGCGTGGCCGTAGGGAACGGCAGAATACAGGAGGTGGGCCCCTGGTCCGATCTGCGGGAGCGCTACCCGGAGGCAGAGCTGCTGGACGCCCACGGAGGGGTCATTATGCCGGGACTCATCAACACCCACGAGCATATCTACTCCGCCATGGCCCGTGGTCTGTCCGTCAGAGGCTACCATCCAAGAGGCTTTCTGGACATCCTGGAGGGGATGTGGTGGAACATCGACCGCCATCTGACTCTGGAGCAGACCCGGCTCTCCGCCATGAACACCCTGATCGACTGCGTGAAAAACGGCGTCACCACCGTCTTTGACCATCACGCCAGCTTTTTCTGCATCCCGGACAGCCTCTCCGCCATCGAGGAGGCGGCGCAGACGGTGGGTATCCGCCGCTGCCTCTGCTACGAGGTCTCAGACCGGGACGGGCGGGAGAAGGCTCGGGAGGCGGTGCTGGAAAACGAGCGGTTCATCCGCTATGCCCAACAGGACGAGACGGGGATGGTGGCCGCCATGATGGGCCTCCACGCCTCCTTCACCCTCTCGGACGAGACGCTGGCCTTCGCCGCCGCCCACCGGCCGGAGGGGGTGGGCTATCACATCCATGTGGCCGAGGGGGCATACGATTTAGAACACTGTCAAAAAACCTACGGCAAGCGACTGGTGGAGCGGCTCCACGACATGGACATTCTGGGGCCCAAGACCCTGGCGGCCCACTGCATCTATATCAACGAGGACGAGATGGAGCTGCTCCGGGAGACGGACACCATGGTGGTGCACAACCCGGAGTCCAATATGGGCAACGCCTGCGGCTGTCCTCCCACCATGGAGCTGTGCCATCGGGGAGTGCTGACAGGGCTGGGCACCGACGGCTATACCCACGATATGCTGGAGAGCTACAAGGTGGCCAACATCCTCCACAAGCACCACCTGAAAGACCCCAACGCCGCCTGGGGCGAGGTGCCGGAGATGCTGTTTGACGGCAATCCGAAAATTGCAGGGCGGTATTTCGACACCCCTCTGGGGGCACTGAAGCCCGGATACGGAGCGGATGTCGTCGTCACCGACTACATCCCCAACACCCCCATGGACGGGAGAAACTGTAACAGTCACATTCTGTTCGGCATGACCGGGCGGAGCGTCATCCACACGGTCTGCGCCGGAAGGGTGCTCATGCGGGATCGGAAGCTGACCTTCTGCGACGAGGAGGCGGTCAACGCCCAGGTCCGGGCGTCGGCCCAGGAGCTGTGGGACAGCATCAACGGATAGACGGCAGAGAGGGGGAACGGTTATGAAAACACTCATCAGGGGCGGCACTTTGGTGACAGAGGAGAGCACCCGGGTGCAGGATCTCCTGCTGGAAAACGGCAGGGTGGCCCAGGTAGGGGAGAGCCTTACTGACCCGGAGGCGGAGGCCATAGACGCCGCCGGACGGCTGGTGTTTCCCGGCTTTATCGACGCCCACACCCACATGGACCTGCCCGTCTGCGGCACGGTAACGGCGGACGATTTTGCCTCCGGCACCGCCGCCATTCTGGGGGGCACCACCTGTCTGGTGGACTTCGCCACCCAGGAGGCAGGGGAGACCCTGGCCCAGGGGCTTGCCAACTGGCACGAAAAGGCAGACGGCAGAAGCAGCTGCGACTACGCCTTTCACATGGCTATCTCCCAGTGGAGGCCGGATGTCCGGGAGGAGCTGCCCGATATGATACGGGCGGGCGTCACCTCCTTCAAGGTCTATCTGACCTACGGCAATATGGTCAGCGACCGGGAGCTGTACGAGGTGCTGCTGGCCCTCAAGCCCCTGGGGGGCATCGTGGGCGTCCACTGTGAAAATGACGGCATTATCCAGGCCACCGCCGCCCGGCTGAAGGAGCAGGGCGTCACCGGCCCGGAGGGGCACCCCCTCTCCCGCCCGGACGAGGCGGAGGCAGAGGCCATTCACCGCCTGCTGACGGTGGCCCGGCTGGTGGACGTGCCGGTGGTGGTGGTTCATCTCTCCACCGAAAAGGGCCTGGAGGAAATTCGCCGGACCAGGGCCATGGGGCAGAAGGTCTACGTTGAGACCTGCCCTCAGTACCTGCTCCTGGACGACAGCCTGTACGCACAGCCCGACTTCCGGGGGGCCAGGTATGTCTGCTCCCCGCCCCTGCGGAAAAAGCGGGACCAGGCGGCGTTGTGGGAGGCTCTGGCAAAGGGAGAGATCGACACGGTCTCCACCGACCGCTGCTCCTTCACCTTGGCCCAAAAGGACGCCGGACGGGGAGACTTCTCCAAAATCCCCGGCGGAATGCCCGGCGCAGAGGAGCGGGTGTCGCTGCTGTACACCTACGGCGTGGAGACGGGGCGGCTGCCCCTGACCGAGCTGGTGCGGCGGCTGTCTGCCAATCCTGCAAAGCTCTACGGGATGTACCCCCGGAAGGGGGCGCTGCTCCCCGGGAGCGACGCCGACGTGGTGATTTGGAACCCGGACGTGGAGACGGTGATTCACCGGGAGAACCGGCACTCCGCCTGTGACTACGCCCCCTACGAGGGGTGGCGGCTCAAAGGCAGAGCGGAGACGGTGTTCCTCAGAGGAGAAAAGATCGTGGAGGACGGCGAGCTCCGCCGCCCCGGCACGGGAATCTATATTGCGAGAGAGGTGGGCAGTCTATGAAATGTATCAAGACTACTGAGGCAGTGGGACACGTCCTCTGCCATGACATCACCCAGATCATCCCTGGCGTGACCAAGGGGGGCGGTGTTCACCAAGGGCCATGTGGTCCGGGAGGAGGACATCCCCGTCCTGCTGTCCGTGGGCAAGGAGACCCTCTACGTCTGGGAGAAGCAGGAGGGGATGCTCCACGAGAACGAGGCGGCGGACATCCTCCGGGAGATCTGCCAGGGAGCAAATATGCACCCGTCCGGGGCAAAAGAGGGCAAGATCGAGCTGATCGCCGACTGCGACGGCCTGTTCCGGGTGAACCGGGCGGGGCTCCGGGCGGTGAACAGCCTGGGGGAGATGATGATCGCCTGCCGTCATGGGAATTTCCCGGTGAAGAAGGGAGATAAGCTGGCGGGCACCCGCATTATCCCTCTGGTCATCCAGGGGGAAAAGATGGGGCGGGCCAGAGAGGCCGCAGGCCCCGCCCCACTGTTTCAGGTCTTGCCCTATCAGAAGCGCCGGGCGGGCATCGTCACCACCGGCAGCGAGGTCTACTATGGCCGCATCCAGGACCAGTTTACCCCGGTGTTGGAGGCCAAGCTGAAGGAATTTCCCGTGGAGATCGTGGGCCACGAGATCACCAACGACGACGCAGCCATGACCACCGCCGCCATTGAAAAGCTGCTGGCACAGGGGGCCGACCTGATCCTCTGCACCGGAGGGATGAGCGTGGACCCGGACGACCGGACGCCCCTGGCCATCCGCAACACCGGGGCGGAGATCGTCAGCTACGGCTCTCCGGTGCTGCCGGGGGCCATGTTCCTGCTCAGCTACCTGGGGGAGCAGCGCATCCCCATTCTGGGGCTCCCCGGCTGCGTCATGTACTCCAAGCGCACCATTTTTGACCTGGTGCTGCCCCGCATTATGGCGGGGGTGGAGATCACCCGGGAGGACCTGGACGGCCTGGGAGAGGGAGGCTTCTGCCTGAACTGCCCGGTGTGCACCTTCCCCAACTGCGGCTTCGGAAAGAGACACTAGGAGGGCCTATGAGTGAGTTATCCCATGTAGACCGGCGGGGCCAGGCGTCCATGGTGGACGTGGGCGGCAAGGAGGAGACCCTCCGCACCGCCGAGGCCGTGGGCCGGATGCAGGTGAACGGGGCCATCTTCCAAGCCATCGAGACGAACACCAGCAAAAAGGGAGACGTGCTGGCGGCGGCCCGGATCGCAGGCATCCAGGGGGCCAAGCACACCTGGGAGCTGATCCCGCTCTGTCATACCCTGAACCTGACCCAGGTGGCGGTGGATTTTTCCCTCTCGCCGGAGACGCTGGAGGTGGAGTGCGTCTGCCGGGTGAAGTGTGTGGGCAAGACCGGGGCGGAGATGGAGGCCCTCACTGGGGTCAGCACCGCCCTGCTCACGGTCTACGATATGTGCAAGGCTCTGGGCCAGGACATGACCATCAGCCCCATCTTCCTCCGGGACAAGGACGGGGGCAAGACGGGACACTATCGCCGGGAGGGACAGGATTGAGACGGCAGAACAGACAGGCTGATACGCCATGAGAGATCAGTACGGGCGGGAGATCGACTACCTCCGCATCTCCCTGACCGACCGGTGCAATCTCCGGTGCGGCTACTGCCTCGGGTCAGGGCCGGTGCGCTGGCTGCCGGAGGAGACGCTGCTGACAGACGAAGAGCTGTGTACCGTCGTCTCCGCCGCCGCAGAGCTGGGCATCTCCCGGCTCAAGCTCACCGGGGGAGAGCCCCTGCTCCGCCCCGGACTGCCGGAGCTGGTGAGGAGATTGTATGAGATACCCGGCATCGGAGACATCACCCTGACCACCAACGGCCTGCTGCTCTCAGCACAGGCGGAACAACTGGCGGAGGCGGGTATTTCCGGGGTAAATATCAGCCTGGACACCCTTGACCGGGCGTCCTACGCCGCCCTCACCGGGACGGACGGCCTGGAGCGGGTGCTGGAGGGGCTGGACGCCGCCCTCTGCGCCGGGTTCTCCCACGTCAAGGTGAACTGCGTGGCGGGGGAGGGCATCACAGACCGGAACCCCGCCGAGGTGGCGGAGCTGGCCCGCACCCGGCAGGTGTGGGTGCGGTATATCGAGACCATGCCTCTGGGCCGGGGGAAAAGCTACCGCCCCGTGACTCGGAAGGCGCTGATACAGGAGCTGGAGGGACGGTACGGCCCTCTGACTCCGGTGAATGAGCGGGGGGAACGGCCCGGCGATTTATTATTCAGTCCCAGATTTTGCAGGACTGGTGGGCTTTATCAGCCCATGCTCCGCCCCCTTTTGCGACGGCTGCAACCGTTTGCGGCTGACTGCCGACGGCTGGGTGAAGCCCTGTCTCCAGTATCAGGGGACGGTGAATCTCCGGGAGCTGCTCCGGGCGGGGGCCTCTGGAGAGACGATAAAGGCGGCCCTGTCCGCCGCTGTTTGGAGCAAGCCAAAGGGCCACCGCTTTGCCGAGAACCAGGCCCAGACCGGCCTGGAGCGGCGGGGAATGTCGGCCATCGGCGGCTGACAGCAGAACCACAAAATGAGAGGGAGTGCTTTCCCATGGGCATCATCAGAGGAATTTGCATCAGCCCCCGGCGGGGGACAGCCAAAGGGCCGGTGGATTCCGTCCGGCTGGTGGAGGGCTTCGGCCTGGAGGGAGACGCCCACGGCGGCAACTGGCATCGCCAGGTCAGCCTGCTGGGACAGGAGGTCATCGACGCCTTCAACGCCCAGGGGGCCGGAGTGCAGCCCGGAGACTTCGGGGAAAACCTCATCGTGGAGGGTTTCGACCTGCGGAGCCTGCCGGTGGGGACCTGCTTTCAGATCGGGGACGCTCTGCTGGAGCTGACCCAGATCGGCAAGGAGTGCCACAGCCATTGTGAGATCTTTCAGCGGGTGGGCAAATGTATTATGCCCACCAACGGCGTCTTTGCCCAGGTGCTCCGGGGCGGCGTCATTCGTGTGGGGGACGAGATTTCCCTGACAGACAACCCGGACAAACGGCCCACGGCGGCGGTGATCACCCTCAGCGACAAGGGGGCCTGCGGCCAGCGGGAGGACAAGAGCGGCCCCCTGGCCGTCCAAATGGCGGAGGCGGCGGGCTACCGGGTGGTGGAGACCCTGCTCCTCCCGGACGAGCAGAAGAGGCTGGAGCGGGAGCTGTGTCGGCTGGCGGACGGGCGGCAGGTGGCTCTGGTGCTGACCACCGGGGGCACCGGATTTTCGGAGAGAGACCGCACCCCGGAGGCCACCCTGGCGGTGGCGGAGCGGAACGCCCCGGGCATCGCCGAGGCCATCCGCTGGTACTCCCTGCAAATCACCCCCAGGGCCATGCTGGGCCGGGGGGCCAGCGTCATCCGGGGCAGAACGCTGATCGTCAATCTGCCTGGCAGTCCCAAAGCGGTGCGGGAGAGCCTGGAATTTCTCCTCCCCAGCCTGGGCCACGGCATCGACATTTTGCGGGGGACCGCCGCCGAGTGCGCCGCCCCCGACGGGAAGGAGCGAGAAAAATGAGTGACCGAATGAACCCCCTGCCCTTTGAGACCCTGCTCTGTACCGCTGTGAACGAGCTGCGGGAGCGCAATACCCTGTTCGGCGTCCCGGCAGTCCGGCCCAAGGCGTGCCCGGTGGACTTCTGCGGCGGACGGGTGGAGACTCCCATCGGCCCCGCTGCGGGGCCTCACACCCAACTGGCAAACAACCTGATTGCCGCCTATGGGGCGGGAGGCCGCATTTTCGAGCTGAAAACCGTCCAGATCATCGACGGCGAGGACCTGCCGGTGGACAAGCCCTGTATCTACGTCTCCGGAGAGGCGTACAATGTGGAGTGGTCCACCGAGCTGACCATCGGCCAGGCGGCGGAGGAGTACATCAAGGCGTGGATCGTCATTCACCTGCTGGCCAGGGAGTTCGATTTGGGGGACCCGGAGGGCTTCCAGTTCCATATGTCCGTGGGCTACGACCTGGCGGGACTGCAGTCGGAAAAGGTGGACCGGTTCATCGAGACGATGAAGGACGCTTCCTGTGCCCCGGTGTGGAGCCTGTATCTGTCCCAGGTCAGAGCGCATCCGGAGCTGTTCCGGGTGGTGAATGAAGATTATGTCAACTCCATTCCTGCCAAAATCTGTAACACAGTCACCCTCTCCACCCTCCACGGATGTCCGGTAGGGGAGATCCGGCGGATGATTGCCTATCTGCTGGAGGAGAAGGGGCTGAACACCTTCGTCAAGTGTAACCCCACCCTGGTGGGCTACGACGCCGCCCGGCAGGTACTGGACGAGAACGGCTACGGCTATCTGACCTTTGACCGGGAGGGCTTTGACCGCGACCTCCAGCCGGACTATGCCGTGGAGCTGCTCACTGATTTGAAGGCCCTGGCGGACTCTCTGGGCCTGACCCTGGGGGTGAAGCTGACCAATACCTTCCCGGTGGCCATCCGCAACGGCGAGCTGCCCGGGGAGACCATGTACCTCTCCGGCAAGCCGCTGTTCCTGCTCTCCATCCGCACCGCCCAGCTTTTGAGCCGGGCCTTCGGGGGGACGCTGCCCGTCTCCTTCTCCGGGGGCATCGACACCCACAACGTGGCCCAGGTGCTGTCCGCCGGTATCGCCCCGGTGACGGTGGCGACCCTGCTGCTCCAGCAGGGGGGTACAAAAACCTCTCCCGGCTCTGCGCCCAAGTCCCGGAGACGGTCCCCGCCCGGGTGGACGTGGCGGCCCTGGACGAGCTGGTGGCGTCGGTGAGCGCCGACCCCTATTATCAGAAAAAGCCTGAGCGCAGGACGGTAAAGCGTCCTCTGGACAGCCTGGCCTGCTACAAGTGCCGGAACTGCGTGGACGTGTGCCCCAACCGGGCCAATCTGGCCCTGCCGGAGCTGAAAAAGGCGGTGCACATCGAGGCGCTCTGTAACGAGTGCGGCAATTGCGCCTGTCTGTGCCCCTTCGGTTATCTGCCCTATCGGGACAAGTTCACCCTCTTTGACGATGGGGCTGCCATGAAGAACAGTGACAACAACGGCTTCTATCTGACCGGGGACGGCTTCGTCGCCCGGGTGAACGGGGAAAAGATCTCCGCCCTGGAGGAACTGCCGGAGGAGCTGCGAGCGGTGGTGACGGCGTTTCTGGGGTAAATGGTAATATAGAAAAACAACATCCGAATGCCCTCCCTCGGGAGAGCGTTCGGATGTTCACATAGCGTACGGTTTTGATGAGAAATCGTCAGAGGGCGCTGTATTGCCTAACAGCGGCCTTCATCTTCATCTAACCTGTATTCACGGAGAAAACGGTCAAATTGCCATTCGGGACCGTCGAACAACAACTCCAGCAGTGCCTGCTGAAGCTCGGCCTTCTTCATCTTCTGCACATACTGGCAAACTCTGTCGGAAAGCTCCTCTGCCTGCGCCTCCTGCTCCTCCTGGTAAGCCATCGCTTCCACATAAAATGCTTCGGCCTGCTGGGGGAACACGGTGAAATACACAGCTACCATGTGCTTGCATACGATCCGTTTGCCGTTTGCGTGGGGACAGCTGCATTTTGACTTGCGGGGGTGATCGATGCGAAGCTCTACAGCATAGGGCTTGACGGCGCTCCCCGAAACGGCTGCCGAAAAAACATTTTCTTCCATTTTTTCGACGCTTTTCACGTTTCCCCTTTTAAAGTAGTCATAGCCTCGCCAGACAGAGGCGCCGCTTGCACATTCAAGAAGTCCCATTTGCCCACCTCACAGCGCACGCTCCAATGGACCGAAAAAACAAATAATCCGAACCTGCCTCCCCCAGAGGAGAGTCGGTCCGGATGATGCTGTCGTTAATGCGGATGACGGGACTCGAACCCGTACGCCCATTCGAGCACAAGCACCTCAAGCTTGCCAGTCTACCAATTCCAGCACATCCGCATATCATATTTTCAACAGATAGTATTATAGTCAGGCCGGGCCGATTTGTCAACCGCTTTTTTCAACCGGAACGAACAACTCCGGGCGGGGGAGACTATGCCTCCCCCTGCCCCAGCACTGCCAGCGCCTCCCCGTGGACCTGTCCATTGGTGGCGAGAAGGTCGGCGTTCTCCGTCACGGGCAGGGGACCTCCCGCCAGGTCGGTACACATTCCCCCAGCCTCCCGGAGGATGAGCTGCCCTGCGGCGTAGTCCCAGGGCTTCAGGTTGAACTCAAAGTAGAGCTCTGCCCGGCCAGAGGCCACCTTACACAGCTCCAGGGCGGCGCTGCCGCCCCGGCGGAGGTCCTCTGTGCGGAGATAGACCTCCTTCGCCTGCTGAAACACCAGGTCTGCCCGCTCCTTTTCATAGGGAGAGGTGCCGAAGATGGCGAGACTGTGGGCCAGGTCCGGGCGCTTGCTGACCCGGATGGGCTGCCCGTTGCAGCGGGCTCCCCGGCCCAGGGTGGCGGAGAAGGTCTCCTGCTGGAAGGGGTTGTATACCACCCCCATCACCGTCTGCGCCCCGTCCCACAGAGCCAGGGAGACGGCGCTCTCCCGAAAGCCGTGGATCAGGTTGTTGGTGCCGTCGATGGGGTCTAAGATCCAGAGAGGTCTGTTCCGCTCCTCCGGGCGAGCGGCGTCCTCCTCCGCCAGAAGGCCGATCCCCGGCCAGCGACGGCTCAGCTCGGCCCGAAGCGTCTCCTGCACCGCCAGGTCTGCCTGGGTGACAAAGTCGTCCAGGCCCTTCTCCCGGACCTGGCTCACCCGGGCACTGTCCCAAAAGAGAGGACTGACCCGATGTACCAGCCGGATCAGCTCCCGTTCTCCTATGCCGTAGCGCATGAAAATGCCTCCCCTGCGTCTGCCTGTCTCCAGTATAGCAGGAAACGGGCGGATTGTCGAGGGTGCGCAGCGGCCCCGACCCGAAGGACGGAGCCGCCGCTTTGTATGACCCTACTGCTCGATGCCCTCCACTGAGGCGTCCTTCACCAGGGTCAGCCCGTCCGCCCAGGAGTAGAGGGTGTAGCTGGGGGTGCCGAAATACACCGTTCGCTCCACCGTCTCCCCGCACATGTCGGTGTAGGACACCGGGACGAAGGGGCTGTCCGGGTCGCTGACCGCCGCCTCGATGAGGGCGATCTGGTCGGTGGTGAGCA
Organism: Clostridiales bacterium; assembly: GCA_021201635.1. Classification (GTDB taxonomy): domain Bacteria; phylum Bacillota; class Clostridia; order Oscillospirales; family Oscillospiraceae; genus Onthomonas. The sequence continues at coordinate 15,211 of JAJQEM010000035.1, read as the reverse complement.
CCGGCCACTTGATCTTGATGGTGGTCTTGGTGGCGATAATGCTCCCCACCATCCTGCCGGAGGCCGTCCGCCCGGTGTTGGACGACCACACCTTTTCCGTGGAGATGGTCACTCCCTCCAGAGCCGGGTCGGGCATGGACATCCCGTTGATGGTCAGACCGCTGACCGATACCGTTGCCATAGCTTCGTTCCTCCTCTCATCACACGTAGATGGGACAGCACCCGGTTCGCCGGGTGGTCTCGTTGACCCTGCGGATGACCTGCTTTGCCAGCAGCTCATCTCCCACGTGGACCTCCAGCACCAGACTGTCTCCTTGGCGGCCCTCCGCCTGGGCCAGCCGCTCTGCCAGCCGGTCCATCCAGTCCGTGTTCCGCTCCAGAGGCAGCACCGCCTCTCGGCCCGCCTCGCCGATCAGGGAGAACACCGGTCTGGTGGTGACGCCGCCCTCCGCCAGCTTGGAGATGGTGGGGAGCTTGGCCAGGGTCACGCTCCCCGCCGGGACGATGACCTTGCCCAGCACCTTGATGGCTGACCAGGAGAATTTCAGTGCCGAGTTGATTTTTGTAATCATCCGGTTCACCAGATCGATCACTGCGTTCAGCCCGTTTTTAAAGGGAGTGGTCAGGGCAGTCTTGACCCCGTTCAGCTTGCTCTGGAGGGTAGAGACGACGGTGCCGAAGATGCCGGTCAGCTTGGTTTTCAGGCTGTTCCCCTGATTGACCGCATTGCTGGTCATCTGGGTAAAGGCGCTGACCACGGCGGTCTTGCTGCCGTTGGCCGCCCCGGTCAGGGCGGCTTTGATGGACTCCCAGATGCCGGACGCCTTCGCCTTCAGCGCCTCCCACCCGGCGGGCAGACCGTTCAGCACCTCCGCCAGGGTGTTAAAGGCGGCGGATACCGTTTTCAGGGCGGCAGTGATCGTCTGCCCTGTCCACTGGCCCAGGGGCTGGAGCAGATTGCTCCACACCGTCTGGCCCAACGGCTGGAACAGGCTCAGGGCGGAGGTGAGCAGCTTGACTGCCGAGGTCAGCACGTTCACCGCCGCCGGTCCCGCCGACTGGATGACCCACCCCGCCAGGGGCAGCAGCACGTTGGTATACGCCCAGTTCAGCCCGTTGGACAGTAGCTCTACCAACGGCTTGCAGGCGGATACCAGATTGCCAAAGCCACTGACCAGGCCGGAGAAATTCAGCTGTCCCGCCCAGACTGCGGTGGCAGCGGCCATGTCCTCCAGGGCGTCCAGAAAGACGTTGGCGATGTCCGCCAGATTTTGAAAAATGGCGTCTCCTGCGCCCCCGGCTGTCCAGGCCTCCCGGAACCGGGCGGCCACATTGCCCACCGCTGTCAGCAGATTTTGGACGATGCCCAGCACCGAGGACACCGCCTGCTCCCCGGCCCCGCCAGTCCAGGCCTTGAGCCAGCTGCTGCCCACAGCTGCCGCCGCCAAGCTGATATTGGAGAGAGCGGTTTGGGCCGCCTCTACCACCCCGGCCCCCTGGCTGTCCCAGGCGTCGGCAAAGGGCTGCCAGATCTGCCCTAAAATCGACTTCGCCTTATCAGCAAAGTCGTCCAGCAGCCCGGAGATACGCACCCAGCTCCCCTCTGCGTCCCCGCCGCCACCGGCGGAGCCTCCTCTCGAGGAGCTGCCGCCCGAGCCGGAGCCGGAACCGGCGCTGACCCGGGTGATCTGGTCAAAGCCATACAGATCCCGCTGGGCGCTGGCCGCAGATTTGGCCGCCTTTGTCACAGAGTTGATGGCGGAGGCGGTGGCGTTTGCCGCCTTCGTCCCCGACTGCCAGACCGTGGCCCCGAACAGCTTCACCGCCAGATTGGATAGGGTCTGCACCGCCGGGGTCACGGCGGAGATCAGGCCGGAAAAGGCGTTCATCCCCACCGCTGCCAGCCCCCGGAAGGCCCCGGAGAGCTGGCTCAGTGCGCTGTTCATCCGGTTCAGGGCGTAGGTATAGGCGCTCTGCATCTGGGAGGCGGAGGCGGCAAAGCGGAGGGCGGCATCGTTGGCCGCCGACAGCTCTGCCCGGAGCCGGGCCGCCTCCTGTGTACTGTCACTCATGTTCTCTCACCTCTCTCTTGTTCCCGGCCAGGCGCTCCATCATGGACCGATAGCCCGCCAGCCGGAGGGATGCCTGTTCCGATTCCTCCCAGAAGGGGAACCGCTCGTATACCGGCTCCGCCCGCTCCCCTGCCAGCAGCCGGGCGGTGAACACTGCCTGCTCCCAGGCGATAACGCTCAGGGCCTGATACCGCTGCCGCTCCGCCTCCCGGCGGCACCGGACGAGCTGGAGCACCTCGCTCCAGGTCCAGTCTTCCAGCTCCGAGGGACTGCCCCCAGCCCGGACGCCGGCCTCCAGCAGCTCGTCCAGCGTCAGGTCCGGGGAAAAGGGGGCATCGGTCTGTTCCTCCTCCGCCGTCTCTGGTGTCTCCATCCGGGTGTAGGCCTGCTCCACCGCCGAGCGGAGAGCGGCCTTGAGCTGTCCTGCCTGCTCTGCCGTCAGCAGACCGGAGGCCGCCGCCAGGTCAAAGGCCAGCGCCCCGAACCGCTCCTGTCCCTGGTAGCCCCAGTCCACCAGCAGGTCCAGAAACTGCTCTCCGTCGGTGCAGTCGTTGCCGCTGCCGGGCCAGCTCAGAGCCTCCCCCAGCAGGGCGCACAGCCGCTCATTGTCTCCGGCGGCCAGGAGGACGGTCTGGAGGGTCTCCTCCTGGAACCGTTCCCGGAGGTTCCGCTGTCCTCCCACCGTCAGCCGCAGCCGGTATTCCTTTCCGTCTCCCCGCAGGGGGAGATACTTTCTTGCCATAAAAATCCCTCCGTTTCATTTACTCAGGCCGTCCCGCTCCGAAGAACGGGACGGCCATTGGAACGTCTGTTACGCTGCGCTGGGGTCGGTGACCGTCCAGTCGCTCTGGAGGGTCATAGACAGCTTGGCGGAGATCAGCTCATCCACCTTCGCACCCACCACATAGGTGCTGACGTAGCCGGAGCTGGTGAAGGTGGTTCCGTCGGGGAATACCACCCCGATGGGCACCACCTTTCCCGCCGTCTGGAGGGCCTTGAGCACCCGATAGTCCGAGTCGGCGGCGGTGTTGTCGTAGAGGTAGGTCACCTCAAACGCCTTCACGTCCTGCACGCCGGGGACGCTCTTTTTCATGCTGTCCTGCATACAGGTGGCATCCAGCGTGGCGGGAGTGCCGCCGATGTCGCCGATCTCGGTGACGTAGTTCATCGCCACCTCGTTGACCTTGACCTGAATCCCAATGGTGGAAAGTCCCTGTGTTGCCATAGTCGTATCATTCCTTTCTGCGTTTGTGCGTTTGTTTTCTGGCTCCCCTGAAAGGGGAGCTGTCAGCGTAAGCTGACTGAGGGGTGCCGCAGGTACTGTCGTTCAGCAGAAATCCCCCGGCGAATCCGCCCCTGTTTCCCTCTCTGAGGCAGGGAGCGCAGCGGAAGTGCCGCTTGACGGCGGAGCTGTCGCCGCAAGGCGACTGAGGAAAGTGAAATTCACTTCCACTCTTGGCTCCCTCTCTGAGGGAGCTGGCTGCCCGAAGGGCAGACTGAGGGAGTGCGGCAGGCACTGCCGTCCAGCAGAAATCCATCGGCGAATTCGCCCCTGGCCCCCTCAGTCCACCAACCGCAGCGTCCGCTTGTCCACCCTCCTGCCAAACCGGAGGGTCTTGCGGCAGTACCCCGGCCCGATGTCCTCATAGCCGTCCGGCCCGGCGTAGATGCGCCGCAGACCGATTTGCCCCAGCGCCTGATTCACCGCCGCCGCCAGCTCGTTCTGACTGTCCCGGTCGGCGGTCCACAGGTCCACCTGAAAGACCAGCTCGTCCACCACCGGACAGTCGGTGGCGATGTTGGAGTATTCCCCCCAGACCACCACGGGCGGCTCCGCACTGCCGGGGGCGAACCGCCCCCGGAGGGAGAAGGAGCACTCCGTCTCCATCTCCTCCAACGCCTGGCGCACCTGCTCCCGGGCGTCTACCATGGCCCATCTGATGTCTGACATTTCGTATCACCTCACCCGATCCGCTGGGCCAGCACCTTCCGGTGCCCCGGCCACTGCTGGAGGGAGCGCACCTCGTATAGCCCCTCCCCGATGGACAGACGGTCCCCCGGCGACAGCTCCAGGTCGGTGAAGAGGCATCCCTCCACCGCCCCGGTGGAGCTCTCCCCCGGCTCCTTGCGGGAGAGACCGGAGGTCAGCCGCCCGCCGCTCTGCCAGGACTGGACGCTCTGCCAGCAGATGCCGTCCTCCGTCCCGTCTGCGGCGGTGAAGTCCGGCTCGTCCATGTGATAGACCGCCGCCGGGTCGCCCATGCTGTCCGTCTCCAGACTGCGCCGGTAGAGGGAGAACCCCTGCCGCCAGGCCAGAGGGGTCTGACGGCTCAGCATGACACCCTCCGGAACCGGGCCAGGCTGTCCAAAATCTCCGCCGTTCCGGCCCGCAGCTCGGCGGGGGAGAGATACTGCTCGGACTGGCTGATCTGCCCCTCGGAGTAGGCGGAGGAGCGGAGCCCGCCGCCCTCCAGCTCCCAACGGTCCCGCTGGTAGTAGAGGGCCGCCAGCTCCACCGCCTTATAGAGGAACTGCTCCTCCAGGGAGCTCACCCCCAGATAGATCAGCATCTCCCCCTCGGCGTCCAGCAGCTCGTCCTCCAGCAGCAGGGTCACGTCCTCCTCAGGATCTTCCAGCCCCAGCTTTCTCGCCAGCCGCTCCAGACTGGACTCCATCTGCTCGCTCGTCATGGCCTTACCCCTTGTTGCAGGTCATGACCGCCAGGGCCTTGGGCTGGACCACCTTGGCCCCGTAGACGTGGAGCCCCTTCACGGCGTCGGAGAAATTCTTCTCCAGCCGATAGGCCTCCAGCTCCACCAGCTGCTCGGCATAGGCACCGGCGGCGCTGGTGCCGGCGATGACCTTGTACAGGGAGCCGTTGGTGTTGGGGACGTTGTTGGACAGATGGATCTGGAAGCCGGCGGCCTCACCCACCAGACCGCCCTGAAGGATGGCTTGGTTGTAACCGGTGCCGTTGCCCACGAACCGGGAGTCCTTCAGCAGCAGACCGTGGTACCAGGGAGGCAGCACCACCCACCGGCCCAGCATGGGGACGTTGGCCTCGTTGAGCAGCACCCCCAGGTCCACCAGGTAGTCATAGGCGTCTGCGCTGGTGGGGGTGACGGCGGAGCTGTCGTCATAGAGAATGTTGCCGCTGTCCGCCCCCTCCAGCAGCAGGGAGGCCAGGTACTGGTCGATCACGTCGTTCATGCCGTAGCTGGCCCGCTGCATGGCGGCGTCCACCAGCTTGGGGTTGGACTGGGCGTGGTCTACGTCCTTCACCTGGAAGTTGAAATACTTGGCCTTGTCGATGGTCAGATCCTGCATGGAGCCGTCCAGCTCCTCCGGGTCTGCGATGTCCGCACCGGTGTAGTCGCTGATGGTGATGTCCCCCAGCTGGTTGATGTGTACCGTGTCGCCATAGGCCCGAATCTCGCCCTCATAGTCCCGGTTCATCAGACCGGCGTAGACGTGGACGTTGTCCAGATGCTCCAGCAGCCGGGCAGACCAGATCTCAGGGATAAAATTGGAAAATGCCATTCGCTCTCATCCTTTCCTTATGTTGTCATTGTCGTACTGTGTTATTGGCTCTCCCGAAGCAGACCGGAGATTTGTTCCCAGTTCCGGTTGATCTCACGGGGGGACATCCCCCGCACCTGCTCACGGGTCAGCTCCCGGGGCCGGTCCGGTTCTCTGGGGGCGGCCTCCCCCCGCATCCGTCCGGCCACCGCCTGGGACAGGGCCTCCTGAAACAGCCCGGTGAACGCATCCACCCGCTGGGCGGAGTCCTCGTCGCTCTCGCCGGCGATCCAGGGGGCAAAACGGGCATCCAGGCCCCGCTGCTGCAGGGCCTCCCCCACCGCCACCTGCCGGAGCCGCCGGTCAAAGTCCTGCCGCTGCCCGGCAAGCACCTGCCGCTCCTGCTCCAGCGTCTCCTGCATCTCCGCCTCCAGCGTCTGCCGGAGCCGGTCCTCCTCCCCCTGACGGTCCCGTTCCCAGTTGGCCCGGGCGGTGGCCAGCGCCTGGCTCACCTTTTTGTCGTAGGCGGACTGATAGTCCCGATCCTCCCGGAGCAGCGTGTCCAAGTCCGGCCGCTCCTGTCTCAGCTCCTCTGCACTCATCTGACCTTCTCCTCTCCGTCCGGGCCGTTCCCGAGGGCCCACCCCGTCCTGTTATGGTCACAGGCATTGCCTGCTGTCCCCTGTAGCTGCTCCTGACGGCGGAGATTCCGCAGGGCCTCCGCCGGGTCCCGGATGAACCAGAGCTGTCCCAGCAGTGTCTGGTCGTCCACCATCCCCCGGAGGCGGGTCACCATGTCCACCGTCTCGCTCTCATTGATGGGCAGATTCCGGGTGAACACCACGTCCACCTCCGCCGCCGACACCGGGGCCATCTCCCCCTTGACGGCCAGCCAATGGCTGTACAGCTCGAACCGCTCCCGCAATCCCCGCTCCATCTGCCGCATCTTGCCCTGCACCAGCTGCTCCATGGTCAGCAGCTTCAGCTTCAACGCCTGCCCGGAGGCGTTGCCGGAAAACTGCTCGTCGGACATGTCCACCGTCAGGGTCATCTTGTGCATCTCCCGCACCAGGCTGTCCGCCAGCACCTGCACCCCCGCTTCATCGAAGGTCTTTTGGATGTACTCCGCCCGGGCGTCCAACGGCGCCCCGTCGATGAACCGCTCCCGGAGCAGCTTTTCCTCCTCCCCGGGGGCCAGGGTCATGCCGAAGAACACCAGCAGTGCGTCCACGAACCGCCGCTTGTCGGTGAGACGGCTGGACATCAGATCGTCATAGGCGTCGATCAGGCTCATGATCTGCTCAAAATCCCCCTGGCGCTCGGCGTTGTTCTCATAGGCGATCACCGGCACCGCCCCAAAGTAGTGCTCCCGGGCCGGGCCGATGGGCCGAAAGACCGCCGTCTCCAGGTCGCCGCTGATATAGTCCCGCTCCGTCCGGCCGGTGTAGCAGGTGACGGCGTAAAACTGCTCGCCGGAGGGCCACTCCCGCCGCTCCCACACCAGGGCCAGCAGCTTGTTGTGCTCCACGGTGGCGTCGCAGAGGAGAATGCCGTTTCTCGGGTCGATCCGGGCGCTTCTGGGGTGGGGGTTTGCCTCGCAGGAGGCATAGCACAGCTCCAGGCAGTCCCCCATCACCCCCATGGTCTTGCCGATCTCCCGGTCTACCTGGCTGATGTGCTGCCGGTCATAGCAGGTCAGCAGAGGGGTGATGTCCAGCACCCGCTGTCCCAGCAGTCCCCGGGAGGGAGCCTCATTCCAGCTCTGGGGGTTGGGGTCGTATTTCACATCCGTTCCCAGATAGTAACCCAGGGCGATGTCCACTACATACCGGGCGTAGTTCACCGCCACCCGGCTCTCTCCCTCTCCGCCGCTGCGCCGGAGGATGTCATGCTCACCCCGGTAATACCGGTCCAGCCGCTGATACCGCCCGTTGGCGATCTCCGCCTTGCGGATGCACCACCGGAGCACCGCCGGGTCGGGATGCTCCGGGTCGGGGAGATCCTGTCTGTCCACATACAAAATCATCTCAATCACCTCATATCACAAAATAGATCACAGCCCTCTGGGGCGCTTCCCCGCCCGAGCCTGGCTGCGCACCAGCACGGTGCTCACAAAGTACCGCAGGGCGTCCATACAGTGGTCGTGGTCCTTCACCGGCCTGTCCTGTCCGGCCCCGTCCTCGTCCCAGACGTAGCTGCGGAACTCCTCCACGGTCCGGACGCAGCCAGGGGAGAAGAGCAGCCGCTCCTCCCGGAGCAGGTCGCCCACCCGGCGGATGCCGGAGAGCACCTGGTTGTCCGCCCCCAGGACGAGGTATCCCCGCTGCCGGAGCAGGGCGATGAAGCTGGCCGCCGACGGGTCCACAATCACCGCCCGGGGCTTCACCCCGTCCAGAAACACCTCCAGATCGTCGGCGTACTCCCCGTCGGTCTTTTGCCGCATCCGATCCCGGCCCGACCAGTAATACTCCCGCAGACAGCACCACCGGCCACGCTCCCCTTTCTGCCACAGCAGAAAGACGGTGGGGTTCTGGGTGCCGTAGTCCACGGAGACGTAGCACCCCCGCCCGGCCTCCGGCAGCCGTTCCGTGACGTGTACCTCCGGCCGGAACATATCGTAGATCAGGCCCTTTGCCGCCGCCCAAAGCCCTTGGACATACCGCTGATAGAACACTCCGGTATAAAGCCGCTCATACCGCTGCCGGATGGCGGGGGAGAGAGCGGGGTTGTCCTCCATGGTGAAGTGGAGATAGAGCAGGTTCCGCTCCTCCGCCCGGGTGAGCCAGCTCTGATAAAACCAGTGGGTGGGTCCCTCCGGGTTGCAGTTGAACCAGAATTTGGAGCCCTCCACGCTGCACCGGGCCAACGCCTGCTCCACAAAGGAGCGGGGCATCAGGGCCACCTCGTCAAACAGCACCCCCGCCAGGGTCATGCCCTGGATGAGAGCGTAGCTCCCCTCGTCCTTGCCACCGAACAGGTAGTAGTCGTTTTCATGCCCGTTCATGCGCACGGTGAGCCGGTTCTCTCCCCGCCGCTCCTCCATGGAGCACAGCCCCTCCATCCACTGGGGCAGCAGCCCGGACACGTTCCGCCGCAGGCTCTCGATGGTCTTGCCGCAGAGGGCGAACCGCTGCCGGTCAAAGGTCTCCATGCTCCACAGCAGGAAGCCCACCGCCATGCTCACCGTCTTACCTGAACGCACCGAGCCGTCGCAGATGATGCCGTCACGATTCCGGAACGCCGGGTGCTTCCACCAGGTGAGCACCAGCCTCTGCCGTCTGCTGAACGTCCGGTAGTGCATCCCCTCTCAACTCCTCTCTCTCCCAGTCTCCCAGGGCCGCAAACAGATTGTTCTCCGCCGGAGGCTCCGGCTCCTCCTCTCCGCAGTCCCACACCTCCGGCTTTCGCCGTTTCAGCCACAGGCTGATGGCGGTGACATTGGGGCTGACCTCCTTCTCCGTGGAAACCAGTTTGTCTCCCCGTTCGGTCTGCTCCGTCTTTTCCTCGGTGTATCGGTAGCCCATGGCCGCCTTGAGCAGCGCCTCCTCCACCTGGTAGTCGGTGAGCTCTCCCGTCTGGGCCAGGGCTGCACCGATGGCCGGATACCTGGTTCGCCAGATCCGCAGTCCCAGGGGCTTGAGCCCCATCCGGCGGGCGATCTCCTTGCTTTCCACGCCGTCCCGGACCCAGCCCCGGATCAGGGCCAGCTGCTCCGGCTGCTGCCAGAACTCCGCCTGGGTCATGTCCTCTCCTCCTTCCTGCACCGGACATCCCCGGCGCTCTTGCTGAGTAAAGGATAGAACATTTGTGCTATTTGCGAAATGCAAAAAACAAATTTACAACGAAAAAGAGAGGAAAGAAGAACGGAGAGTTGCGAATCTGCGCAAACAGGCGCAGAGAGACAGAACGAGACAGAGCGGCGGTAAGAAGAAAGAGTGGGGAAGATTCGGACAGGATACGCAAGCGAGGTTCCCCTTGGCTCCCTCTTTGAGGCATGGAGCGTAGCGGAAGTGCCGCTTGACGGTGGAGCTGGCTGCCCGAAGGGCAGACTGAGGGAGAGCGGCAGGAACTCCGGTACGCTAAAGTCCTGCGGCGAATTCGCTGATGGCTGGTTTTATGCTGCTTTTCAACCTCTGCGAAAGGAAGCCAACATATGCCCAAAAACTTTCCCCACCCTGTTGCCCCAAACCGCCGAATTGGATATAATAGGGTGCGAAAAACAACCGGGGAAAGGAGGCTTCGCCATGCCCTGGACGATTTATTACGCTATTGCCGACGGCGAGGCCGCCGTCCTCCGTTGCGCCGGAGACGGTGCGCCCCTGGCCCTGCCGGAGACAATAGAGGGCTGCCCGGTCACGTCTCTCGGCCCGGACTGCTTCGGGGGCGGGGCGTGGACAGGGGAGAGGGACTGCCTGATCGCCGCCGCCCCGGAGGAGCTGCCGCCCCTCTCCCGAACCGACAGCCCACTGACCCGGCTGACCATCCCGGAGACAGTCACCTCCATTGGAGACCGGGCCTTCGCCCGGTGCAGCGGCCTGAAACGGCTGACCCTCCCGGCGAACCTGACCCATCTGGGGGCCAGAGCCTTTCAGAGCTGCGGCAGTCTGGAGCGCATCCGTCTCCCGGAGGGGCTGGTCGATCTGCCGGACTATGCCTTTTCCCAGTGCCGCCGTCTGGAGCGGGTGACCCTGCCCACCCGGCTGGAAACCCTGGGGAGCCACGCCTTTTACAACTGCGTGGCCTTAAAGGAACTGACCCTTCCGGACACGGTGAGCTTTGTGGGAGGCGGGCTGTTTCTCAACTGCAAGCATCTCTCCCGGCTGACCCTACCCCTGGGCATCAACATCAGCGTCCTGCTCTCCGATCTGTCGGACGATCTGGACCTGACCGTCCGCTGCCCCGACGGGGTGGCCCGGTTCTTTCTCCCAGGCTTCTCCTATGAGTACGAGGACATCAACGCCCCCCGGATGTGGCGGACCATCACCTACGGCTCCGGCCAGCTCTACCGGGAGTGCTTTTCCAGTCGGGACATCGACTTTGACCTGTATGAGAGCTATTTCGACCTGGCCCGGAAAGAGGAGACCCCCGCCGTGGCCGCCCGCATTGCCTGGTATCGTCTCCGCTGGCCCTATCACCTGGGCAAGGGCCGGGAGGACTATCTGGCCTATGCCGCCGCCCACACAGGGGAGCTGCTGGCTCTGCTGCTGGAGCAGGAGGACACCGAGGGCTTGGAGGCCCTGCTGGAAATTCTGCCGCTGACCGGGGAGGCGCTGGAGGCGCTGTCCGGACAGGCGGAGCGGGCGGGGAACGTCCGCTTTGTCAGTCGTCTGCTGGAGGCCCGGATGGGCCTGGGCGGCGGCGCAGACCGGGAATTTGACCTGTGACGGGGGAGCATATGCACGAAAATCACGAAAAGCTGGACCGCCTGGGCCGGGCCATCCTGTCCTCCGCCCGGAACGAGCTGTATCTGAATATGCGCTTTCTGGACATCGCCCTGTCCGGCCTGGACTACGCCATGAACCTGAACACCCCCACCATCGGGGTGGACGGCATCTCCATCCAGTTCAATCCCCGGTATCTGATGGAGCTGTACCGGGACGACCTGGTGCTGCTCAACCGGGTGTATCTCCACATGCTGCTCCACTGTCTCCTCCGGCACCCCTTCAACCGGCAGGGCCGGGAGGAGGAGCGGTGGAGCCTGGCCTGCGACATCGCCGTGGAGTCCATCCTGGACTCCATCGACAGCCGCTGCCTGAAGGTGATGCAGAGCGAATTCCGGGAGGACACCTACGCCGACCTGAGCGCTGAGATGCCCGTCCTGACGGCGGAGGCCATCTACCGCTGGCTGGGCCAGCGGTGCCGGAGCTATGACGACGAGCTGGCCCTCATCCGGGAGTTCCGCCGGGACGACCACCGGTTCTGGCCCCCGGAGGACGACCCCCAGGGGGACAGCCAGCCGGATGACCGGCCCGGCGACGGGGACAACGGCGACGGGGACCGGCGGCAGGAGCTGGAGGACAAGTGGCGCAATTTAGGGGAAAAGACCCAGACCAGTCTGGAGACCTTCTTTGCCGACCACGGCGACCAGGCGGGGGATCTGCTCCAATCCCTGGCGGTGGAGAACCGGGAGCGGTACGACTATCGGCAGTTCCTCCGGCGCTTTGTCACCACCCGGGAGGAGATACGGGTGGATGTGGACAGCTTTGACTATGCCTACTACGCCCTGGGCCTGGAGCTGTACGGGGACATTCCCCTCATCGAGCCGCTGGAGTACCGGGAGAGCCGGAAAATCCAGGACTTCGCCATCGTCATCGACACCTCGGACTCCTGCTCCGGGGACACGGTGCGCCGCTTTCTGGAGGAGACGAGGGCCGTCCTGTCCAGCGAGGGCCTGTTCTTCGACCACGCCAACCTCCACATCATCCAGGCGGACGCCGGGGTGCAGCAGGACACGGTGGTACACACCCCGGAGGAGCTGGAGCAGCTCTGCCGGGACTTTCAGATGCGGGGCTTCGGCGGCACCGATTTCCGCCCCGCCTTCGGCTATATCGACGGCCTGGTGCAGTCGGGAGAGCTGGCGGGGTTGAAGGGCATCCTCTACTTCACCGACGGCTTCGGTAGCTACCCGGAGCGCAAGCCGGACTATGAGACTGCTTTCGTCTTTTTCCGGGAGGACTACCAGGCGCCCCCGGTGCCACCCTGGGCTATCCGGGTGGTGCTTGGCCCGGAGGGGCTGCCGGAGTGGACGGAGGGCGAGAATGTAGGAATGATGCCCGACACAGACGGGATAACCAATACAGAAAGACAACAGACGAGGGAGCAACGGGAATGAACATCAAAGAGGCGAAGGAACAGGTCAAAAACACGGTAAAGGCGTATCTGTCCAAAGACGAGCACGGGGAATGGAGCATCCCCCTGGTGGCCCAGCGGCCCATCCTGCTCATGGGCCCTCCGGGGGTGGGAAAGACTGCCATCGCCCAGCAGGCGGCCCGGGAGTGCGGTGTGGCCCTGGTGAGCTATACCATCACCCACCACACCCGCCAGTCTGCCATCGGCCTGCCCAGCATCCGGGAGGCCTCCTATCACGGCAAGTCCTTCCAGGTCACGGAGTACACCATGAGCGAGATCATCGCCAGCGTCTACCGGGCCATGGAGGAGACGGGGCTGGAGAACGGCATCCTGTTTCTGGACGAGGTGAACTGCGTCTCCGAGACCCTGGCCCCGGCCATGCTGCAATTTCTCCAGTGCAAGACCTTCGGCAGCCATAAGCTGCCGGAGGGGTGGGTCATCGTGGCGGCGGGAAATCCCCCGGAGTACAACCGCTCCGTCCGGGACTTCGACGTGGTGACCCTGGATCGGGTGCGGCGGCTGGACATCCAGGCCAGCTACCCGGCCTGGAAGGAGTATGCCTATCTCCGCCAGGTCCATCCGGCGGTGCTGGCCTATCTGGAGCTGAAACCGGGGAATTTCTACCGACTGGAGACTACGGTGGACGGCAAGCGCTTCGCCACCGCCCGGGGCTGGGAGGACCTGTCCCGGCTTATCTCCGCCAGCGAGAGACTGGAGCTGACGGTGGACGAGAGCGTGGTGGGCCAGTACATCCAATACCCCGCCGTGGCCAAGGACTTTGCCAACTACTACGACCTCTACCGGAAGTACCGGACGGACTACGACGTGGAGGCCATCCTCTCCGGCCATCTGACGGAGAAAACCGTGTCCCGTCTCCGGACTGCCCCCTTTGACGAGCGGCTGTCTGCCCTGTCTCTGCTGCTGGACGCCCTGTTCCGCACCTGCCGGGAGGCCAACGAGGAGGACGCCTATGTGACCCTCCTCCACAGCCAGCTCAAGGGGCTCATGCCCGCCCTGGAGGGCGGCACTGCCCCGGAGGCCGCCTTTGCCCCGGTGACGGAGACGCTGGCGGGCATGAAGGCGTCCAAGGCCAGGGCGAATCTGCTGGAGCCGGAGGAGGCCCGGCGGATGGACCGGGCGCTGGATACCCTGGACGGGCTGCTCCAGACCCTCCGGCGGGAGTCCCTCACAGGCCCCGCCGCCGCAGACCGGGTGCGCACCGACTTCCGGGGCGCAGTGGAGGCCCGGAAAGGAGCCATTCAAAACGCCTCCCTCCGGCTGGACAGGGCCTTCGCCCTCATCGAGGCCACCTTCGGGGAGGGCCAGGAGCTGGTCATCTTCCTGACCGAGCTGACCATGAACCCCTACTCCATGACGTTTATCGCCCAAAACGGCTGTGAAAAGTTCTCCGGCTACAACCGCTCCCTCCTGCTGGGAGGCCGTCAGCGGGAGATCCTCCGGGAGCTGGAGGAGAACGGATGAGAGAGGGAACGACGCCCAACTATCAGCACACCCTCTCTGCCTGCTGCTTTGGGTACGTTACCCAGGCCATCGTCAACAGCTTTGCCCCCCTACTGTTTCTCACCTTTCAGTCGGAGCTCGGCATCCCCCTGGAGCAGATCACCCTGCTGGTGACGCTGAACTTCTGCATCCAGCTCACGGTAGACCTGCTGTCGGTGAAGCTGGTGGACAGGATCGGCTATCGCCCCTGCGCCGTGGCAGCCAACCTGTTTGCCGCCCTGGGTGTGGTGGGGCTGGGGACGCTTCCCTCTCTGCTGCCGGACCCGTATATCGGCCTGCTCTGCTCCGTGGCTCTCTACGCCGTGGGAGGCGGACTGCTGGAGGTGCTGGTCAGCCCCATCGTGGAGGCCTGCCCCTTTGACAACAAAGCGGGAGTCATGGCGAACCTCCACTCCTTCTACTGCTGGGGCTGTGTGCTGGTGACCCTGATCTCCACCGGATTTTTTGCCCTGGCGGGGGTGGGCAACTGGCGCATCCTGGCCTGCCTGTGGGCGGTTTTGCCCCTGGCCAACGCCCTTCTGTTCACCCGGGTCCCCATCCCCACCCTGGTTCCCGAGGGGAAGGGGATGAGCCTGGGGGAGCTGCTCCGGTCTAAGGTGATCTGGCTGTTCTTCGTGCTGATGCTCTGCTCCGGGGCGGCGGAGCAGGCCATGAGCCAGTGGGCCTCTACCTTTGCCGAGGCGGGGCTCCAGGTATCCAAGACGGTGGGCGACCTGGCGGGGCCCTGCGCCTTCTCCCTGCTCATGGGGGCCAGCCGGGCCATCTACGGCAGATTCAGCGAGAGGTGGGATTTGATCCCCTTTATGATGGGCAGCGGCGTGCTGTGTATCGTCAGCTACCTCCTGGCCATCCTCAGCGGAAATGCGGCGGTGGGCCTGGTGGGGTGCGCCCTCTGCGGCTTTTCCGTGGGCATCCTCTGGCCGGGCACCTTCTCCCTGGTGTCGGCCAACTGTCCCCGGGGCGGCACCGCCATGTTCGCCCTGATGGCCCTGGGGGGCGACCTGGGCTGCGGCGGCGGCCCTACCCTGGTGGGACTGATCTCCAGCGCCGCCGGAGATTTGAACATCGGCCTGCTGGCAGGGGTGATTTTTCCCGTCGTCCTCATCGCCGGCCTGCTGCTGGTACGGCGGACGGAGAAGGTAAAGTGAAAAAAGAAAACAGGAAACCTTTTCTGTGGGCAGATGAAAAGGTTTCCTGTCGAAAATTGCAAGTGCAAGTTGAACACATCCGCGAAAAATTTTTAATAGAGT
>JAJQEM010000105.1 GCA_021201635.1 Clostridiales bacterium | reverse complement strand
GATTCAATCGCTATGGATTTTTTAGGTGTTCAACTTCATTTTACAATCGACCCATAAAATTCAAAAACAAGGGGCTATAAATTCATGACATCCGCCAAAAATGAATTTGAGCTATTGACTTCCTGCAAAAATGTGGTAAACTGCATGACATCAAGGCAACGGGGCCAGAAATCACACAGGATTTCCGGCCCTGTTTGCACTGATAGCTGCAGCAATATGTAGAATAGAACAGTAACTGTCAACACAAGGGCGTGTTTTCCGGGAGAGAAGCGGGGAACACGTCTCATTTTTTTGGGAGGGAAAGTCAATGGATGAATCTACGATCCTGAGCATGATCTCAGAGCAGACCTTCGGCGTCTGGTTCCTCATCGGCGCTGCGCTGGTGTTCTGGATGCAGGCGGGCTTCGCCATGGTGGAGACCGGCTTCACCCGGGCCAAGAACGCAGGCAACATCCTGATGAAGAACCTGATGGACTTCTGCATCGGCACCGTCATGTTTATCCTCATCGGCTTCAGCCTGTTGCTGGGGGAGGATATGATGGGCCTGATCGGCAAGCCCGGTCTGGACATCTTTACCGCCTACGAGAGCTTTGACTGGTCGAACTTCGTGTTCAACCTGGTCTTCTGCGCCACCACCGCCACCATCGTCTCCGGCGCCATGGCGGAGCGCACCAAGTTCCTCTCCTACTGCATCTATTCCGCCGTCATCTCCGGCCTGATCTATCCCATCGAGGCCCACTGGATCTGGGGCGGCGGCTGGCTGGCACAGCTGGGCTTCCACGACTTCGCCGGCTCCTGCGCCATCCACATGGTGGGCGGTATCTCCGCCCTCATCGGGGCCAAGATCCTCGGGCCCCGTATCGGCAAGTTTAAGAAGAACAAGGATGGGAGCATCAAGGTACACAGCTTCCCCGGCCACAGCCTGCCCCTGGGCTGCCTGGGCTGCTTCATCCTCTGGCTGGGCTGGTACGGCTTCAACGGCGCTGCCGCCACCTCTGTGGAGCAGCTGGGCTCCATCTTCCTGACCACCACCGTCGCCCCCGCCGTGGCCACCGTCACTTGCATGATCTTCACCTGGCTGAAGTACGGCAAGCCCGACGTGTCTATGTGCCTGAACGCCTCTCTGGCGGGCCTGGTGGCCATCACCGCCCCTTGCGATACCACCGACTGCCTGGGCGCTGCCATCATCGGCATTGTGGCAGGTCTGCTGGTCTGCTTCGGCGTGTGGCTGCTGGACTATAAGCTCCGCATCGACGACCCGGTGGGCGCTGTTGCAGTCCATTGCCTGAACGGTATGTGGGGCACCATCGCTGTGGGTCTGTTCTCCACTACCTCTGCCCCCGGCAACGATACCCTGGTGGGCCTGTTCTACGGCGGCGGCTTTGGGCTGCTGGGCATGCAGCTGCTGGGCCTGGTCTCCGTGGCTGCCTGGACTGCCGTGACCATCACCGTCACCTTCCTAATTATCAAGGCCTGCGTGGGCCTGCGGGTCGCCCCTGAGGAGGAGATCGCCGGCCTGGACAGCACCGAGCACGGCCTGCCCTCCGCCTATGCCGGCTTCGACTTCACCGACCGGGATACAGATAGCAGCGACATCGTCACCGGCAATGTGCCCGTGAACGCCGCCGTTCAGGTGGAGAACGTCCAGCAGAGCGAGCCGGTGACCGTCACCTCCGGAGCCTCCTATGGAGCCTACAGCAAGATCGTCATCGTCTGCCGTCAGAACCGGTTCGAGGCGATCAAGAGCGCCATGGCCCAGATCGGCGTGACCGGCATGACCGTGACCCAGGTCATGGGCTGCGGAGCCCAAAAGGGCAAGGTGGAATACTACCGTGGTGTTCCTCTGACCATGAGCCTGCATCCCAAGCTGAAGATCGAGGTGGTCGTCTCCACCGTCCCCGTGGATCAGGTGATCGCCGCCGCCAAGATGGCGCTGTACACCGGCAACCTGGGCGATGGCAAGATCTTCGTCTACAACGTGGAGAACGTCATCCGGGTCCGCACCGGCGAGGAGGGCTATGCCGCCCTCACTAACGACGAGCTGCCTGAGCCTGTGAAGTAAACGGCTCGTTTTCCCTAAGCTGCTTTCACCGGGCCGCACACCCGTGGAAGATACTCTCCTACTCCTATACTCCTCCATGCTCTGCCGGGGTGGCACGACCCGGCAGGACACGGAACATCCCGAGCCGCACCGGCTCGGGATGTTCCGCGTTTTCAGGGTAAAAAGCAAAGTGTGCCAAATTTTCAACAGATTATGCAAAAACCCTTGTCAAATTTTGATACTTTGATAAAATAACATTACCCATTGTGGACAGAATAGAGGAGGATTGTCATGCGATACCAGATCAACAACACCAATTACTGTACCTTCGAGACCTTCGAGGTGAACAAGCTGCCCGGCCGTAGCTATTTTATCCCCTATCCAGACCGGAAGAGCGCCGACGCCGTCGCTCCCAAGGAGAAGCGGTATGCCTCTCCCAAGGTGCAGTGTCTGAACGGGACGTGGGATTTTAAGTTCTATCCCATTCCGAAGGAGCTGCCGGAGACTCTGGACACGGAGAAGGTGTCCTTCGACACCATGGACGTCCCTGCCTGCTGGCAGTTCCGGGGCTATGACCGACCGTTTTATGTCAACATCCGCTATCAGTTCCCCTATAAGCCGCCGGTCATCCCCACCACGGAGAAGGCGGGGAAGGTGTTCTCCTGGACCGGCTGCGACCAGGGCATTTCCCTGCGCTACAAGGACCCGGGGGAGGAATACAACTTTGTGGGCGTCTATCGCCGCACCGTCACGGTGGACGACCCGGAGAAGAATTATGTCATCTCCTTCCTGGGCGTGGCCTCCTGCCTGGATCTCTATCTGAATGGGTCGTTCGTGGGCTACTCTGAAGGTGCCCACAACACGGCGGAGTTTGATCTGACGGGAAAGCTGAGCGCCGGGGAGAACGAGCTGGTGGCGGTGGTGCACCGCTGGTGCAACGGCACCTATCTGGAGAGTCAGGACATGTTCCGTAACAACGGCATCTTCCGGGACGTGCTGCTCCGGGTCAGCGACCCCGCTGATCTGTGGGACATCGATGCCCGAACGGAGAAAAAGGGAGAGGGCTACACCCTGACCATGAAGGCGGAGACTCTGTCCGACACCGACGTGACCTTCACTCTGGAGGGACCGGGCGTCACCCGGACGGCCACCGTCCGGGCCAGAGGGAAAAAGGCTGCCGTGACCTTTGACGATTTGAAGGTCACCGAGTGGAATGCCGAGGACCCGGTGCTGTACGACCTCTATTATGAGACCGCTTCCGGCTGCGTGAAGGAGCGTATCGGCTTCAAGACGGTGGAGATTCAGAACGACGTGTTCCTGGTCAACGGCCGGAAAATCAAGTTCCACGGGGTAAACCACCACGACACCAGTGCCACCAACGGCTACACCATGACCCCGGAGGAGATCGAGAGGGACATCCAGGTTTGCAAGGAGTTCAACATCGACACCATCCGCACCTCCCACTATCCCCCCGACCCGCTGCTGCTGGAGCTGGCGGATGAGCAGGGCATCTACATCGTG
The DNA here is from genome assembly GCA_021201635.1 of Clostridiales bacterium. Taxonomy (GTDB): domain Bacteria; phylum Bacillota; class Clostridia; order Oscillospirales; family Oscillospiraceae; genus Onthomonas. Next base: position 4,076 of record JAJQEM010000105.1, on the reverse strand, counting down.
GACGAGAACGACCTGGAGACCCACGGCACCTTTGCCCATCAGCTGCCCCCCACCTACAACTCCATCAGCCATGACCCCAAGTGGCAGGCCCACTATGTGGACCGGATCACCCGTCTCTATCAGCGGGACAAGGTGCACAGCAACACCGCCATCGTCATGTGGAGCCTGGGCAACGAGGCGGGCGGCTACGCCAACACCGACGCCATGTACGACTACCTCAAGGCCCACTCATCCCTCCCCGTCCACTATGAGAGCGCCGTCCACTGCAAGCGCATCGCTTACGACGTGGGCAGCGAGATGTACCCCTCGGTGAAGATGGTCCATGACGTGGGGGAGAAGAAACGGAGACAAAAACCCCTGAACGACCGGCCCTATTTCCTCTGCGAGTACGCCCACGCCATGGGCGTCGGCCCCGGCAATATGGAGGCCTACTGGCAGGAGATTTACAAGTATGACAGCATCATGGGCGGCTGCGTGTGGGAGATGGTGGATCACGCCATCCTCCACGAGGACGGCAGCTATACCTACGGCGGCGACCATGGAGAGTGGGAGCACGACAAAAACTTCTGCGTGGACGGCATCTTCTACCCAGACCGGCGGCCCTCCACGGGAGCCCACATCACCCGGTTCATCTATCGACCCATCCGGGTGACCCACCTCTCCGGCAATACCTATGAGCTGTTCAACACCACCGCCTTCTCCGACGGGCAGCGCTATCGGCTGGAGTTCCAGTGGAACGACGGCAGCCGCCAGACCATCACCCCGGAGGTAGCTCCCCTGAGCAAGGCCACTGTCGTCGTCAAGGCCGGGAAGATGACCGATGGCGAGACCCGGGCGACTGTGGTGACCACCGACGCCAAGACGGGCCGCCAGGTGGCGGAGGAGGAGATCGTCCTGGAGCGGCGGCTCCCCAAGGCGCCGGAGCAGCGGTGCGCCCTGCCCATCGGCGCCCAGGTGACGGCCAACGGCCTGAGACTGACCCTCCCCGGCGGCCAGGTGCTGACGGCGGCGGACCCGTCCACCATCCTGTTCCGGGTGGGCACGGACAACGACACCGACCCCCTCTATCGCAACACCATGGCCCCCTACTGCGCCCAGACGGAGGAGAACGTCTCTGTAGAGAAGACGGAAAACGGCGTCCGGGTGGTCACGAAGGTCAGCAACAAGAAAAACAAATTCACCGTCACCGACACCTACGAGGGGACGGCAGAGGGCATCCTGGTGACCAGCAAGCTCCACTGCACCTCTGGCAAGGGCATTGTCCCCCGGTATGGCAAGAGCTTCCGGCTGGACGGCAGCTTTGATAAGGTGGACTATGTGGGCCGCACAGGCGAGTCCTACGCCGACATGAAGGAGCAGTTCCCCATCGCCCCTGTCTCCTGTGCCGTCTCCGACATGACCGAGCCGAACATCCGGCCCCAGGAGAGCGGCAACCGGTGCGACTGCACCCCGGCCAGCGTTTCCGACGGCAGGAGCCGGGTCACCTTCCAGGCCTTGGAACAGCCCTTCGAGCTGGGCATCAAGCCCTACAGTGACCGGGAGCTGATGACCATGCGCCATCAGAAGGATGAGACGCCCACCGGCACCTATGTCACCATCCAGGCCTTCCAGCAGGGCATCGGCACCGGCAGCTGCGGCCCCGCCGTGGCCCCAGAGTTCCAGTATCCTGCGGGTGAGGACTATGAACTGAAATTCCTGATCCGGGTGGAATAAGAAAACGAGAGAATGTGTACTCACAGCGCCCCGGCCGTATGGCCGGGGCGCTTTTGCAGCAATTCAGAACCGGAACAGGCACAAGATCGGCCCATAGATCACGCTGGAGCCGATGCCAAAGACCAGCACTGGCCCGGCGATCTGGAACATCTTGGCCGCCATGCCGGTGATATACCCCTCCGCCTTGAAGTCCATGGCCGGGGAGACGATGGAGTTGGCAAAGCCTGTCACCGGAACCAATGCGCCTGCCCCGGCGTGTTTGGCCAGCCTGTCGTACAGTTTTAACCCGGTGAACAGGGCCGACAGGAAAATGAGAGTGATGCTGACCCAGGTCCCTGCGTCCCGCTGGGAGGCGCCCATTGCCGTATACAGCTCGGCCAGCAGTTGTCCCACCACGCAGATACCGCCGCCCACGCAGAAGGCCATGGTGTAGTCCCTTGCCTTGGGAGAGGTCTTAGACATCTGGTTGACCATCTCGCCGTAGGCCTGATTTGTCATATTCATGTGCGCACCGCCTTTCGCAGGCAGTATGCCTCTTTTTGGTCAAATCATGCGTCCGACGGATTTCGGCCGGACGCATTTTGACGTTTGCGGCAGGGAGAGAAAATCAGCCTCTCCCCAGGCCGCAGCCGGTACGGAAGGGACTGCAGCCGGAGGCGTCCAGGCCGTCCGCCGTGGCGGGCGGGAAGAACTCGTTCACCGGAAAATCCACCCGCTGGAACAAGGTGCAGGGATCGTCCTCGCAGGGACCGTCGTACTGGCACTCCTTATCCGGCACGCAGTAGTCGTAGATGGGGATGAGCAGCTGGGAGTCACGCTCCAGGCGCAGGAGAGAGAACTGTCCCAGGGTCAGCAGCAGTTGGCGGGAGGAGTCATTGTCGGTGACCAGCTTCTCGTCAAACAGCCGACGGATGGCGTCGGGAATGTCTACGCCGGAGGATGCTTCCCCGGCGCAGTCGCAGGAGAAGCCCGCCTGCTCCGGGGTGTAGAGCCGGACGCTGAGCACGATGGGGTCTATAGCCTCCACCACGGCGGTGGGAAGATTGCCGGAATAGGAGGAGGTCAGCTCCCGGGAGACGCTCTGGGCGGAGGAGAAGGTGCGGGCGGTCCCCTGGCTTCCGAAGAGCATACAGCGCTTGCTAAAGGTGGCGAGACCTGTGACCACCGAGGGACGGGCGGTGCCGGGGGTGTAGGCGTCGGCGGTGATGCGGTAGAAGTATTGCAGGTCTACCGTGTAGAAGCCCTGATTGTAGCCCACCTGGTCCACCTGGATGTCCACATAGAGCAGCTCGGCCTGGGCGGAGCGGACGGACTGGGCGTTTTCCAGCGTTGTCTGGCTGCCGGCCTCGGGGTACAGCCGTAGGTCCTCCATGCAGTCCCGGGACTGGCAGGAGTCGTAGATCTTTTGGGTATGGATACAGGTCGCCTCCCGGATGGGAGTGCCCTCCGGCACAGGGCCGGGCAGGATAGTTTCAGCCATAGATTTGACCTCCTGAGAAGAATGGGAGGAGCGGGAACGCTCCTCATGACATTCTATGTTCTCAGGGGCAGACGGTGACGAAAAAACGGTGAAGGATGAGGATAGCGCTTTGTCCCCGGCCGGGCCTTGCAATTTCCCGGCAAATGGGAGATAATATGGGGCGATCAAAACGGAACGAGGGGGAGGCCCCTATGAGAGACTATTTTAACATCCAACTGACCCCGGATCAGCTTCGGGAGATGAGTAGTCTGGCCCTGGCCCACATGGGAGACGGGGTGTATGAGCTGCTGGTCAGGGGCTGGCTGTGCAGCGGGGGACTGGAGGTCAACGGCCATCTCCACCAGGAGACGGTGGCCCTGGTGCGGGCCTCCGCCCAGGCGGCGGCGCTGGACAAAATTTCGCCCCTGCTGACCGACGAGGAAAACGGCGTGGTCCGCCGGGGCCGGAACGCCAACATCCACCTGATCCCCAAGGGAGCCAGCCGGGGAGAGTACCGAAAGGCCACCGCACTGGAGGCCCTGTTCGGCTGGCTCTATCTCCAGCACCGGACAGAGCGCATCAACCAGCTGTTTGACGTCATCATGGCCCCGAACGGGGGAGAGGAGGGAGCCTGATGCCCTTAGACGCCGCCTGCCTCACCGCCCTGGTGGGGGAGCTTCGCCCCCAACTGGAGGGGGCGAGGGTGGACAAGATCTTCCAGCCCGGACGGGACGAGGTGGTGCTCCATCTCCGCACCTCCCAGGGGAACCAGAAGCTGCTGCTCACCGCAAATCCCTCCCCCCCCCGGCTCCAGATGACCGCCCTCACCCGGGAGAACCCCGGTCTCTTATACACATCCCGCGCCCCCGCGACGGACTCCTAGCTCCTATGCCGTCTGCTGCGT
>JAJQEM010000145.1 GCA_021201635.1 Clostridiales bacterium | reverse complement strand
CTCTATTAAAAATTTTTCGCGGATGTGTTCAACTTGCACTTGCAATTTTCGTTTCTTTTTCTTTCCCTTTGAGCGGACGATGACAATGCTCTGCACCACAAGGAAAATGCACAGCATGGCTGCGACGGTGATGTTGGTCCACCACGCCTCGCTCAGTCCCACAGAGGAGACGATCTGCTTGATGGTGTTCAGGGACAGGGCGCCGAAGAAGGTGCCGATGATGTTGCCCACGCCGCCGGTGAGCATGGTGCCGCCGATGATGGAGGAGGCGATGGCGTTCATCTCCATGCCTGAGGCATGGCTGGGGGAGCCGGAGCCCACGTGGAGGAAGTAGACGAAGCCGCCGATGCCCGCCAGCAGTCCGCAGATGACGTGGGCCAGGAATTTTGTCCGCTTCACATTGATGCCCAGCATGAGTGCGCTCTGCTGATTGCCTCCCACGGCGTAGAAGTTACGGCCGGTCCGGAACCAGCGCAGCATCACAAACATGACGATGACCACGACCAGAGCGACGATGACGCCGATCTCCACATAGGGGTTGACGAAGTTGCCCAGCTTGTTCACCGTGCCCACAAAGGGGATATAAATACGTACGTCCTTCAGGGCCACGAACTCCTCGTTGGCCACGTTGAAGGGGGTGGAGTTGACAATGGTGGTCATGCCCTTGGCAAAGAACATACCCGCCAGAGTGACGATGAAGGGCTGGATCTCCAGATAGGCGATCAGATAGCCCTGGACGATGCCGAAGGCCAGGCCGATGCCGATGACAATGAGCAGCGCCGTCCACACGTTGCCGCCCCAGTAGTCCAAGTGCATGGCGCAGGTCATGGTGATCAACGCCGTGATACCGCCCACGGAGATGTCGATGCTGCCGGTGATCATGGCCAAACTCAGACCGCAGGACATGATGATGAGGGCCGCATTCTCGTTGAGCAGGTTCATAAAGGTCTGCGGCTTGGTAAACACGCCGCTGTTGAGCCCCAGAGCGCAGGCCAGGATGTACATGATAAAGAATACGGAAATGGTGATGATGAGCAGCAGATTGGAGTCAGTCAGGGGGACTCTCTTTTCAGCTTGTTTCCGGTGCGTGCCATCTCAGGCCACCTCCTTTGCAGAGCGCTTGCTCTTGAGCCGCTTGGACAGCTCGGAGAGCTTCTCCCGCACCGCCGGGGCGCTGGCAACCACCAGCAGGGTGACCACGACGGCTTTATAGGCGGGCAGCGCCACAGAGGAGACGTTAAACTTGAACAGGGTGGTGGTCAGGAACTGGATGACGTATGCCCCGATCACAGAGCCCCAGACGTTGAACTTGCCGCCGCTGAGTACGTTTCCGCCCAGGGCCACCGCCAGGATGGCGTCCATCTCGATGTTCTGGGCGATGACGGAGTAGTTGATGGAGGAGATGCGGCTGACCTTGATGAGAGCGGCCACGGAGACGCAGATGCCCATGATGACGAAGGCCAGGATCTTGATGAAGGTGGGATTCAGTCCGTTGAGGCGGGAGGAGCGCTCGTTGATACCGACACACTGAGTATACAACCCCAGGTTGGTGAATTTCAAGACCAAACCAATAATTATCATGCAGATCACTGCGATAATGAAGGGAGTGGGCACAGCGCAGCCGGGAATGTAGCCTCCAAAGTAGGCAAAGGTGGGGTCCACCACCACAGGCAGTTGGTTCTGATTGATCCAGGCGGCGATGGAGCGCCCGGCGGTGTAGAGGATCAGGGTGGCGATCATAGGCTGAATCTGAAAGACGGCCACCAGAATGCCGTTGAATGCGCCGAACAGCATGGATACCACCATGGCAATCAGGAAAGCGCAGGCGATCGGCATCAGCAGGGTCTGGGAGTTGGCGTCCGGGCCGCAGAGCAGCCGGAGCATGACACTGCCGCTGATGGCAATGGCCGCACCCACGGAGATGTCCTGCCCACCGGAGGCGGCAGTGACCAGGGTCATGCCGATGGCGAGGATCGCCAGCTCCGCACCGGAATCCAGGATGGTGATGAGGTAGCCCGAGAGCACCGGGTTTCCGGCGCTGTTCGTATCCAGGGTGATTTTATAGAAGGAAGGGTCTGCAATCAGATTGAACAGAGCCAGAAGCAGCAGGGCCGCAACGGGAATGAATATCTGATTGGAGACGATTTTTCTCAGTCTTGTCATACGGCGGCATCTCCTGCGATGGTACTCATGATCTTGTTCTGGGTCAGCTCCTCTCCGGTCAGCTCGCCCACCATCTTCCGGTCACGCATGACCACCAGACGGGAGCAGGTGTGAAGCATCTCATCCGTCTCGGAGGAGATGAAGGTCACGCTCATGCCCTCGGAGGCCAGCTGGAGTGCCAGCTTCTGGATCTCCTGCTTGGTGCCCACGTCAATGCCCCGGGTGGGCTCGTCCAGAATCAGGTATTCCGGGTGCATCAGCAGCCACCGGGCCACGATGACCTTCTGCTGGTTGCCGCCGGACAGGCTCTTGATGGGGGTGTCCCGGGAGGCGGTCTTGACCTGGAGCAGTTCGATGTACTCGTCCGCCAGCTTGTTCGCCTCAGCCTTGGAGTAGGGCTTCATAAAGCCCCGAAGCACCTGGGAGGCCAGGATGATATTGTCCCGGACGGACAGGTCCCCGATGATGCCGTCCGCCTTCCGTTCCTCGGAGAGGTAGGCGATGCCGTTCTTCATGGCGTCCAGAGGCTTTTTGATCTTGATCTCTTTGCCGTTCTTCTTCACCGTGCCGCCGATGACCCGGTCAGCGCCGAAGATGGCCCGGACGCACTCGCTGCGGCCAGAGCCCAGCAGACTGGTAAAGCCGTTGACCTCGCCCTTGTTGATGTAGAAGTTGAAGGGATAGATGCCCGCATCGCTCTGGAGCTGGTGGGCCTCGATGACAGGGGCGGCACCCTCCTCCGGCAAATAGCGGGGCTGTTCCCCCCGGAGGTCCGCCTGGTCGTCCAGCTCCTTGCCCAGCATTTTGGATACCAGCTGCACTCTGGGCAGATCCTGAATGAGGTACTCTCCCACCAGCTGGCCGTCCCGGAGGACGGTAATCCGGTCAGAGGCCTCATAGACCTGGTCAAAGAAGTGGGTGACAAAGACGATGCCCACGCCCCGCTCCTTCAGCTCCCGCATGAGCCGGAACAGCTTGGCCACCTCCTGCTCGTCCAGGGAGGAGGTGGGCTCGTCCAGGATCAGCACCTTGCGGTCCATATCCACCGCCCAGGCAATGGCAATCATCTGCTGCACGGCCAGAGAGCAGCTTCCCAGCTGCATCTTCCCCGTGGCGGGGATGTCCAGATTTTCCAGGATTTTGTCCGCCTGGGCGTTCATCTTTTTCCAGTTCACCGACGCTCCCCGGGTGCGGCCAATGTACATATTCTCCGCCACAGACAGGTTCGGGCAGAGGGTGATCTCCTGGTACACCGTGGCAATGCCCAGGTTCTGGGCGTCCTGAGGGGAGCGGATGGCTACGGCCTTTCCCTCCAGAAGGATGTCGCCCTCATCCTTGGAGTAAACGCCGGTCAGCACCTTGATCAGGGTGGATTTCCCTGCGCCGTTTTCCCCCATCAGCGCATGGATTTCCCCCTTACGCAGGGTGAAATCCACGTTTTGAAGGGCCTTCACGCCGGGAAAGCTCTTGTCGATATGCCGCATTTCCAAAACGACATCGTGTTCCATATGTGTGATGCTCCTTTCGCAGTTGATATGGCGCAGGAGTGCGCACTTCCCTGCTCCTCCCCCCAGGGGAGACAGCAGGTTGATAAGAAGTGCGGTACAGCGTACCGCTATCCGCTACGATGTACCGCACTTCAAGTGTCATATGTTTAAGGGTGAGCTTAAAACTCAGATGCCGTAGTTGTCCACGTCCTCCTGAGTGATGGTGGTGGCGTCGAAGCCCTGCTCCTCCATGATGATGGACTTCTCCTCGATGGTGCCGCCGGACTCCAGGGTCTTGATGATCTCATCGATGTAAGCGGCCTGGAAGGGGTTGCACTGACCGTCGTAGTTCCAGTTGCCCGCCAGCAGCTCCTCCAGAGCCCAAGCGTTGCAGTCGAAGCCCATGACGATGACGTCGCCGCCCACGCCGTGGCTGATGCCAGCCTTATCCAAGGCAGCCACAGCGCCCTTGGCCATGTCGTCGTTCTCAGCATAAATCACGTTGAAGGACTCGCCGGAGTCGATGACGGACTGAACGATCTGCTGTGCAGTCTCGGCGTTCCAGTCGGCGGTCTGCTGCACGACCAGATTCCAGCTGTCCTCAGACTCTACCTTGCTGTCCAGAGCGCCGGTACGGCCCACCTGAGCGGCAGAGCCCATAACGCCCTGAATGTGGATGATGTTGTACTCCTCCAGGCCCTGAGACTCCAGCCAGGAAACGGCGGTCTCGCCCTCCTGAGCCATGTCGGAGACGATAGAGGCCACATACAGGCTCTCGTCAGCGTCGATGGTACGGTCGAACAGGATGACCTGGATGCCGTTGTTCTGAGCGTCCTTCAGCACGGAATCCCAGCCGGAGACGTCAGCGGCGGAGAGGAGCAGGTAGTCCACGCCGGCCTGGACGGCCTGCTGGGCATAGGCGATCTGCTCGTCGTTCTTCAGGCTGTAATAGAAGATGGCGTCATAGCCGTTCTCCTCATTGAACATGGCCTGGAGATCCTTGTCGTTGGCGGTACGATAGCCGGACTCGTTGGGGTCGTTGTTGATGATAGCCACGGAGATCAGCTCGCCGCTGGAGCTGGTGTCCTCGGTGGTGTCAGCCTCTTCAGTGGTGTCGGCCTCCTCGGTGGTGTCAGCCTCCTCGGTGGTGTCAGCCTCTTCAGTGTCGTCAGCCTCCTCGGTGTCGGAGACGATGGCGTCGTCGGCGGTGTCGTCGGTGGCGGTGTCAGTGCTGCCGCCGCAGGCGGCCAGGCTGAGCACCATGACCAGGGAAAGGAGCAGCGCAAGAAGCTTTTTCATTTGATTTTCCTCACTTTCTCATGTACGGGGCCGTTTCGCAGGACCCGTTTATATTCGGGAAGATAATTTCTTCCCGTGCCTGCGTCCAGTATAACCTGTCACATTAGGAAAAGTCAATCTCTTTTTGTCACATCTTCACATTTTCTCTCAATTAAACAATACAAATTTTGTGCATAATATCCAAAAGAATACAACTTTTCTGTGCCAAGAAGCCGTCACGCCTTTGGCAAGTTGACTTTTTTCAGATTCGCACGGCTGGAAGTTGATTATTTTACGATTCGGTCACTTATTTCCGTTTTTTCTTTCTGCGAATTTGCGCACAACTTTCTGACGCAAATCAAATTTTTATGGGGAATGGGCGAAAAAATTTCCCATCAGCGGCCTCCGCCGCCCGGGAGGGTGCTCTGAGAAAAGGTCGATTTTTTCAGCTTGCCCTTCAAATCCCGTAAGAAATCAAACCACAATTTTGGGCAATTTCCCCGGATTTCCGGTAAACTTGTATTCAGGCAGATCATGCAAGACAGGAGGCGATCCGTCCATGCCTGCAAAGTATGTTATACTGGCCCGGCTGCTCCGGGAGGAGCTGTCCGCCAACGGCAGTCAGCCCGGATACCGTCTTCCCACCGAGGAGGCCCTCTCCCGCCGCTACGGGATGAGCCGACAGACTGTCCGCCACGCCCTCCAGCTGTTGGTGGAGGACGGCATCATCGAAAAGCGGAGAGGCAGCGGCAGCTATCTCTCTGACAGCCAGGCTGCCGCCCCGCCGCCGGTGGCCATCGTCGTCACCTTTGTGGACGAATACATCTTCCCCACCGTGCTTCACAACGCTCAACAGGTGTTTGCCCAGTACGGCTACCCCACAGTGGTCTACTCCACTGAAAATCAGATCGCCAGAGAACGTGAAATTTTGCAGACCCTGCTCAGCGACCCGGTCAGCAGCATCCTGATCGAGGGCAGCAAAACTGCGCTGCCCTGCGCCAACGAGGACCTGTTTCGGGAGCTGCAATACCGGGGGATCCCCCTCCTGTTCTTCCAGGGCCGCTATGAGAGCATGGCGGACTTCCCCTATGTCTGCGATGACAACTTTGGCGGAGGCATGATGCTGGCCCAGCACCTGGTCGGGCGGGGACATCGGCAGATCGGCGGCATCTTCAAGAGCGACGATATGCAAGGCCCCCAGCGGTATCACGGTCTGACCGCCGGGCTGGTCAAGGCGGGGCTGCCTGTGTCTGACCGACATTTCTGCTGGTACGGCACCGAGGAACGGCTCTCTCTGGTCAACCGCCAGGACGGAGGCTTTTTGCAGAGCTTTCTCCGGGAGCGGCTGGACGACGTCACCGCCATCGTCTGCTACAACGACGAGATCGCCCACTTTCTCATCCGGGAGCTGCTGACCATGGGCAGATGGGTGCCGGAGGATGTGGCGGTGGTCAGCTTTGACAACAGCTATTACAGCCAGATGGAGCCGGTCTCCATCACTTCTCTGAGCCATTACAAGCAAAAGACCGGCCAGGTGGCGGCCCAGCTGCTGCTGGAGCTGATCCACGGGCAGAGCTGCCGCTCCCGTCTGCTGGACTGGCGGCTGATGGTGCGCAGCAGCGGATAACAGACGAAAACTGCCGCACAGGGCTTTATGCTCTGCACGGCAGTTTTTTGTTCAATGCGGTCTGTCCTCGATCTGTTCCCGGGTCAGCTCCTGCCAGGTGAAGCGCTCCTCCTCTACATAGGTGTGCTTTTCCGGCGTATCCCCCGTCTCCAGGGTCTGGATGGTCTCCTCTGCCAGCTCCCCCAGCAGGGGATTGCACTCCACCGCCAGGGCGATCTTCTGTTCCAGGCAGAGGGTGAGGCAGGTCCTTGTGGCGTCGAAGGAGATGACGGAGACGCCCTCCGGCCCGCAGGTGTAGCCATATTCCTCCAGGGCCTCGATGGCCCCGTAGGCCTCGTTGTCGTTTTCACAGTAGACCACCTGGATGTCCACCCCGCACTCCTGAGCGAGATACTGGCACATCACCTCATACGCCTTGGCCTGAGTGAAGTCCCCGTCCAGCTGGGTCAAAATCGTCCAGTTGCTGTGGCGGGCCGCCCCATCCTCCAGCCCCGCCGTGCGCCCGATCTGGGCAGTGGAGCCCAGGGTGCCCTGGAGATGGATGATGTTCACCGGCTCCGTCCCGTAGGTCTCCTCCATCCACGACACCGCCATCTCCGCCTCCTCCCAGAAGTCAGAGCCGATGTGGGCGGTGTACAGGCTGTCGTCCTCCGTCTCTATCATGCGGTCCACCAAAATCACCGGTATCCCGGCGTCTCTGGCCTCCTGGAGGACGGAGTCCCATCCCGTCTCGCTGATGGGCATGAGGACGATGTAGTCCACCTTCTGCTGGATGAACTTTCGGATGGCGGAGATCTGGTTCTCCTGCTGCTGCTTTGCGTCCTCAAAGAGCAGCCGGTATCCGTTTTCCTCGGTGAAAACCGCCTTGATGGACTCGGAGTTTGCCACCCGCCAGTCGGATTCCGCTCCCACCTGGCTCACGCCAACCACGATCAGGTCGTCCTCCCAGTCCTCCCAGTCCTCTCCGTCCCCTGCCGGTCCGGCACAGCCGCAGGTCAGCAGCAGGACGACTGTCAGCAGGAAGATAATGATTCTTTTCCGAAAATTGCAAGTGCAAGTTGAACACATCCGCGAAAAATTTTTAATAGA
>JAJQEM010000111.1 GCA_021201635.1 Clostridiales bacterium | reverse complement strand
CCCCCCGATAGGGCAGCAGGCGGAGCCGCCCCACGCCCCAGGCTGCGCCGATGCGTCGGATGCCCTCCACCGGGTCGGCCACATCCGCCTGGGTCAGTGTCGGTGTCTCTGGCAGCATGGGGCGAACCGTCTCCCAGAAGGCCACCAGCACCGGCCCGGAGCCGGAGGGGTCGGTGAGCAGATTCCCCGTGTCCTCCAGGGCAGTCAGCCAGATGTGCCGCTCTCCCCACGCCAGGCGCACCGGCAGCAGTCGCCTTTCCCGCTCCGGGGCCAGCCGCCGGAGGGCGGTACAGCACAGCCAGTAGCACACCGCCCCCGCCAGCAGCAAAGCCTTCCAGTCCGGGCCACTGACCGGGATGCCGTTGGGATAGGTCAGCCCCGTAGGCCAGAGGAAGGCCACCAGAAGAAGTACCCCCGCCAAAGCGCAGGACAGGGTCAGCAGCAGGAGGAACAGCCGAATCCACCCTCGCCGCCGCCCAAAGGCCGCTCCGGTCATCACAGCTCCCCATAGCACCCGGCAGATCGGCCAGGCCAGCCACTCCAGCCCGGGGAGGAACACCAGCACCGCATAGGCTCCCCCCAGCGCCCCGGCCGCCAGCAGGCGCAGCCGTCGGAAGGGAGCCGCCGCCAGCCCCGCCACAGAGCGCAGGAGAAGATAGTCCAGCGCCCCGTTGAGCGAAAAGACGGTGTCCACATAGATGACGGTCATGGCATCCCCTCCGGCAGTCGGACAAGGCGGGTTGTCCTGCTGAGAGAGAGTATAAACCTCTCCGACGGAAAAACCGGTCTAAGCCGGGATGGGGGAACGGGGCGGTTTGGGCGGAGCGGGAACGCAAAACGCCCCGCTCTCCCATCTTACGGGAGAACGGGGGCGTGATTTGCTCCAGTTCAGTTGAATTTGTAAATTTTCTGGGCAATGCGGTACAGGCCCACGCTGATCTTCCGTCCCTGGTAACCGGGGATGTTGGATAACATGGACAGGGAGCGGTAGCGCATCTTGCGATAAAGCTTTTCGTCCTTCTGTTTCAGATAGGCCCACAGCTCCTGCTTTTTCTGGAAGTTTTCCTCTGTGCCGGAGATGAGCAGAAACATGGAGGAGATGGTCATCATCATGGAGAGATAGCGGCACATATACTGATAGAGCTTGTGGTTGGTTTTGCGCAGGCTCATCACATCGCAGCAGTCCAGCATGATCTTGGTGATCTTCACCTGCTGGTCCACCCGGCGCACCATGACCGCCTCGTTGACGCTCTGGTCCTGGCGCCCGATGAAGTAGCGGTAGAAGTCCAGATTCATGTAGTACATCGTCTTGACCCAGGGCAGGGGTTGATAGACAAAGATGTTGTCTACATAGAAGGTGTGCTTGGGCAGCTCCATCCCGCAGTCCCGGAGCATCTGCGTCCGGTAGAATACCGAGTGCATCAGCAGGTATTCCGACGGGCTCCACCGGCCCACGTCCTGCCAGCCAAAGACGGTATTCTCAGGGAACACATGAGTATAACGGATGACGTGGCGGGTATTGTCCAGTACGCGCTCATAGACGTAGTTGCAAATCAGCAGATCGACCTGGGTGCCGTCATTGGCCCAGGTGCGGAGAGTGTCCATCACCTGTTTCAGGGCGTCGGTATCTGCCCAGTCGTCCGAGTCCACCACCTTATAGTAGACGCCGGCGGCGTGGCGGACGCCCTGATTGACGCCCTCCCCGTGGCCGCCATTGGGCTGATGGATGACCCGGACAATGTCCGGATACTGCTGGGCATAGCGGTCGGCGATGGCCGGGGTGTCGTCGGTGGAGCCGTCGTCGATGAGAATGATTTCCGCCTCGTCGCCGGCGGTAAGCAGGGTTTCGATACAATGATCCATGTACTCCGCTGAGTTATAGCAGGGTACGGCAAAGGTGATCAGCTTCAAGGGGAGTCCGCTCCTTTTCTTTTGTCTTTGGTCAAATGCCGTTCTCTCTGGTCATACGAGGTTCACAGCCTGTTCAGTATAGCACAGTTCTTTCCTTCTGTTAAGAGAAAACGGGTTAAATTTTTCGTAAACTAATCCTCAGAAGGCAGCAGCACCGGCTGGAGCTGCTCCCCTTCCATCGCTTTTTGGGCGGCGTCCGGTATCAGTTCCATCCGGGAGACCAGGGAGTTGGGCTTTCTCACCGGGTCGTCCTGCCGGAAGGGGACGCAGTAATACCCCTTCCGGCAGAGCAGGTCGCCCAGGTTCCGCAGGGAGACGGACAGCCCGTCGTTGGTGGAAGGGGCCAGCAGCACCGGGCCACCGTTGCGGAGGTGCGCCTTGGCCGCCATAGTGATGGCGGTATCAGTGATGCCCGCCGCCAGCTTGCCCAGAGTGTTGCCGGTACAGGGGGCGATAATGAGCAGATCCAGCAGATGCTTCGGGCCGATGGGCTCCACCTGGACGATGGTGTCCAGCACCGGATGACCGCAGACAGTCTCCATCTGCGACCGGAGGGCCTGATTTGACCCAAAGCGGGTATCCTGATGTCCGCTGTTCTCCGAGAGTATGGGTATCACGGAGCCGCACCGGGGCACCAGGCGCTCCAGGGCGGCCATCGTCTGTGCGTGTGTGCAGTAGGAGCCGCACATGGCGAACCCCACCCTTGCCTCTTCCAGTCTCATGCTTCCAGCTCCTGCAAAATATGATAGATCGTGTCCCGGATGATCTTCCCCGAGGTGGCGGGGGCGGTCTTTCCCGGCAGGGACAGGGCCCATATGACCTTGACACCCAGCTGTGCCGCCGCCTTCCGGTCCACCCCGCCCGGTTTGGAGGCCAGGTCGATCACCAGACAATCCTCCTTCAGGTCCAGCAGCTGGGGAACGTCCAGCACCCGGGCGGGGACGGTATTGATGACCAAGTCATAGCTCCCCAGCCAGCCGGTGAGCTGGCCGGTGTGCTCTGGGGTGTAGCCATAGGCCTCGATCCAGGCCAGGTCTCCATACTTCCGGGCAGAGACGGTGACCCTTGCCCCCAATCCCCGGAGCCGGTGGGCCAGTATCTTCCCGATGCGGCCAAAACCGATGACCAGCACTCGGAGACCGTACAGAGTCGTGGGCAGCTCCTCCATGGCGATCTGAATGGCGCCCTCCGCCGTGGGGACGGCGTTGGCCACCGCCAGCTCCTCCCGCTCAAAGTAGTCCCGGAGGATCAGCTGTCGCTGCTCCGCCTGGACCCGCATCTGAGGCGTCACTCGCCCGGCACAGACCAGCTGACCTGGGTTCAGCTCCCCCAGCAGCTCCTCTATCGGGATACACAGGTCGGAGAGGGCTGCATTCAGGATGCCCCGCTCCGCCGTTACCGGCAGGGGGAGAATGACGCAGTCCGCCTGCTCGATGCCCTTGACGGTATCCGAGCCGGACAGCAGCCCAGGTTCCGGCCGATGCTCCATGGCATAGGTCTGGACGGCGTGGCAATCCTCCTGGAGCATCTGCGCCAGCTTCACCTGGCGCAGATCGCCTCCCACGACCCAGAATTGCATTGTACGACGCATTTTGATCTTCCACCATCCTTTCTCATGCTGGGATGGCCCATTCTATGCCCGCCTGTCGGCAATGTGTGCGGCGCTTTCAGCCCCGGTTCAGAAAGGGATGCCAGAGGCCGTCAAAAACAGTGCTCCATCCCGCTTTTTATACTATCTTCCATATTTTTTCTTGCATCTTTCCGGCTTATCGTATATAATGTTTTCCGTTGAACAGCCCATCGGGCTGTTTCCTGCGGTCAGGCAATGCCGCACGATCCAGAAGGTATGTTTTGTCGGAAGCTGCTGGCTCCCGGTGAAATAAACAGGAGGGCAAGATCACCATGAGTCTATTCAAGAAAAAGCAGTCAAAAGCCGCAGTCCAGGACGACCTGGGCTCCATGTCCATCCGCCGCCGTCAGGAGGCCGAGGAGGCAGCTGCCCGGAAGAAAAAGGGCCGTCTCTATCTCGCCATTGGCATTGTTGTGGCAGTGCTGGTGGCCGCTCTGCTGATTTGGGATTCCGGTATGTTCCAGCGGTACGCCCCCGCCTATACTGTGGGCAGCGAGAGCTTCAGCGTCACCGATATTGACTACTATTTCTACAATGAGTACAGCAGCATCTACACCTACGCCTCCTACTATGGTCTGGATACGGACACCGGTCTGAAGGATCAGGAGGTCAGCGACGGCATGACCTGGTATGACTATATTCTCTCCGATGTGGAGGCCACTCTGGACGAGGTGGGCGTGCTGCTGGCCGACGCCAAGGCGAACAACTATACCATCTCCGACGAGGCTCAGGAGAACATCGACGCCGTCCTGGACGACATCAAGACCAGCGCCGCCGAGTACGGCGTAGATCAGGGCACCTACCTGACCTACTGCTATGGCAAGTATATGACGGTCTCCACCTTCAAGCGGGCGGTCACCGAGTACTATACCGCCTATGACTACGCCTCCTACCTCCAGGAGAACTACGAGGTCACCGAGGACGACATGGACGAGTACTATCAGGAGAACGCCGCCTCCTTCGATGACTTCGAGTATGAGGGCTATTATATCTCCCTGGGCCTGACCACCGAGTATGACGACGACGGCAACGCCCTGGACTTTGACGCAGACGAGCTGGCCGCCGCCCAGGAGACCCTGGAGGCCAACGCTGACGCTCTGGCCGAGGCGCTGGAGTCCGGCGACGAGGATACCATCGCCGCCCTGGTAGAGGAGCTGGGCGCCAGCGATGTCAGCGGGCTGTCCTCCACCACCCTCTCCTACTACGCTTTTGGAACCTGGGTGACCGATGAGGAGCGCACCGAGGGCGAGGTGGGCAAGGTAGAGGTCACCTCCACCGACTCCAACGACGAGGAGTATCTCAGCGGCTACTATGTCGTCCGGTTCGACAGCCGCACCCTGGACGAGTATTACGCTCCCAGCTTCTACAATATGCTCATCCAGGCGGATACCGTGGAGAGCGACGACGAGGACGATGACTCCTCCAGCACCACCGAGTACGATTACGACACCGCTCTGGCCGAGGCCCAGGCCTTGGTGGACGAGTGGCAGGAGAACGGCGGCAGCGCTGAGGACTTCCTGACCATGGCGGAGGAGAACACTGACGGCTCCACCACCGAGTACACCGACGTAAACAAGGGCGACCAGAACGATGAGGTGGACGCCTGGCTGTTCGACAGCGAGCATGAGGTGGGCGACTACGACATCGTTCAGGACACCACTCTCCACGGCTATCGGGTAGTCTACTTCACCGGCTACAGCGATCTGTACTCCTGGCAGTTGGATGCGGACAGCGCCATCCGCAGCACCCGCTACAGCACTTGGATTGATGAGTCTATCGAAGCCGCTGCCAGCAGCGCCTCCTCCTTCATTGACGACGTGGCCACTGCTCTGGCCTGAGCCTGATTCCACGCATAATTGTATCCCTCCCCTGCCAGACTGGCGGGGGAGGGATTTTTTTGGATTTGACAGGAAATCGCTGGAGATGGGCGGTCTCCGGGGCGTTGGCAGGGCTGGCCAACGGGTTGTTCGGGGGCGGCGGCGGGATGATTCTGGTGCCTCTGCTGCTCCGGTGGGTGAGGCTGGAGGAGAAGCAGGCCTTTGCATCCTCGGTGGCGATCATCCTGCCCTTGTGCCTGGTTTCGGCGGCGGTCTACTGGTGGCAGGGAGCGCTGGACTGGCTCCAGGCGCTCCCCTATCTGCTGGGCGGCTGGCTGGGCGGGACGATTGGCGGACGGCTGTTCCGAAAGGCCTCCCCCCGGCTGCTGCGGACGCTGTTCGCCCTGTTTCTGCTGTATGGAGGGATACGATGTCTGTTCTTTTAGCCTGGCTCCCCGGACTGATTGCCGGGTGCGTCACCGGTCTGCTCTCCGCCTTCGGGCTGGGAGGCGGGACGCTGCTGCTGTTGTGGCTGACCCTGTTTGCAGGCGTGGGCCAGCAGACCGCCCAAGCCATCAATCTGGTCTACTTTCTCCCGGTCTCCGCCGGTGCCATCCCCGCCCACGCCCGGAACGGATACCTGGAAAAAGGGGTCGTTCTCTGGGCGGCGGGGGCCGGGGTGGTCACCGCCGCCGCTGCCGCATGGCTGGCCACCCGGCTGGATACGGGGCTGCTCCGGACTCTGTTCGGGGTCTATCTGCTGGCCATGGGCGGGCTGGAGCTGGCAGGAGGCCCCAGGGGCGGGCAAAAGGCCGGCAGAGGGTAACTGGTCACACCCTGTCGAATGGTGCATAGGATGGTCTGAGCGACGGCTGACGCCGTTGCCCACAGCAACGCCAAAGGAGGAATTTTGTTTGAATCAAGAGCGCACACAACAGACAGGTTGCTCCACAGATCAGGGCACGCTGCCCTCCTGCGCACCGCTGGCCGTCCCCTATGTCCCCTTCCAGCAGACCGGAGCCGCCAAGTACAGCGCACAGGAGGCCCTGGCCCAGGGGACGCTGTTCCCCGGTCTGGATCTCCCCTTCCACCTGATGGTAGACGGGGCGGAGGTGCCGAAAACGCCCCTAACCGAGCTGCAGGCCCTCTGCTTCGTCGTCACCGAGCTGGGGCTGTATCTGGACACCCATAAAAACGACCAGGAGGCCTTCCGGCTGTTTCAGAAGTATGTCGCCATGGAGCAGACCGCCCGGGCCAGCTATGAGGAACAGTACGGGCCCCTCCAGCAGACCGGCGCTGCAGCCACCGAGTGCTATAGCTGGCTGTGCGAGCCCTGGCCCTGGAACGGACAGCAGGAGGCGTAATCATGTTTATCTATGACAAAAAGCTGGAGTACCCAGTAAAGATCCGCAACAGCAACCCCCGGCTGGCCTCCATTATCATCAGTCAGTACGGCGGCCCGGACGGTGAGATGAGCGCCTCCCTGCGCTACCTCAGCCAGCGGTACGCCATGCCTTATCCCGAGCTGGAGGGACTGCTCACCGACATCGGCACCGAGGAACTAGCCCACCTGGAGATCATCGCCTCCATCGTCCACCAGCTGACCCGGAACCTCACCGACGAGCAGGTGGAGCAAAGCCCCTTTGCCACCTACTTTGTGGACCACACCGCCGGTATCTATCCCACCACCGCCTCCGGGTTCCCCTGGTCTGCGGCGTTCATCGGAGTCAAGGGGGATGTGATCTGCGATCTGACGGAGGACATGGCAGCAGATGCTGCATCTATGTAAGCACAACATTTCAACAGAATGTGGGACAAGCTGTTTCCAAAACACCGCCAAAAAGTAAAATTCAGCAATATTTCCGTGATCGTTCCATTTACAGATCATGTTGCCGCAAAAAGGAGGCGCACTTCCATGGCCATCTACGTCTGTCAAATCAAGGCCATCACCCGCAGCGAGGGTCGCAGCGCCGTTGCTGTTGCCGCCTACCGCAGCGGGGAGAAAATCAAAAATCAGTGGGATGGAGTGGAGCATGATTACACCCGCAAGGGCGGTATTGTCTACAAAAATATCCTCCTGCCAGACCATGCGCCGCAGGAATACCGCAATCGGGCAACGCTGTGGAACGCTGTCGAAATGTCCGAAAAGGCGTCGGACTGTCGGCTGTGCCGGGAATGTATCGTCGCTCTTCCCAGGGAGTTATCGCTGAAACAGCAGATTGCATTGATAGAGGAATATGTGCAGAATAACTTTCGAAAATTGCAAGTGCAAGTTGAACACATCCGCGAAAAATTTTTAATAG
>JAJQEM010000032.1 GCA_021201635.1 Clostridiales bacterium | reverse complement strand
ATTCAATCGCTATGGATTTTTTAGGTGTTCAACTTCATTTTACAATCGACCAAATCTCTGAAAAGTAAGAAAACCGCCGATTTCCCGTGAAATCAGCGGTTTTCTTAGTTGCGGGGGAAGGATTTGAACCAACGACCTCCGGGTTATGAGCCCGACGAGCTACCGAACTGCTCTACCCCGCGATATTCATGCCGGAGACCGGGCTCGAACCGGTACGGGATTTCTCCCACGGGATTTTAAGTCCCGGGCGTCTGCCAATTCCACCACTCCGGCAAAGCCGTCTCTCGACTGCTTGGATAGTATAGCACCCACGCTATCGGTTGTCAAGTGGTTTTTTGATAACCAGTTTCGTCTCCGAAAAACTACAAGCGCCGGGGCGGGGAGGTGAGTCGTCTTCCCCGCCCCGGCAGAGGGTCAATAGGTCAGGTGGAGCAGATCCTGCTTGATGTTCCACAGCCGGTCGGACAAGTCCACATAGTAAGCGTGGGGGTTGTCGAACCGCTTCACCTCGTCCCAGAGCATGTCCACCTGCTGGCGGCAGTAGTCCTGAATTTCCTTCAACGTGGGCAGCTGATAGACCAGCTCCCCGTTGCGGAAGATGGGCACCATGATCTCCTTGGCGGTGAAGTTGCTCACCGTCTTGCGCTTCCAGGTGGCTCTGGGGTCGAACAGGCGGATGGGCTCTCCGCTCTTGACCTCCTCGTCGTAGACGGTGAGCACATCGGCGATGGACTCCCCGGAGTCGTTGTCGTAGAGCCGGAACACCCGCTTGAAGTGGGGATTGATGATCTTCTCCGGGTTCTCGCTCACCTTGATCTTGGGGATGATGCGGCCGTCCTCGTCCTCGATGGCCACCAGCTTGTACACCCCGCCAAAGACCGGGCTGCTCTTGGAGGTGATGAGCCGCTCGCCCACGCCGAAGGAGTCCAGCTGGGTGCCCTGGCGGAGCAGGTCCTGGATGAGATACTCGTCCAGAGAGTTGGAGGCGACGATCTTGCACTCGGTCAGCCCGGCATCGTCCAGCATCTTTCTCGCCTTCCGGGAGAGATAGGTCAGGTCGCCGGAGTCCAGCCGGATGCCGCACTTGGTAATGCCCTGGGGCAGCAGCACCTCTTTAAAGGCACGGATGGCATTGGGCACGCCGGATTTCAGCACGTTGTAGGTGTCCACCAGCAGGGTGGCGTTGTCCGGGTACAGCTCGCAGTAGCGCTTGAAGGCCTCGTACTCGGTGGGGAACATCATGACCCAGGAGTGGGCCATGGTGCCGGTGGCTGGGACGCCGTAGTCCCGGTCTGCCTGGGTGCAGGCGGTGGAGCTGCATCCGCCGATGTAGGCGGCTCTGGCTCCCAGGATGGCGGCGGAGGCTCCGTGGGCCCGGCGGGAGCCGAACTCCGCCACAGGACGACCCTTGGCCGCCCGTACCACCCGGTTGGCCTTGGTGGCGATGAGGCACTGATGGTTATACACCAGCAGCAGATAGGTCTCGATAAACTGGGCCTGGATCGCCGGGGCCCGAACCGTCACCACCGGCTCCTGGGGGAAGATGGGCGTGCCCTCGGGCACCGCCCAAATATCACCGGTGAACCGGAAGGTGCGTAGGTAGTCCAGGAACTCCTCGCAGAAGCAGCCTCTCCCCCGGAGGTAAGCGATGTCCTCCTCGGTGAAGCGCAGGTTCCGGATATAGTCCACCAGCTGCTCCAAACCGGCGGCGATGGCGTAGCCTCCGTTGTCCGGCACGTTGCGGAAGAACATATCAAAGTAGGTGATCCGATCCCGAACCTCCGGGGTGCGGAAATAGCCGTTTGCCATGGTCAGCTCGTAGAAGTCACAGAGCATGGTATAGTTGGTCTGACAGTCCATAATAACACTCCGATCCCGCCCTGGGGCGATGGGTTATATGCAGGTGTATTGACACTTGAGGCAATTATAGGCGTTTCCCGCCGATTTTGCAAGAGCGGAAAGGTATGATTTCCGCCAAAGGACGCAAAAAAGCACGAAAATCCCCCGGCGGGACATGCATCCTGCCGGGGGATAGAGGGTCAAATCGGAGGGATATCGTCTCAGCGCTTGACGTTGTAGGCGTCAAAGCCAGGCCACTGGGCGGCAGCGCCCAGCTCCTCCTCGATGCGCAGCAACTGGTTGTACTTGGCAACACGCTCGCTGCGGCTGGGAGCGCCGGTCTTGATCTGGCAGGTGTTCAGAGCCACGGCCAGGTCGGCGACGGTGGTGTCCTCCGTCTCGCCGGAGCGGTGGCTGGTGACGGCAGTGTAGCCGGCCTTGTGAGCCATCTTGATGGCCTCCATGGTCTCGCTGACGGAGCCGATCTGGTTGAGCTTGATGAGGATGGAGTTGCCGCAGCCCAGGGAGATGCCCTTGGCCAGCCGCTCGGTGTTAGTGACGAACAGGTCGTCGCCCACCAGCTGGACACGGTCGCCCAGCTCGGCGGTCAGCTTCTGCCAGCCCTCCCAGTCCTCTTCATCCAGGCCGTCCTCGATGGAGATGATGGGATACTTGTCCACCAGACGCTTCCAGTGGTCGATGAGCTCGTCGCTGGTGTAGTCCTTGCCGCACTTGGGCATATGATACTGACCGACGGTCTCGCCCTTCCACTCGCTGGAGGCGGCGTCCAGAGCCAGGACGAAGTCCTTGCCCGGCTCGTAACCAGCCTGACGAACGGCCTCCAGGATGAACTCAATAGCCTCCTCGTCGGAAGCGCAGTCGGGAGCGAAGCCGCCCTCGTCGCCCACGCCGGTGGACAGGCCCTTGCCCTTGAGCACCTTCTGCAGGGCATGGAACACCTCGGTGCACATCCGCAGGCCCTCGCTAAAGCTGGAGGCGCCGGCGGGCATGATCATGAACTCCTGGACATCCACGCTGTTGGTGGCGTGAGCGCCGCCGTTGAGGATGTTCATCATGGGCAGAGGCAGCTTGGTGGCGTTGGCGCCGCCCAGGAACCGGTACAGAGGCAGGCCCAGGGACTCGGCAGCGGCACGGGCCACGGCGATGGAGACAGCCAGGATAGCGTTAGCGCCCAGGTTGCTCTTGTCCTTGGTGCCGTCGGCGGCCAGCATAGCGGCATCCACGGCATAGGTGTCAATGGCGTTCATGCCCACGACGGCAGCAGCGATGGGGCCGTTGACATTGGCGACTGCCTTGGTCACGCCCTTGCCACCGAACTGGCTCTTATCGCCGTCACGGAGCTCCAGAGCCTCGAACTGGCCGGTGGAGGCGCCGCTGGGGGCTGCACCCCGGGCGACGGTGCCGTCAACCAGGCGAACCTCCGCCTCGACGGTGGGATTGCCGCGGGAGTCGATGATCTGGCGGCCAACTACGGACTGAATCTCTAAATTCTTCATGTGATACCCCTTCTTCAAACGTATTTCTTGGTGGTTTGTAGGATATAACGGATTGAAAGGTCTGTTTTATTACCACAGACTAAGCCACAATGCAACTATACCACAGGCGGTTGTGGATGTCAAGTGTTGGGGTCAGGTTTGCGGGGGCGGTGGGTACGAATTAATTTCACTTCCTCGTGGGATCCTGCCGCTTGATATAACTCTCCGGGGTCTGTCCGTCGTCCTCCTTCACGTAGTCCAGGTTGGCGTAATCCCTCAGCTCCCGGCTCAGGTTTTTCTTGTTCAGCCACTTGTCCACCAGCTCCCCCACCAGGGAGGAGAGGATGGCGAACAGGGGCACGCCGATAATCATGCCCACAAAGCCGAACACGCCGCCGAAGAAGATGATGGAAAACAGCACCCCAAAGGGGCTGACCCCGGTGGTGTTGCCCAAAATCTTCGGACCCAGGATGTTGCCGTCAAACTGCTGGAGGGCCAGGATGAAGATGATGAAGTAAACGCACTTGATGGGGTCGGTGAGCAGAATCAGCAAGGCGCAGGGGATAGCACCCAGGAAGGGGCCAAAGAAGGGAATAATGTTGGTGACGCCCACCACCACGCTGACCAGCAGGGCGTAGGGCAGCCGGAGCAAACTGGAGCCGATAAAGCAGAGGATGCCCATAGTGAGGGAGTCCACCAGCTTGCCGGTGATAAAGCCGCCGAAAATGCGGTTGGTCTTGCGCAGCTCCTCCAGGAGGCGGTTGCCCCGCTCCGCTCCCGCCACGGCGTAGAGCAGCTTTTTGGCCAGGGCCAGCATCCGCCCCTTGTCCGCCAGCAGATAGGCGGAGACGATGAGGCCCAGGACGAAGTTCTTCACCCCGTTGACCACCGTGACCACTCCGCTGAACAGGCCGTCCACCAGGGAGTCCGTCCCCAGCCGCTCCACTAGGCTCTGGAGCCCGGGGAGCAGGGTCCCTGTCAGCCAGGTGGAGAACTGGCTGCTCATGTCGTCAAAGTAGGACTGGACGCTGATGTCCAGCCCGAACCGGGCCAGCGTCTCGTCCAGCCACGCCCCGGTCTGCTCCAGATAGCCGGGGAGGTTGGCGCTCAGGTTAGCCACGCTGTCAAAGAGCTGGGGAATCATCATGGCCAGCAGGCCAAAGACCACCGCCAGCACCAGCAGGACGGACAGGAACAGGGCCAGTCCCCGGGCCAGTCCTCTGGGATGCTTCATCCGGCAGACCGCCCTCAGCCACGGCTCCAGATTGCGCACCAGGGCGTTATAGATGGGCGAGAGCAGATAGGCAATGACCAGGCCCACGATAAAGGGCATGAGGATGTCCACCAGCTGGGCGGCTCCCGCTCTGATGGCGTCGAACTTGACAAAGCAGAAGATGAGGATGACGCTGACCACC
Organism: Clostridiales bacterium; assembly: GCA_021201635.1. Lineage (GTDB taxonomy): Bacteria > Bacillota > Clostridia > Oscillospirales > Oscillospiraceae > Onthomonas. Next base: position 2,965 of record JAJQEM010000032.1, on the reverse strand, counting down.
ACCACTCCCAAAACGGTGAGGGCCGCCCCAAGGTATTTGCTGAGGTCCTTTTTTTGCAGCACTGTGCGCACCTCCCCTGTCTTCCGTCAAACGGACAGCTCCACCTTCCGCCCGTCCAGGACGGAGGCGTACTGCTCCAGCACCGGCCGGACGTCGTTTTCCAGAAACTCCGTCACCTGATCCGGGCAGCGGCCGATATACCGGCTGGGCTCCAGATGGGCGGTCAGCTCCTCCCGGGTCATGCCAAAGAGAGGGTCTGCGGCGATCAGGTCGATGAGGTTGTTGTCCAGCCCCAGCTCCTTCACGTTCCGCCCCGCCTCCAGAGAGTGAACCCGGATGCGCTCGTGGAGCTCCTGCCGGTCGCCGCCACGGAGGACGGCGTCCATCATGATGTTCTCGCTGGCCATAAAGGGCAGCTCCGCCTGGATGTGCTTTTCGATGACCTTCTCATGGACGATAAGCCCGGAGGTCACGTTCTGGCAGATGCGGAGGATGGCGTCGGTAGCCAGGAACGCCTCGGGGACGGAGATGCGCTTGTTGGCGGAGTCGTCCAAGGTGCGCTCGAACCACTGGGTGGAAGCGGTGATGGCCGGGTTCACCGTGTCGCTGATGACATGCCGGCTCAGGGCGCAGATGCGCTCGGAGCGCATGGGGTTGCGCTTGTAGGGCATGGCGGAGGAGCCGATCTGGTGGGCCTCGTAGGGCTCCTCCATCTCCTTCAGGTGGCTGAGCAGCCGCAGATCGGTGGCGAACTTGCTGGCAGACTGGGCGATGCCGGAGAGGGTATTGAGGACGTAGAAGTCCATCTTCCGGCTGTAGGTCTGGCCGGAGACAGGGACCACCCCGTCAAAGCCCATCTCGGCGGCGATCTTTTCCTCCAGGGCCTTGATCTTCTCCTGGTCGCCGCCAAACAGCTCCATAAAGCTGGCCTGGGTGCCGGTGGTCCCCTTGCTGCCCAGCAGCTTCAGGGTGGAGAGCCGGTACTCCACCTCGTGGAGGTCCATGAGGAACTCGTTGGTCCACAGGCTGGCCCGCTTGCCCACGGTGGTGAGCTGGGCCGCCTGGAAGTGGGTAAAGCCCAAGGTGGGGGTGGCCTTGTATTGGTCGGCGAACCGGGCCAGATTGTCGATGACCCGCACCAGCTCGTCCCGGATCAGCTCCAGGCCCTCCTTCATGAGGATCATGTCCGTGTTGTCACCCACGTAGCAGCTGGTGGCTCCCAGGTGGATGATGGGCCGGGCCTTGGGGCACTGGTCGCCCCAGGCGTGGATGTGGGCCATGACGTCATGGCGCAGCTCCTTCTCGTACCGGGCCGCCGCCTCGAAGTCCACGTTGTCCACGTTGGCCTCCATCTCGTCGATCTGCTCCTGGGTGATGGGTAGGCCCAGCTCCATCTCCCCCCGGGCCAGGGCGATCCACAGCCGCCGCCAGGTGGTGAATTTCTTGATGGGGGAAAAGATATACTGCATCTCGTCGCTGGCGTACCGGCTGGAGAGAGGGCTTTCATATCTGTCGTTCATTGCGCTCGACCTCGCTTTTCCAATTTTGCTGGTTCGATTATAGCACGGTGGGCGGGGGTTGAAAACTCCCAACCCTTTCTTTCTGGGGGATTTGTACCGGCTTTCTGCGGATTCGCTGAAATTCCCCTTACCCGCCGATAGCCTCACAGATGAGCCGCCCCATCTCCTTTGTCCCCACCAGCTTGTCCGCCGCTCCGGCGATGTCGGCGGTGTGCCAGCCCTGGGCCAGGACTGCGTCCACCGCCGTCTCCACGGCGTCCGCCTCCTGGGGGAGCCCGAAGGAGTAACGGAACATCATGGCCACGGACAGAATGGTGGCGATGGGGTCGGCCTTGTCCTGCCCGGCGATGTCCGGGGCGGAGCCGTGGATGGGCTCATACAGGCCGGGGGCGGTATCCCCGATGGAGGCGGAGGGCAGCAGGCCGATGGAGCCGGTGACCATAGACGCCTCGTCGGAGAGGATGTCGCCGAACATATTCTCCGTGACCACCACGTCGAACTGGCCGGGGTTGCGGACGATCTGCATGGCGCAGTTGTCCACCAGCATATCCTCGTAGGCTACCTCCGGGTACTCCTTCGCCAGGCGGTGCATGGTAGCCCGCCACAGGCGGCTGGTCTCCAGGACGTTGGTCTTGTCCACACTGGTCACCTTTTTCCGGCGGAGCATAGCCAGCTCAAAGGCCCGGCGGCCAATGCGCTCGATCTCCAGCTCAGAGTAGGCCATCAGGTCGGTGGCCTCTGTGCCCCGATCCTCCGTCTGATACTTATCCCGCTTGCCGAAGTAGATGCCGCCGGTCAGCTCCCGCACCATCATCAGGTCGATGCCTGCCTCTGCCGTCTCCTTTTTCAGCGGGCTGGCCTCTGCCAGGGCGGGGCGCAGCATGGCGGGGCGGAGGTTGGCGTACAGCCCCAGGTCCTTTCGGATGGCCAGCAGGGCGGTCTCCGGCCGCTCGTAAGCGGGGCGGTCGCTGCCCCATTTGGGGCCGCCCACCGCCCCCAGCAGGACGGCGTCGCAGGCCTTGCACCGCTCTGCGGTGCCGTCGGGGTAGCTCTTCCCCACCGCATCGGTGGCGCAGCCTCCCATCAGCACATCCACATAGGAAAACTGATGACCGAACTTTTCCCCCATGCGATTCATCACTTTGACGGCCTCGCCTACCACCTCTGGGCCAATGCCGTCACCCCGAATCAGGGCGATTTTGTAATTGCTCATATTATTTGCACCTCTAATAGTTAAAATATTGAATATTATATTTCCGCAATGATTTGTTTCCCACGTTCTTTTCGCCAGTTTTTATATTCCTGGACATCAGAATCAATCATTTTCATTGCAAACCCCAATACTGCAAGATCGTCAATATAGCCGATTCCGGGTACTAGATCAGGAATCATGTCAATCGGTGACACAATATAAATCAGTGCAGATATAGCACCAATAATACTTC
>JAJQEM010000005.1 GCA_021201635.1 Clostridiales bacterium | reverse complement strand
ATAGTTTCCAATCGTGTAAAAGGCATCATATACATATTCACTTGCTGAACGGGCGTCCCCCAGGAAGAGGTAGATGACGGGGATCAAAATCACTGCGCTCATACAGGTCCCAAGGATCGCACTGCCGGTGATTTTACAGAGCATTTTCATGGCGTTGCACCGCTCCTTCCAGGAGTAGCGCACGACCAGCTGCCAGACTACATAGAGCGCCGTCAGAACGGCGATCATGTAGAAGAAGCAAAAATTACTGACTGCGGAGATGAGCGCCATGACGATGAACATCCACGGCTTTTTTCGATCCAGGATTTTCTCCGCACCGATCAGAAGCAGCGGAAAATAAATCATTGGGTTTGTAAAATAGGGATGGCGAACACTGGCGAACAGCGCATAACCGCAGAACACATAGACGAAGGTTCCCACCAAAACCGCCATTTTCGACGGGAGCGCCGCCGTTCCCTCGGCCCGCATCTGATCCGTTTTATAAAAGCAGAACAGGCTGAAGGCGACACCGGACAGGTACAGCCGCAGCAGGATCAGGGCATGGTAGAAATACGCCATGTATTTCGTTGGCACAAAGACGGCAAACACCGTCAGCGGGTCGCCGATCACATAGTAATGCAGCGTCGTGATAATGTCCGAGCCGTAGCCCAGGCTGAAGCTGTATGCGGGGATCTCCAGCTTGCCCTCGAGCAGCACCCCCCGAATAATGCTGCGCAGCCACTTGCCATAATAGATGAGGGCGTTATAATGCTGTCTCCACCCGTCGTTTGACCAGATAAAGGACTTCCCGTAAAAGAGGAAGATTCCGAACACGGCGACTGCCATTATCGCAAAAATCACCGTGTAATAGACAAAGTACCGCTTTCGGCTAAACCCCTCGGGCAGCAGGCGGTCTCCCCATCTCCGAAGGTCGTTGGCCCTCATTTTCAACAGACGTCACTCCTTTTTGCAAATATATGCCTCTGCAAACTCTATCTCTCCAAAAATCAGCTGTTTTATTATATCATCAGCACGTTCTCCTTGCAACATTTTTCTGAGCCAAAACCAGATCAGCGCAGCAGGCCCGAAAAGGCTGTTTATTTGGAACCAGAAGGCCTTTTTCGCTGCCCCGCCGTCATTTTGCGGCGCTGCTCCTCTCGCCCAATGCGGATCCGGGGCTGACCGACAGACGAAATGCCCGCACAGTCAGACGACTGTGCGGGCATTTTTCTCTGTCAGGCAGGCTCTGTTACAGCCCCAGGCCGCTCAGGTTCAAGCCGCCAGTGACCTTTTCCATGCTGGCGGTGGCATCCTCGCTGGCCAGGCGCAGGGCCTCGTTGACCGCCAGAAGGATCAGATCCTCCAGCATCCCCGGGTCCTCCGGGTCCATAACCTCCGGCTTGATGACCACCCGGGTCAGCTCCTTCTTGCCGGAGACGATGGCCTCCACTGCGCCGCCCCCGGCCTTGCCGGAGTAGGTCTTTTGCTCCAGGTCGGCCTGGGTCTTTTCCATGTCCGCCTGCATCTTCTGGGCCTGACGGATCATGTTCATGTTGATGCCGCCCATGTTGCCCATACCCCGCATATTGCGGCCTCCATATCCTTTTGCCATGATGATTCGCTCCTTATTGTATTCAAATTACATGATCTATGCTGATTTTCAGTCGATTTCCGCCCCTACGTTCTCCCCCGTGCGGAGCAGATCCTGAAAGGGGTCGGTTTTTGTCCCGCCGGATGCGGGCTTGACGGGTGAATCCGTCTGGGCCGGGGGCGTCCCCCGTTTGGCCACTGCCTGGATGGACCGCCCCGCCTTCTGGGAGGCCGCCTCTCCGATGGTGCGCAGCAGATCCGGCTTGTTCACCGTCTGGTAGGCGAACTGGTCTGCGGCGTAGACCGCCAGGGTGTCGTTCTCCAGCCGGGCGGAGACGGCGCTGCTGTCTGTCAGAGGCATATAGACCCAGGGCTTCAGCCGGGTGCGCAGGAGAGGGAGCAGCCCGGACCAGAATCCGTCATCGCCGCCCTGACGGGGCGCAGGCCCCTTCGCCGGGGCAAACCGGGCGGGCGGCGCCCTCTTTATCGGGGGAGGCGCTTGACGTACCTGCTCCGGCGGGGGCGTCGGCTCCGTCTCCCAGGGGGGAAGGTCGTCCGGCTCCGGAGTGGGGGCCGCCGGTTGGACAGGTGGGGGCGGTGCCTCCGTCTCCCGCTCTGTCGGCGCTGTCTGGGGGGCAATGCCTCCCGCCAGGGCAGCCTCCAGCCGGGCGACCCGGGCGGACAGCCCCTCGTTGGAGGTGTCCAGAGTCTCGTCGCACAGGCGGATGAGGCACAGCTCTGCGTCGGTGCGCTGGTTGGCGCTGGTGCGCAGCCCCGCCTGGGTGTCCTGGAGCAGCCGCAGCATCTGGATGAGCCGCTGAGGGGACATTCCCCTGCCCAGGGTGTTCAGCGTCTCCTCATCATAGCCCCCGTTCATCAGCCCGGCCCCACCCTTGGGAGCGGTCTTTTGGATGAGCAGGTCCCGCACCAGGGCGGACAGCTCGGAGAGGACGGCGGGGACGCCCTTTCCGGCAGCGTACAGGTCGCCCAGCTCGGTCAGCGCCTGGGCGGTGTTGCCCCGGCGGATGTGGTTCATCAGGTGGGCGGTGCGGAGGTTCCCCGCCAGGCCCAGGGCGTCCAGCACGGCCTCCCGGTCCACCACGCCGCCCACGGCGGCGCACTGGTCTAAGAGGGAGAGCCCGTCCCGCAGGGCCCCGTCCGCCAGCCGGGCCAGCAGAGCGGCCCCGTCGTCGGTGAGCTGGATGCCCTCCTCCCGGGCCACGTAGGAGAGCCGTCCCTGGATGTCCGGGGCAGTGATGCGCTGGAAGGAGAACCGCTGACACCGGGAGAGGATGGTGGCGGGCACCTTGTGCAGCTCGGTGGTGGCCAGAATGAACATCAGGTGCTCCGGCGGCTCCTCCAAAATTTTCAGCAGGGCGTTGAAAGCGGCGGTGGTGAGCATATGGACCTCGTCCACGATATAGACCCGCTTTTTCACGGCGGCGGGGGAGTACACCGCCTCGTCCCGGAGGGCCCGCACCTGGTCCACGCCGTTGTTGGAGGCAGCGTCCAGCTCCACCACATCCAGGATAGAGCCGTCGTCGATGCCCCGGCAGGCGGCGCACTCGTTGCAGGGGTCCCCGTGGACGGGATGCTCGCAGTTGACCGCCTTGGCCAAAATCTTGGCGCAGGTGGTCTTTCCTGTGCCCCGGGTGCCGGTGAACAGGTAGGCGTGGGACAGCCGCCCCGTCTCCACCTGGGTCCGCAGGGTCTGGGTGATGTGGGACTGGCCCACCACGTCCTCAAACCGCTGGGGCCTCCATTTTCGGTACAGGGCCTGATACATTTAGGGTCACTCCCCTTTCCGGCGAAGAGAAAAGCTCACGGAGGGCCGCACACTCTCTGCTCTGCTCTCTGAAGCGGCAAACGGCTCGAGCCGGCGGTCTGCGGCACACACCAGGTTCCGCTTAATGCTGCTCGGTTCCCCGCCTGACATGGTTCACGGGCTGACATTGCGCAGGACCGGCTGTCAACACCGAATGCCGCTTCAGACAACATAGCAAAGGCCGGGAGGGGAGCCCCTCCCTGACAGGTGCGGCTTTCCGTGAGCCGTCTCGACCTTTACAAGACTGGTCTATATTCTACTATGATTTCCGGGAATTATCAAGGGGTCTGACCGGGAATTTTTCCGTTTTCCCCTCGCTCCGTCTCCGCCGGGTGGAAGCACTCCTCCGGCAGCACGTCGCTCAGCTCCCGCAGGGCGATGCCGAAACCGTTGGTGGTGTCGATCCGCCGGGGCGACTCGCACACCACAGTCGGACCGGGCCGGTACAGGGGGAGGGAGAAGGTTGCCCGGACGCCTCTCTCCGGGAGATTGCTGATCGCAATGGAGCCGTCGTGGTATCCGGCGATCTTCCGACAGACGGGAATCCCCAGGCTCAGCCCCTCGCCCACATTCCGGAGGCCGTCTCCCCCCTGGGCCGGGTCAAACAGGAGAGACAGCTTCTCCCGGGTGAGACCGGGGCCGTTATCCTCCACAGAGAAATAGGCCCGCTGGCGTCGGACCTCCAGCCGGAGGACGATCTGTCCGCCCGCTCCTGTGGCCCGGATCGCATTGCTCACCAGCTGGCATACCAGGTAGAGAAACATCTCATCGTCGCATTTGACGTACACCGTCCGCCGGGGGGCCTTCAGCGTGACCTCACATCCGGCCATGCGCACCAGCCCCTCCAGTTCGTGGAGACACCACCGGCTCAGGCCCACCAGGTCCATCACCTGGGGCGTAAAATCAAAGGGAAGCTTCCCCTCCGGGAATGCAGCCAGCTCCAGCAGCCGGAGCATTCGCAGCACCCGGAGCTGGGACCTGCTGTATCGGGCCAGCACGCCCTCCTGCTCCTGCCTCTGGTCCGAGGTCAGGGCCATTCGGATCAGCTCCTCAGAGGACATCATCCCGGACAGAGGCCCCCGCAGCTGCTGGAGCAGGAAGGGGATGCGCTCGTTGGGGAGGATGGGCCGCTCCTCTGCCGGAGTCAGCCGAAGCAGACGGCCCGCCCCGCAGGCCCAGGAGAGGACCGTCCAGGTCTGCCCCCCTGCTGTCAGCGACAGGGCGGCGTCTGTCTCTCCCTCCATTGCCTCCGGCAGAGGCTCGCCCACCGGAGGCAGCCAGGAGAGCCGGGCAGCGGCAGGGTTCCGATATTGCACCAGGCCATTCTCCATGTAGAGGATCGGCTCCGGGATACAGTCAAAGCTCTGCGCCACCGGCAGATTAAAATCGCTCATGTTTGCCTCCACACAGCATAAATTCCTTGCCTATCGTATTTAGTATAGCAAAGTGGGGACGAAAGGACAAGGATAAAATCGAAAACCGTCGAACGGGCGGGAAAAGTCCTCTCTCCGGAGTCCGTCGCCGGACAGACGGCGGCTCCGTTAGAATGGCCCGCTCCCTCCATCCTATACCGCCGGGAGAAAAATGGTTCCCGGTGCCTGTGGCAGCTCTGCCAAACGCAAAAAATGCGCCTGTATCCGGCAATATTCCGAATACAGGCGCACGCTGTGCTTTCTCAGTTCAGGTAATCCCCCGGAGCGTAGCTGTTGTACTGGCGGCGGAGGACCAGAACAGGGGTGCCGTCCTCCAGCTGATACTGCTGGTCGATACGATAGGCGGTCCCGGTCTCCTCCAGACGTTTCAGATAGCGGTCCCGCTCCAGCAGCGCCATCCGGGTGGCCTCCTCCTGGCCCAGCTTTTCGTTGCGCTCAAAATGTACGGTCTGAGACAGACAGGCAAATCTGATTCGTTTCATTTTCAGTTCCCTCCATAAACGATGGGGAGCAGGTCTTCCCTATAGGGCCGGACTTACTCCATTTATTGTATTTTATCACATCAAATACTGAAAAATCAAAGCCGTTTTGCCCTGTATGTCTACTTTTTTGTTCATTTTGCCGAACGAGCTCCCATCCTTTTTGTGAAAAAAGCACAGGAAAATCCCCTTATGCAAACGCTTGGAATGTGTTATAATATCAGGTAGATTGGGTGTATTGTTGTCTGGGAAAAGGAGTTGTTATGTTAACACAAGGAGAACTGGTCATGCATGAGACCGCCGGCGTCTGCCGGGTGGTCGGTGAGACAAAGCTGGACGGACTGCCCGGGCAGTATTATGTGCTCTGCCCCCTGTACGTCAGCGACGCCACCTTCTACACGCCGAAGGAGAGCCAAAAGGTAAAGATCCGCCCGGTGATGACCGAGAGGGAGGCACGGGAGCTGATCGACCAGCTTCCGGCGGTACCCTCGCTGACCTTTGAAAATCTGAACGACCAGAAGCTCCGCTGTGCCGCCATCCTGAAATCGGGAGACAGCTATCAGCTGGCAAGCCTGGCCAAGACCCTGTATTTGGATCAGCTGCGCCGGAGCAAGCAGAACAAGCGCTCCGGTATCAGCGACACCACCATGCTGAAAAAGACAGAACAGCTCCTGTTCGGAGAGCTGGCTACCGCCCTGGGCCTGCAATATCAGGATGTGCTTCAGTATATCCAGGCGCATCTCAAATAACTGCGGAATACGACACCACCCCACGAGTGCGGCATCGCATTCGTGGGGTGGTATTTTTTCCCTGCTCCAGGCGGGGCCGGGCCCTCCGCCCTCACTCCAGCTTGCGCCGGAGGTGCTCCACCGCCCGGCGCTCGATGCGGGAGATCTGCACCTGGCTCACCCCGATGACCCGGGCCGTCCGCTCCTGGGTGAAGCCCCGGAAATAGCGCAGAAGGATGACCCGCTGCTCCCGGTCCTCCAGCTGGGCCACCGCCTGGCGGAGGGCGAGATGCTCCACGATCTCCCCCTCCATGCCCTCGTCCCCCAGCACCGACTCCAGGGTCAGGCCCTCCGCTGTCTCGCTCTGGAGGGAGGCCACCGGCCCTGCCGCCGTCTCCGCTGCGGCGATCTCCTCCGGGGTCAGGTCCGTCTCCGCCGCCAGCTCGGACAGCACCGGCTCCCGGCCCAGCCGAGCGGACAGCTGCTCCCGGGCGGTGCGGATGCGCTGGGCCTGCTCCTTCAGGCCCCGGCTCACCTTCACCGTGCCATCGTCCCGGAGGAACCGGCGAATTTCCCCGGCGATCTTGGGGACGGCGTAGGTGGAGAACTGGGTGCCGTAGGCCGGGTCGTAGCCGTCCACCGCCTTGAGAAAGCCGATGCACCCCAGCTGGAACAGGTCCTCCGTCTCCACGCCCCGGTTGGCGTACCGCTGGACAATGCTCCAGACGAGCCGCTCGTTTTCGGTGAGCAAGACCTCCCGGGCGGACTGGTCCCCCTGCCGGGCGGCCTCCAGCAGCTCGCCTCTGCGGAGGGTCACGGTCTGCCGCCGGTGCGGAGGGAGATGCGCTTGCGCATGGTGACCGCCGTCCCCCGTCCGGGCCGGGAGCGGACCTTCACCATGTCCATAAAGCTCTCCATAATGGTAAAGCCCATGCCGCTGCGCTCCTCTCCGCCGGTGGTGTACATGGGCTCCCGGGCCTTTTGAATGTCCGGGATGCCCACTCCCCAGTCCTGGACGGTGATCTCCAGGATATGATCCGGGAAGGTGCGCAGGCGCAGGGAGATTCGCCCCAGCTCGGTGGGGTAGCCGTGGACGATGGCGTTGGTCACCGCCTCGGAGACCGCCGTTTTAATGTCCCCCAGCTCCTCCAGGGTGGGGTCCAGCTGGGCGGCGAAGCAGGCGGCGGCAGAGCGGGCAAAGCCCTCGTTGGCGCTGCGGCTGAGAAATTCGATCTTTGCGGTGTTTTCCGGTTTCATATGTAAGCTCCTCCCTTGAGGCGTATTTATTCCATCTCCACCCGGCGGTGGATGCCTGCGATTTCAGGATACGGGCGGCCTGGGGCGGCACGTGGGTCAGCTTCAGACTGCCGCCGATCTCCCCCATCCGGCGGCTGGCCCGGAGGATGAGGGCAATGCCGGAGGAGTCCATAAAGGTCACGCCGGAGAAGTCCAGCTCCAGCTCCCCGGGGAGCCGGGCGTCGATCTCCGCCTCCAGCTCGTGGGCCAGGCTCCTGGCCCGGTGGTGGTCGATCTCTCCGGTGAGCTTCCAGCAGCTCCTCCCGCCCTCGGTGCGGCAGATGATGGACATGGTACCTTCCCCCTGTACGTACAAAAATGGCCCTGCACCCGTTTTTTCGGGTACAGGGCCATTGTAGCCTGTTTGGTGCGCAATTGCTGTCGAAGGGGCGGCGGGGAATCGGATTTTTCTG
>JAJQEM010000155.1 GCA_021201635.1 Clostridiales bacterium | reverse complement strand
GTTATTTTATTATATGCAGGAAAATACCAATACCCTTGATTTCAACCGGAAGACCGGTTTTATATGCGATATGGACGGCGTCATCTACCACGGCAACCAGGTGCTGCCCGGTGTGGCGGAGTTCATTCAGTGGCTCCAGGAGGAGAAGAAGGAATACCTCTTTCTGACCAATAACAGCGGCTACACTCCCCGGGAGCTGCACCAGAAGCTGGCCCGGATGGGCCTGGAGGTGCCGGAGGAGCACTTCTACACCAGCGCCCTGGCCACCGCCGCCTTTTTAAAGGAACAGGCCCCCGGCTGCTCTGCCTATGTCATCGGGGAGGCAGGACTGCTCAACGCCCTGTATGACGCCGGCATCACCATGAACGACGTGAACCCGGACTATGTGGTGGTGGGAGAGGGCCGCACCTACTCTCTGGACTCCCTGACCAAAGCCACCAACCTGGTCATGGCCGGGGCAAAGCTCATCGGGGCCAACTCGGACGTGTCCGGCCCCATCGAAAACGGCATCGCCCCCGCCTGTGGTGCGCTGATCGCCCCCATCGAGATGGCTACGGGCAATCGGGCCTATTTCTGCGGCAAGCCCAACCCTCTGATGATGCGCACCGGCCTGCGGCTGCTCCACTGCCACTCGGAGGACGCCGTCACGGTAGGCGACCGGATGGATACCGATGTGATCTCCGGCCTGGAGAGCGGTATGTCCACCGTCCTGGTGCTCTCCGGCTGCTCCACGCCGGAGACGATCAAGACCTTCGCCTATCGGCCCTCCATCATCCTGGATGGGGTGGGGGACATCCCCCGGCTGGCCCGGGCGGGAAAGAAGCGCACATCCTCCCGGCGATCTGATACATCAAAACAGCTTTGACCAAAAACAGCCCTGACCGGTTCGCCCGGTCAGGGTTGTCATGCTGTTATTCCACATATATCCGCTTCACCCGGGGAGATACGGCGCACAGCAGCTCGTAGGAGATGGTGCCCAGCGCATCCGCCTTTTCCTCCAGGGGAAGTCCGTCGCCGAATACCGTGACCTCGTCTCCCACCTGAACCTGGGGCAGGTCGGTGACGTCCAGCATACACATATCCATGCACACCCGGCCGATCTGGGGCACCCGCTGCCCCTGAACCAGCATCTCCTGGCGATTGGAGAGCAGCCGGAACAGGCCGTCGGCATAGCCCACCGGCACCGCCGCCACCAGGCTGTCCCGCTCCAGGGTGTAGGTCCTGCCGTAGCCGATGCAGGTGCCCTTAGGGAGCCGCTTTACCGACACCACATGGCTCTTGACCTCCATCACCGGCTCCAGAGGGATTTTTCCGTCGCAGGAGTGGTCAGGGGAGTGACCGTAGAGCAGGATGCCCGGACGGATCATGTCCAGGTGTGCCTGGGGATAGTTCAGCGTGGCGGCCCCGGCGCAGCAGTGCCGGATGGGGAAGGTGACTCCCATCTCTTCCAGCCGCTCCAGCAGGGAACGGAACCGACGAATCTGCATTTCGGAATATTCCGGGCAGGTGTCTGCGTCGGAGAAGTGCATAAAGATGCCCTCCGGCTCCAGGCCGGGGAGACGGGCCATCTCCGCCAGGGTCTCCGCCCCGTCCTCCAGATGGCTCTCATCACAGAGGATACCCAGACGGGACATCCCCGTGTCCGCCTTCAGATGGCACCGGAGCCGTCCCCCGAGAGACAGTGCCGTATCAGAGAAGGCCCGGGCCTGCTCCGGGTCGTAGACCGTCTGGACGATGTGCTGCCGGAGCAGGGTCTCTGTGGCGGAGACGGGGGTATAACCCAGAATGAGGATGGGGGCCTGGATCCCTGCCTCCCGCAGCTCCTCCGCCTCGTCCAGGCAGGCCACCAGCAGATAGTCCGCCCCCAGCGCCTCCAGCTTCTTTGCCACCGGGATGGCCCCGTGGCCGTAGGCGTTGGCCTTGACCAGCCCCGCAAATTTGCTGTGGGGAGCCAGCTTGCGCAGCGTCTCATAATTCCGGGCCAGCCGGTCCAGGTGGATCACCGCCCAGGTGCGGCTCGTCTGTTCTGTCATGGGTATCGCTTCCTTCTTTTGTCTGTAGTGCAAACGTCAGGAGGTCAGCCCTCCTCTATCGTAAATTCAGTAAAGGTCACTGAGATGACCCGGTCCTCTCCCCACAGAATGTCCGCCTGCCGAAGGGAACAGGTCTCCGGGTCAGCCCAGATGGCTATCCGGCTCTCCTCATCGGCGGTCTTGGGGTTTTGGAGCAGGAGGTAAAGGCTCTCCCCGTCCTCCCCCCAGGCGGGGGAACCGCTCTCGATGACAGAGCCGGACTGACAGGCGGCCAGGATCACCGGCATGGCGTCCGCCGGGGAGAGGCCGTCCGGGGAGAGGGCCCCCGTCTCCAGCGAGATGCCCTCATACTCCAGGCTGGCGGACCCGCCGGACCAGGCAGCCCCTGTTCCCGCAATGGATTCCGGGGCAGTGACCGTCATGGTTCCTGCGCTGGCGTTGCCGGAGAGGGTCACGGTGTACTGATAGGCCCGGTCACCGTAATCGGCGGTGATCTCCGCCGAGGCTTGAAAGCCGGCCATGGCCTGATAGACCTCCCGCAGCTCCTCCGTCTTTGCCTCTGTGCTCTGCCCCAGCAGTCCGCAGCCGCTCAGCAGCAGGACGATGGGAAGTATCATCAGTGCGCCTCTGTTACGGCGCGTTGCCCTTCCTCCTTAACAATGAAAATCGTCTCGCCAGACCTCCGGCAGCGTCTCCACCAGGTCGGAGGGGGTCATACCCCGAAAGCCCCTGGCCTCCGCCGCCCGGTCTCCCGCCCGGCCATGGATCCAGACGGCTGCCGCCGCCGCCCGTACCGGCTCCATCCCCTGTCCCAGCAGGGAGAGGATCAGCCCGGCCAGCACGTCTCCGCTGCCGCCTTTTGCCATGCCCTGGTTGCCGGTGGTGTTCAGAAACACCTGGCCCTCCGGCCCGGCGATCACCGTCCGGTGGCCCTTGAGCACCAGGATACACCGATGGGCCCGGGCAAAGTCGGCGGCCTCCTGCACCCGGTCTGTCCCCGGCCAGTGGCCGGAGAGACGGCGAAACTCACCGTCGTGGGGGGTGAGGATGAGGGGGACGCTCACCCGGCTCAGAATATCCATATGCCGGGCCAGGGCGTTTAGACCATCGGCGTCTGCCACCATGGGACACTTTGCCCGGGTGAGCAGCCCGGTGACCAGCCCGTCCAGCTCCTCCGACTGGCCCAGCCCCGGGCCAATCAGCCCGGCGTCACAGCCGGACATCCGCTCTGCCAGCGGCTCCAGGGCGGCCCCGGTCAGCCTCCCGTCTCCGTCCTCCGGGACGGGGAAGGGCATGGCCTCGTCGCACTTCACCGCCGCCACCGGCCAGACGGAGCGGGGCACCCCCAGGAATACCAGCCCGGTACCGCCCCGGACGGCGCTCCGGGCCGCCAGCACGGGAGCACCGGTGTAGCCTACGCTGCCTCCGGCGATGAGCACCTTCCCAAAGGTGCCCTTGTGGCCTTCCTCCGGACGCTCCGGCAGCCATCCGGCCACCAGCTCCTGGGTCAGAAGGGTCATACGCCCACCTCCCGTCTGAGATTTTTCACTATTGTAGCACAGGGAGAGGGGATTGGCAAACAGGTTTTGTAGGGAGAGCAGGCAAGAAATCCGCACAAGCCCCTTGGCTCCCTCTCTGAGGCAGGGAGCGAAGCGGAAGTGCCGCTTGACGGCGGAGCTGGCTGCCCGAAGGGCAGACTGAGAGAGAGCAGCAGGGACTCTCATTAAACAGGAAGGTTCCGGCGAATTTGCAGAAACCGCACAGACAGGCAAGCATCCCACCAAAAGCCACTTTTACGAAAAGACATTTCTCTTATCTACTGGACAAATGCCGGGGGACGCTGGTATAATAGAGCCATCAACCGGAGACCTGCCGGGACGGGCAGCGCAGCCGACCCAGCCCCGGGACGGGGTCTCACATTTTTGGAGGTGCATTCCAATGTCCTATAAAGACACGTATGAAAAATGGCTGAACAGCCCCGCACTGTCCGCAGAGGAAAAGGCGGAGCTGGAGTCCATCCGGGATGACGAGAAAGAGATCGAGAGCCGCTTCTTTGGCCCTCTGGAGTTTGGCACCGCCGGTCTGCGGGGCACCATGTGCGTGGGCCTGCATCAGATGAACCGGCACATCGTCGCCCACGCCACCCAGGCCTTTGCCGAGGTGGTCAAGGCGGAGGGAGCCGAGGCCTGCGAGAAGGGCGTCATCGTCATCCACGACTGCCGCAACCACTCCACCGAGTTTGCTCGCACTGCCGCCGCCATCCTGGCCGCCAACGGCATCAAGGTCAAGCTGTTTGACGAGCTGCGCCCCACTCCCGAGGTGTCCTTCGCCGTCCGGTACTACGGCGCCCAGGCGGGCATCAACATCACCGCCTCCCACAACCCCAAGGAGTACAACGGCTATAAGGTCTACTGGGCGGACGGGGCTCAGCTGCCCCCGGTCCACGCCGACGTAGTGGCTGCCAAGATGAAGGAGCTGGACGTGTTCGACGACGTCAAGACTATGGATCTGGAGGAGGCCAAGGCCAAGGGCCTGGTGACTCTGCTGGGCGAGGAGACCGACGAGGCATTCCTGGAACAGGTCATGGGCCAGGTCATCGACCGGGCCTCTGTGGAGCAGGTGGCGGACACCTTCGGCATCGTCTACACCCCCTTCCACGGCACCGGCTACAGGCTCATCCCCGAGGCCCTGAAGCGGCTGGGCATGAAGAAGGTCTACTGTGTGCCCGAGCAGATGGTCATTGACGGCGACTTCCCCACCGTGGCCTCTCCCAACCCGGAGAACCCGGAGGGCTTCTATCTGGCCGTCGATTTGGCCAAGGAGCACGGCTGCGACCTGATCGTCGGCTCCGACCCGGACGCTGACCGGGTGGGCGTCATGGTCAAGACCTCCGCCGGGGACTATGTGGTCCTCTCCGGCAACCAGACCGGCATCCTGCTGGAGGACTACGCCATCCAGGCCCGGAAGCGGGCGGGCATCCTCCCGGAGAACGCCTATGTGAACACCACCATCGTCTCCTCCGCCATGGCCACCAAGGTGGCCGAGGCCAACGGCGTCAAGTGCGCCCGCACCTTCACCGGCTTTAAGTTCCTGGGCGAGAAGAAGGACAAGCTGGAGAAGTCCGGCGAGGGCAAGGTCATCTACTCCTATGAGGAGTCCTGCGGCTATATGTTCGGAGACTATGTCCGGGACAAGGACGCCGTCACCGCCATCACCATCGTGGCTGAGATGGCCGCCTACTACGCCACCCAGGGCAAGACTCTGTATGACGCCATGATGGACTGCTATGCCAAGTATGGCTTCTACGGCGAAAAGACGCTGAACCTGGTCATGCCCGGTCTGGACGGCATGGCAAAGATGGCCGGCATCATGCAGCGGCTCCATGCCGAGCCTCTCACCGAGGTGGCCGGCACTCCCGTGGTGGTGGCCAAGGACTATCTGACCGGCACCGCCACCGATCTCGCCACCGGCAAGGTGGAGGAGATGGAGCTGAAGGACTCCAACGTGGTGGCCTACGATCTGGCCGACGGCACCACCTTCGTCATCCGTCCTTCCGGCACCGAGCCGAAGATCAAGGTCTACATCCTGGCCAACGGCGAGACCCAGGAGGAGTGCGACGCCAAGGTGGCAAAGTACAACGCCTTCGCCCCCTCCATCAAGGAGCTGTAAGACAAATCCTTCCATACAGCTTTAGCCCCCGCCGGGTCGTCCGGCGGGGGCTTTTGTCTGCCGAGAGGTGGGACTGAAAATCAGGACTGCGTTTTGGGATGCATCGTCGCCCTCAGAAAAGGGTCTTGACAAATGTGGAAAAGCCCGGTACAATAGCCCTAATGCAAACGACGCTGAAGGGAAAAAAGATCGGAATCCCCCATTTCAGAGAGCCGGTGGCTGCTGCGAACCGGTATGTGGCTTTCGATGGATGACTGTTCCCGGAGTTGGCGGCCTGAATCCCCGTGTGGGGCAGTAGGGGCGTCCGGCTGGCCCCGTTACCGGCCCAGACCTTGTCAGAGGTCCCAGAGGGCGGACGTGTGAGCGGCCGCTGAAGCAGGGCGGTACCGTGTATTTTTACACCCCTGACCAATTCATCTGGTCAGGGGTGTTTTCATTTGCCCCTGTCTGGAGCAAGCAGGAGGAATATTCATATGAAAGGCTACGAAAAGTATATCCCCTTTGTCCCCCAACCCATCGAGCACCGCACCTGGCCGGACAACACCATCACCAAGGCCCCCATCTGGTGCTCCGTGGACCTCCGGGACGGGAACCAGGCCCTCATCGACCCCAT
This sequence comes from Clostridiales bacterium, assembly GCA_021201635.1. Classification (GTDB taxonomy): domain Bacteria; phylum Bacillota; class Clostridia; order Oscillospirales; family Oscillospiraceae; genus Onthomonas. The sequence continues at coordinate 1,528 of JAJQEM010000155.1, read as the reverse complement.
GAACATGGACGAAAAGCTGGAGATGTTCCATATGCTGGTGGACGAGATCGGCGTGAAAGAGGTGGAGATCGGCTTCCCCTCCGCCTCGGATACCGACTACGACATCTGCCGGGAGCTGATCGAGGGCGGCCACATCCCCGACGACGTGACCATCCAGGTCTTAGTCCAGGCCCGGCCCCACCTCATCAAAAAGACCTTCCAGGCCATCCAGGGGGCCAAGCACGTCATCTTCCACTTCTACAACTCCACCTCCACCCTCCAGCGGCAGGTGGTGTTCCGTACCGACGTGGCCGGGGTGAAGCAGATCGCCGTGGACGCCGCCGACCTGATCTATGAGATGGCCCAGCCGGTGATCGCCTCCGGCATGGACTTACGTTATGAATATTCTCCTGAATCCTTCATGGGCACCGAGATGGATGCGGCGGTGGAGATTTGCGCCGCCGTGCTGGACCACCTCCACGCCGACGAGGATCACAAGGTCATCCTGAACCTGCCCACCACGGTGGAGAACTGTATGCCCAACCAGTTCGCCGACGAGCTGGAGTACTTCATCCGCAACCTCCCCAGCCGGGAGCGGGCTATCATCTCTCTGCACCCCCACAATGACCGGGGCTGCGGCGTGGCTACCACCGAGGCGGGTCTGCTGGCCGGGGCCGAGCGGGTGGAGGCCTGCCTCTTTGGCAACGGCGAGCGCACCGGCAACGTGGACATGATTACCGTGGCGCTGAATATGTACGTCCAGGGGGTAGACCCGGAGCTGGAGCTGAGCCGGATGGAGCGCATCATCGAGATGTACGAGCGGTGCACCAAAATGCGGGTTCCGGAGCGGCAGCCCTACGCAGGCGACCTGGTGTTCACCGCCTTCTCCGGCAGTCACCAGGATGCCATCAACAAGGGCTTCAACTACATGGCGGAGACGGGGACGGACAAGTGGATGGTGCCCTATCTTCCCATCAACCCGGAGGATCTGGGCCGCTCCTACGAGCCGGTGCGCATCAACTCCCAGTCCGGCAAGGGCGGAGCCGCCTTTATCATGAACCACAAGTTCGGCTTCGATATGCCCAAGGCCATGCACCCGGAGTTCGGCGCCATCGTCCAGCGGGAGTCCGACCGGGAGGGCGTGGAGCTCAAGCCGGAGGTCATCTACCGCCTGTTCGAGGACGAGTATCTCAAGGTCAACGGCCCCTATCGCCTCATCAGCAACCGCCTGGGGGCGGACGTGCAGGACGGGGTGGCCCACTCCCACTTCTACGGCAAGCTCCAGCACAAGGACACCGTCTTTGAGGTCACCGGCGAGGGCAACGGCCCCATCGATGCCTTCTTCAACGCCATCCACGGGGAGCGGATGGACCGCTACCAGTTCATCGACTACAAGGAGCACGCCATCAGCCAGGGCTCCGACTCCATGGCCGTGGCCTATATCCAGCTGCGCACCAAGGACGGACACGACGTGTTCGGGGTGGGCCTGGACCACAACATCTCCATGGCCTCCATCAAGGGCATCCTCTGCGCCATCAACCGGGGCAAG
>JAJQEM010000045.1 GCA_021201635.1 Clostridiales bacterium | reverse complement strand
CCCAGCGCCCCCTCCCAGACAGAGGTCAGCGCACCGGGAATTGCCTCCCCATGGGCGCATATCACCCAAATACCGCCCCCCAGATAGCCCAGGGCCATCACCGGCACCAGAATCTCACAGATCTTCCCCAGCCGTCCCAGTCCGCCCGCCAGGGCCAGTCCCACCAGAAGGGCGGCAATGAGTCCGGTACACAGGGGCGGCACCCCGCCTGCCCTCTCCAGAGCCTGGGCCATGGAGTTGGACTGCACCAGATCGCCCATCCCGAAGGAGCAGAGCACGGTACACAGGGCGAAGAGCCTGGCCAGATAGGGATGTCCCGCCAGGCGGAGCCAGTAGGAAGGGCCGCCCTCCCAGCCCTCCGCTGCCCGTCGCCGGAGGGCTACGGAGAGGGCCTTCTCTGCCCAGCCGGTCATCATGGCGAGGACAGCGGAGACCCACATCCAGAAAATGGATCCCGGCCCGCCGAAGGTCAGGGCTACCGCCACCCCCGCCACCGAGCCGGTGCCGATGGTGGCGGCCAGGGCGGTGGAGAGGGTCTGCAAAGGGGAGAGGCCGGAGCCGCCGCCCCTGCGAAGCTGTCCCACGGTACGGTGCCACCAGATGCGCAGGCCGAAAAGTTGAAACCAGCCAGTTCTGACGGAAAAATACCCCCCGGCCAGCAGGAACAGCCCCACAGTGGGCCAGCTCCAGGCCAGGGCGGAGAGACGCTCCAGCATCTGCTCCCCTCCTTGTCCCAGGATGGTAACAGTCTATTCCCGGCTCGGCCCGACATGACCGGCAGCTATGCCCTTGCCCCCAGAATGTGGAGATACCGCACCCGCTGAAACTCATAGGCAGACAGGGGACGGTAGTCCGTGTCGTTGGAATGGGCGGCTACCAGGGTGTTTTCCGGGGTGGCCGGGGTTCCCATCTCCACGATGATGGGGGTGTGTCCGAAGGTGATGCCGTCAAAGCTGAGCTGAACGAAATCCCCCGGCAGACAGTCGGAGAGGGGAACCTCCGCCCCGAAGGGGCCGCTGCTCTCCTCGGAGCGCACTAGGAAGTTATAAAAATAGACCACTCCGGTCCAGGACGGGGACCTGTCGTTTATCGACAGATAGTACCATCCGTAGATCGGAGTGAAATTCATGACGCCGCACCCGGCGTAGAGACACTGGGAGGCGAAGTTGGTACAGTCGCCGCCCAGGCTTTGAAAGTCGTAATAGGCCGGGTTGCGGCCATAGGCATAGGTCACCGCCGCCTGGCGGTCGTAGGGCACAAAGTCTGACATGAAATATCCTCCCCTGTTTTCTCCCAGACTATGCCCCGGGCAGGGGAGAGGTGCGTCCTCAATCCTCCATTACGTGCTCGAAGGCGGTGGCGAACAGCTGACGGATGTGCTCGTCCGTCAGAGAGTAGTAGACGCTCTTGCCGCTGCGACGGTTTTTCACCATCCGGGCCTGCTTGAGGATGCGGAGCTGGTGGGAGATAGCGGACTGGCTCATGTTGAGCAGGCAGGACAGATCGCACACGCACAGCTCCGAGATGGACAGGGCGCAGATAATCCTGGCCCGGGTGGAGTCGCCAAAGACCTTGAACAGCTCCGCCACCTCGTAGATGGGATCCTCGTCCGGCATATTCGCCCGGACGAGGGAGACGGCGTCGGGGTGGATCTGGTTGCAGTCGCAGGTCTCGGAATGTTCAAAATGCATAGGGCATCCTTTCTCGTAGGAAACGGCCCCGGCCGAGAGAACTCAGCCGGGGTCGGGGATTTGACTGGCTTGTAGAAACGAGACAGATCAGATCTTGTTGTCGGAGCCGAGGACGTAGAGGATCTTGTGCTTGACCATGTCCTTGACGGCCTGACGGGCGGGCTTGAGGTACTGGCGGGGATCGAAGTGATCGGGATGCTCGGCAAAATACTTGCGGATGTTGCCGGTCATGGCCAGACGGATGTCGGAGTCGATGTTGATCTTGCAGACAGCCAGCTTGGCGGCCTCACGCAGCTGATCCTCGGGGATGCCGATGGCGTCGGGCATATTGCCGCCGTAGGTATTGACCATCTTCACGAACTCCTGGGGCACAGAAGAGGAACCGTGGAGCACGATGGGGAAGCCGGGCAGACGCTTGATGCACTCCTCCAGCACGTCGAAGCGCAGGGGAGGGGGCACCAGGATGCCGTCGGCGTTGCGGGTGCACTGGGCGGGGGTGAACTTGTAGGCGCCGTGGGAGGTGCCGATGGCGATGGCCAGAGAGTCGCAGCCGGTGCGGGACACAAACTCCTCTACCTCTTCGGGACGGGTGTAGCTCTCCTTGCCGGACTCCACAGAGACCTCGTCCTCCACGCCGGCCAGAGTGCCCAGCTCAGCCTCGACCACCACGCCGTGATCGTGAGCGTACTCCACCACCTGACGGGTCAGGGCGATGTTGTCCTCAAAGGACTTGGAGGAGGCGTCAATCATGACGGAGGTAAAGCCGCCGTCGATGCAGGACTTGCACAGCTCAAAGCTGTCGCCGTGGTCCAGATGGAGGGCGATGGGGATCTGGGGGTTCTCCTGGACAGCGGCCTCCACCAGCTTCACCAGATAGGTGTGGTTGGCATAGGCACGGGCGCCCTTGGAAACCTGCAGGATGACGGGGCTGTTCAGCTCGCCAGCTGCCTCGGTAATGCCCTGAACGATCTCCATGTTGTTCACGTTGAAAGCGCCGATGGCATAGCCGCCGTTATAGGCCTTCTTGAACATTTCGGTAGTAGTAACCAGTGGCATAAAGAGTCATCTCCTTCTTAAATTTACACCGCCATTTTAGCAAAGCCGATTGCAAATTGCAAGAGGTTATGGTATGATTTAGAAGAAATTCCCCGGCCCCGCCGCTGCGGGAGCTTCCTGCCCATTGAAAAATGGACGATTGTTGAACTTCGACTGTTTAAGGAGGACAATTTTTATGAGTGAATTAAAAGGTGCAATGATTATCGGCCAGTCCGGCGGCCCCAGCTCTGTCATCAACGCCAGCTGCTATGGCGCCATCAAGGCCGGTCTTGATTCCGACTGCATCACCAAGGTGTATGGCGCAGCCAACGGCATCGTGGGCGTTCTTAACGATAAGCTCTATATCATGGACGAGGAGGACCCGGAGGAGCTGGCCCTCATGAAGTACACCCCCTCTTCCGCTCTCGGTTCCTGCCGCTACAAGATCGCCGACCCCGATGTGGACGACACCGACTACAAGCGCATCCTGGAGATCTTCCAGAAGTACGATGTCCGCTATTTCCTCTACAACGGCGGCAACGACTCCATGGACACCTGCAACAAGATCTCCAAGTATATGAAGAAGGTGGGCTATGATTGCCGGGTGATGGGCATCCCCAAGACCATTGACAACGACCTGTTCGGCACCGACCACTGCCCGGGCTACTCCTCCGCAGCCAAGTATATCGCCACCTCTCTGGTGGAGGTCTATCAGGATGCCCATGTCTATGACAAGGGCCAGGTCACCATTGTTGAGATCATGGGCCGTCATGCGGGCTGGCTGGCCGGCGCCGCCGCCCTGGCCAAGGTCACTGGCTACGGCCCCGACCTGATCTACCTGCCTGAGGTGGACTTCAAGATGGACGAGTTCCTGGAGGACGTGAAGAACATCTGGGACGCCAACAAGAATGTGCTGGTGGCCGTCTCCGAGGGCATTCACTACGCCGACGGCTCCTTCGTCTCCGAGGCCAAGACCTCTGCCACCGACGGCTTCGGCCATGCACAGCTGGGCGGTCTGGCCGCTCACCTGGGCAACGTGGTCAAGGAAGCCATCCCTGGCGTCAAGGTGCGTCCCATCGAGTTGAGCCTGCTCCAGCGTTGCGCCGAGCACTGCGCCTCTCAGACCGACTCTGACGAGTCCTTTATGGCCGGTCAGACCGCCGTTAATCAGGCCATCGCCGGTGTCACCGACAAGATGGTGGGCTTCAAGTGCACCCGTGACGAGAACGGCTACAAGTGCGAGCCGGAGCTGCTGGATCTGTCCTCCGTGGCCAACTACGAGAAGAAGGTCCCCGTGGAGTGGATCAACGAGCGGGGCAACGACGTCACCGACGCCTATATCGAGTATGCCCTCCCCCTGATCCAGGGCGAGATTCAGATGAAAAAGGAGAACGGCCTGCCCCGGTTTGTCCACCTGAAAAAGGTGGTCGCCGAGTAATTCCGGCTCCCGCTATGCGCAAAATGGCCCGTCCCCGGCTTTCGAGGACGGGCCTTTGCTTCCTGGTGGAAAGGAGTAATCTCCCATGTTGGTGAAATTCCGATTTGGCAGCCCCATCCAGACCGACGCCATGGTCTGCGAGCTGCCCCTGTCCGTCCAGCCGGTGCCTTATTTCCAGGTGACGGAGGAGCCGCTGACCCTCTCCTGCCCCCTCCCGGAGGACGCCGTGGTATATGGCCTGGGAGAGGCCGTCCGGGGCATCAACAAGCGGGGCTGGATTTACGAGAGCAACAACACTGACCAGCCCCACCACACGGAGGATAAGCGCTCCCTCTATGGCTCCCACAACTTTCTCATGGTCAGCCGCCCGGAGTCGGTCTTTGCCCTCTTTGTGGACGATCCGGGGATGGTGCGCTTCGATGTGGGGTATACTCAGTGGGACAGGCTGACGGTGACGGTGGACTCCGGCAGCGCCGATGTGTATGTCTTTGACGGGGACACGGAGACAGAGGTGGTCCATGCCTTCCGGGGCATCATCGGCCGGAGCTATCTGCCCCCAAAGTGGGCCTTCGGCTTCGGCCAGAGCCGCTGGAGCTACGCCACCGAGGGCGAGGTCCGGGAGGTAGTGGAGAACTACCGGGAACGGGGCTTCCCGCTGGATGCCGTCTATCTGGACATCGACTACATGGACCACTACAAAAACTTTACCGTGGACACCCGGGCCTTCCCTGACCTGAAGGGCCTTGCCGCTGAGCTGAAAGGTGAGGGGGTGCGCCTGGTCCCCATCATCGACGCCGGGGTGAAGATGGAGAAGGGATACGATGCCTGCGACGAGGGCCTGGAAAAGGGCTATTTCTGCACCGACGTCACCGGACAGCCCTTCCGGGCCGCCGTCTGGCCGGGACTGGTGTACTTCCCCGACTTTCTCAATCCCAAGGCCCGGGACTGGTTCGGGGAGAAGTACCGCCTCCTGCTGGAGCAGGGCATCGAGGGCTTCTGGAACGACATGAACGAGCCCGCCATCTTCTACTCTCCCCGGCAGCTGAACGCCGCCATCGGCTCGCTGGCCCGGTTCCAGGATCAGGAGGAGCTGGACCTGACGGCATTCAGCGACTTCTCCGACCTGGTCTCCGCCCTGAAAAACAGCCCGGAGGACTACCGGAGCTTTTTCCACGCCCTCCCGGGCGGCAGCCGGGTGCGCCATGACCGGGTGCACAACCTCTACGGCTTCGCCATGACCCGCTCCGCCGGGGAGGGATTGCAGCGACTCTCACCGGACCGCCGGACGCTGCTCTTCTCCCGGGCCTCCTATATCGGAGCGCACCGGTACGGGGGCATCTGGCAGGGGGACAATCAGTCCTGGTGGAGCCACCTGGAGCTGAACATCAGGATGATGCCCAGCCTGAACATGGTGGGCTTCCTGTACACTGGGGCCGACCTGGGGGGCTTCGGCGGCGACGCCACTGAGGAACTGCTGCTCCGGTGGACGGCGTTCGGGGTGTTCACTCCCCTGATGCGGAACCACTCCGCCATCGGCACTCGCCGCCAGGAGCTGTACCGCTGGCCCCGGTGGGAGATGCTGCGGAATCTGGTGTCCCTGCGCTATTTCCTGCTGCCCTACCTATACAGCGAGTATATGAAGGCGGCGCTGAACGACGGAATGTTGTTCCGTCCCCTGGCCTTTGACTACCGGAATGACCCCCAGGCAATTCAGGCGGAGGACCAGCTCCTCCTGGGGGAGAGCGTTATGCTGGCCCCGGTGTACCGGCAGAACGCCACAGGACGTTATGTCTACCTGCCGGAGGAGATGAAGCTGCTCCGCCTCCGCCGCCCGGGGGTGTGGACGGAGGAGATATTGCCTGCCGGACACCACTATATCCCTGTGGCCCTGGACGAGGTGCCCCTGTTCCTGCGACCTGAACGGCTGGTCCCTGTGACGGTGGAGGTGGGACATTCGGTGGAGGATACGGACTTTTCCCGTCTCTCCCTGCTGTCCTTTGTCCGGGAGGAGGCCCACTATCTGCTCTACGACGACGACGGATTCAGCCGGACCTACAGCGAGCAGTCCAACTACACCGCCATCACCCTGACCAGGGACGGGAAACTGTCCGCTCTGGGAAGCAAGACCGTCCTGTCACCCGACGACGCCTTTGGAAAGGAGAGACCGTAAATGCTGCCACAGGACCCTGTGATTTTACTAAGTTATGTCAACACAAAGCTCCGGGACCAGTACCCCTCTCTGGACGCCCTCTGTGACGATCTGGAGGCCGACCGGGCGCAGCTGGAGGAGACCCTTCGGGCCATCAACTACGAGTATTCACCGGAGCGGAATCAGTTCATCTGAGCCGGTTCCATCTCCACCAGCTCCATGGTCATGATGGACACCTCGAAGGCCACCCGCTTCACCTGACCTGCCTCGGTGAGCTTGGTGTATGCCCGGCTCTGGAGCCGTCCCTCCAGACGGATGCCGTCTCCCACGGCCAGACGGGCGCTGCGCTGGGCCAGCACGCCCCAGGCGATGCAGGGGAGATAGTCCGCCCGGCCGTATTTCCGGTTGACCGCCAGCATCAGGTCGCAGATCTCCCGGCCCAGAGGGGTCTGACGATAGTTCGGCTGTTTACATAACACACCAGCCAGGGTCAGTCGGTTGTCGTCCGGTTCCTCCCCGGCGTCCAGAAGGCTCCGGACCAGGACGGTGATGACCAGTCGGCTCCCCACGTCGCTGCGGTTGTTGTAGGAGCGGATCTCTCCCTCGACGATCAGCCGATCTCCCGTGTGGACGGGATGTCCCTCCAGCACCGTCCGGGAGATCAGCAGGTTTACCTGATCTGCCGCCCCGCTCAGACGGCACACCCGAAAGGGGAAGCGGAAAAAATCCTCTCCGTGGTTGGCGTGGGAGAACTCCGGCTCCCCCACGGCCTGGCCCACCAGCCGGGCCCGATTCTCATTCCAGTCTGTCAGCATGGTATTGCACCCCTTCTTTGGATTTCGGTGCATTGTATGCGGGCGGCCCGGGAGAAATGACCGGGGGAGGGGAGCTACGGTAAAACCGGTCTGCTTCCGGTTGACGGCGGGTCCGGGTCAGCCTATAATAGGGGATGAAAATCAACCATCAGACGGCAGCGATGCCGGTATCAGGAAAGGATGCTGCAACATGAAACAGATTATCACTGCGCCCGGAGCGCCTGCCGCCCTGGGCCCCTATTCCCACGCTGTACAGGTGGGTGACCTCCTCTTTACCTCCGGTCAGGTGCCCCTGGTTCCGGAGACCGGTAAGCTGGCCGGGGACACCATTGAGGCCCAGGCCAACCAGGTGCTGGACAATCTGGAGCAGGTGCTGAACGCTGCCGGGCTTACCTTTGACGACGTGGTCAAGACCACCATCTTTCTCACCGACCTGGCGGACTTCGCCACGGTCAACGCCATCTATGCCACCCGGTTCCCCCCTGCGCCTCCCGCCCGCTCCTGCGTCCAGGTGGCGGCCCTGCCCGCCGGGGCAAAGATGGAGATGGAGCTGATCGCCTCCAGGTAAATGCGGCAGGATTTCTCACACTGCCTACCCTCCTCCGGGCGCCGATTCGGAGGGGGGATTTTTCCACCGTACCGTATCGCACAAATTTAGAACCTGCGGATTTTGGTAGACTTGTGCTCAGGGCAACAGCATTTACTTTTCTCTCAGGCCGTTGTACAATTATGTAAACAAA
>JAJQEM010000087.1 GCA_021201635.1 Clostridiales bacterium | reverse complement strand
AAAATTCACAATTGCAACCCATTATGAATAAATAAAAGTAAATGCTGTTGCCCTGATGGAACAAATGAAAAAAACTCATATGAAACTGCGGGGCCGGGAAGGCGCAGCCAGGCACAGGGCGGGCCGACAGGACAGCGTCCTTTGGATGGGGTTTCGCTTTTTTCCGCTCTTTTTCTTGACAGAGACGGGCAAGGGCGGTATTTTATTAAAGGTCTGCCCCGGCAGACCCTAACGAACTGGAACGAGGTGCCTGCTATGAACCCCAATCTGATCTCCTATGTGCCGAACCTGAGAGTGCTGGACTGCACCCTGCGGGACGGCGGACTGGTCAACGATTCTAAATTTTCCGACGATTTCGCCAAAGCCCTCTATCAGGCCAATCTGAAGGCCGGAGTGGACTATATGGAATTTGGCTATAAGTGCGACAAGAAGATTTTCAGCCCTGACCGATACGGCAAGTGGAAGTTCTGTGACGAGGCGGACATCCGGGCCATCGTGGGGGACAACGATACCGACTTGAAAATTTCCGTCATGGCGGACGTGGGTCGTTGCGACTACAAAAACGACATCATCCCCAAGGCGGACAGCGTTATCGACACCATCCGTGTTGCCACCTATGTCAACGCCATCCCCACCGCCATCGACATGGTGGAGGACGCCAAGAACAAGGGCTATGAGGCCACAGTGAACATTATGGCGGTCTCCAAGGTCAACGGAGAGGACCTGAAAAACAGCCTGGAGCTGCTGGGCCAGTCCAGCGTGGACGTCATCTACCTGGTGGACAGCTTTGGCTCCTTCTATCCGGAGCAGATCCGGCGGCTCACTGACCAGTATATGGAGGTCGCCGACAAGTACGGCAAAAAGGTGGGCATCCATGCCCATAACAACCAGCAGCTGGCCTTTGCCAACACCATCGAGGCTATGAACAAGGGGACAGGGGCCACCTATCTGGACGCCACTGTCAACGGTCTGGGCCGGGGAGCTGGGAACTGCCACCTGGAGGGCCTGTTGAGCTTCCTCCGCAACCCTAAGTATAAGACCATCCCTATCCTGAAATTCGTGGAGAGCTATATCCTGCCTCTCCGGGAGCAGGGGCTGACCTGGGGCTACGACATCCCCTACCTTCTCACCGGACAGCTCAACGCCCACCCCTCCTTCGCCATCAAGTTCATCAAGGAGGGCAGAAAGGACTACTACAATTTTTTCCACGAGCTGGTGGATGACACGCTGTAGGCGATAGACAGAAATTGACAGACCCGCCGAGAGGGTTCCCTCCGGCGGGCCTGTTGTCGCATTGGAGCCTGTTCAGTGCTCCCTGAACCTTGAGACCACTTGAGGCCAGACTCCCTTTCTTGCATATGACGATGTGCAGGTGTATAATAAAATCGGAACAGGCAAAGGCTCTGCTGATTTTGACAAGGAAGCGATGGTTTGAAGCATATTGACACTACAGAGGGGCATACCATAACCGGCAGCTACGGCTACAGAGCGGGACGGGCACAACAAAGACACACTCTGGTGTTCCGAGTATTGACATTGATACTGCTCATTTTCTACATTGTATTTTCTGGGAAGGAGCTTTACGACGGAACGGAGACCTTAGACCGTGGTTGGGGATATTTTCTGCTGGCGGTGGGTACGGCCTTCGTTCTGTGCCTGCTTCTTCGGGTCTGGAATGAACTGACCAGGCGGAGAGTGAGCCGGGCAGGTCTCCAGAGCCGACTGGACTATAATGACTATCTCTGTCATTGGAGAAAGGATGCCGCCACCCGTAACGCAAGCCTGCTGGCGATGGCCAGGATTGATTTATGCCTGGGCCGCCCCGAGCAGGCGTTGGAGGACCTGACCAGGCTTGTACCGGAGAGGCTGACCAGGGAGCAGTTGAAAACGCTCTATTTCTATCAAGCGGCAGCTGCCCGCCTTGGTGGAGACGACGCCCTGCTGCGTTGTAAGACCATCCCCATAGAAAAAGCGGGATACCTGACGGATACGGAGCTGGACGACCTGTTTGGCGAAAATGCGTCCAACCGACTGGTGAACGCCGTGACGAACTGGGGAGGCCCGGAACCAAAGCGCTCTGTGTTACTGCCGCTGTGTGTGGCACTGCTGACAGGTTACACCGTCTGGTATTACGGGATTGCCATGCTGCTGCCCAGCGGATATGAATACAGGACAGCATTTGCCGCACTTTCTCTGCTGGTGATTTTCTGGGGCTGGGCAATACTGGCGCTGACCTTGATTTACAAGCTGACAGGCCGACTTTGGCGGCATTTCCGGCGTATCACGCTGCGTATCTGCACCGGATTGGTGACAGCGATATTGACGCTGTTGGTGTTGGTTCTTCTGGTATGCAACGGACTGTTCCAGGTCGGCCTGCTGGACCCGGAGGAGGATGTGGGCGGCGGGCTGCTGATCGTCACCCAGGAAAACTACCTGAGGCCGGAGCGCAATACCGACAGCTATTATGAAGCCGACGGCCCCCTTCTGCGTCACTACTATGGCCCGGTGGAGAGTGGGGATGAGGAAAGCGAGGCTTCCGCTGTGGAGAATGAGACGGAGAACGGTGAAAGTACTCCTGCCGCAAAAAGCGAATCTCCCGTCGAGGAAGCGGACGATGGATCGACAGACGAGGACACCTATCTGACCGCCGAGGAACGGGCGGAGGCTGCTGCTCAGACCCGTCGGAAGGAAGAACTGCTGCTGATTGCCCAATATCTGGCAGATAGCGGAGAGCTGGACAGCACAGGACTGGAAGCCCTGGAACCAACCGAGTCCGCAAAGGGCACCGTCTACGTTACCCTGTGGTCGGAACCATGGGCGGAGGATGAGACCGTAACCGTTCGGGGCAGACTGGTCTATGACCGGGAGTCGACAAATGGAGAATGTGATATTTTCGTCTACTATGAGGATTACATTGCCTCCGACGGCAGCGAGGCCAAAAGCACCGCCATCCTGGAATTTTATGCTGTGAATCAGCAGTCCGGTGAGGTCATTCCCGGAGACAAACATAGCTGGAGCGACGTAGGTTCCGCAGAATATCGGGAGGCCATTGGAGAATGACCCACAGCTGTTCCTATCAATTTGCAAAGAGGAAACAACAACAAACAGACCCGCCGGAGGGACACCCCCTCGACGGGCCTGTTGTCAACCTATGCGTTTTTTCCCTGTCAGCTCCGTCTCCCGCCGCAGAATACTCAGCGGCGGCACCGGCCCGGGCAACTGCATCCGAAAGAGCATCTGAGGATGTCTCGGCTCCTCCAGTGGCGCTCCGTCCTCCGTCTCCATGACCGGAGTGGGGAAGGACACCGGCCTGCAGTCCGGGCCGACGATCTCCACCAGGTCCCCGGCACGGAATTTGTTCCGCAGGCTCAGGGTGGCAAGCCCGTACTCATCGCAGCTCTGGACGATGGCACAGATCTGCCACTCCCGGAGATAGCGCTCGTCTGCCAAATACTGTCCCGGCTGTCCGAACCAGAAACCGGTGGAGTAGGGTCGGTGGCTGATCTTTTCCACCTCACCTCGCCAGACCGGGTCGAGGGCCTGCCCCGACTTTACAGCGTCGATGGCGTGGCGATAGGCCCCGGTAACGATGGCGGCGTAATAGGCGCTCTTGGCCCGGCCCTCGATTTTGACGGAGTTCAGCCCCACATCGTACAGCTCCTGAATGTGGTCGATCATGCACATATCCCGGCTGTTGAGCAGATAGGTTCCCTTTTCGTCCTCAAAGACGGGGAAATACTCCCCGGGCCGCTTCTCCTCCATCAGCGTATAGCGATAGCGGCAGGGCTGGGCACAGGCGCCCCGGCTGGAGTCCCGTCCCGTCATGTAGTTGGACAGCAGACACCGGCCGGAATAGCTGACGCACATGGCCCCGTGGACAAAGGCCTCCATCTCCAGCTCGGCGGGGGTCTTGGCCCGCAGCTCGGCCACCTCGTCCAGGCTCAGCTCCCGGGCCAGAATGACCCGGCTGGCCCCCAGGTCGTACCAGGCCCGGGCGGTCTCATAGTTGCAGATGCTGGCCTGGGTGGAGATGTGCCGCTTCACATGGGAAGCGTACCGTCCCGCCAGGGTGAAAGCCCCCAGGTCGGCCACGATGACCGCATCCGCCCCTGCGTCCTCCAGCACCTCCAGCCAGGCGGGGAGGTCTTTGACCTCACTGTTTCGAGGCATGGTGTTGATGGTCACATGACAGGCGACCCCGTGCTCTTTGCACAGGGCCGTAGCCTGATAGATGGTCTCCCGATTGAAATTCCCGGCAAAGGCCCGCATCCCAAAGGAGGTTCCTGCCAGATAGACCGCATCCGCACCGTAGGCCACCGCCATGCGGAGCCGTTCCATGTCTCCCGCCGGAGCCAGCAGCTCCAGCAGGGGCGGATTCCCTGCGCTCATTCGCCCAGATCCTCATCCTCTACATAGAAATCATCGTCGGTGATCTCGCTGTCAGAGGTGTCGGTGGTGATGCCGTTGCGGTAGTTGTTAAACTCCTCATAGGTGGCGAAGAAGTGGGTCGTATCATCGTCGCCCAGAATGAAGTAGTAATAGGTGGTGTTGTTGGGATACAACGCCGCCTCTATCGCCTCCATGCCGGGGTTGCAGATGGTCCCGGCGGGGAGCCCCTCATAGAGATAGGTGTTGTAAGGGCTGTCGATGGTCAGATCCTCCTCGGTGAGCTGCTCCTTGCGCTCCTCCAGGATATACTGGATGGTGGAGTCCATCTGGAGCTTGCCCAAAGTCTCACCGGCGGACTGGAGCCGGTTGTAGATGACGGAGGCGATGTCCTTCTGGTCCTCGCCGTCGGTCTCCTTCTCAATGATGGAGGCGATGATCATGATCTCGTGCTGGGAGTAGCCCAGCAGCTCCGCCCGTGCCTTCATGTCGGAGTCAAACTTCTGGGAGTAGTTGTAGAGCATTTTGGAGAGGGCGACCTTGGCGTCTCCGTCCTTATAGAGCTCGTAGGTATCCGGGAACAGATAGCCCTCCATCCAATAGGGGTCGTCCTGATCCAGGTCGGCCAGGAAGGCGTAGTTGAACTCATCGTTCAGGGCGGAATACTCCAACGCTTCCACCGTGCAGGCCCCCTGATCCTCCAGCAGCTGGAAAATCTCCGCCACCGTATAGCCCTCGGGGATGGTGACGGTCACCGTCTCCCGGGTGGTGGAGCTGGTGCTGATGTTGTTGAGCAGGGCGCTGTAGTCCATATCCGTGTTCAGCTCGTAGGTGCCGCTGGTGATGCTCTCCGCCTTGTTGGTAAAGGCGGCATAAATTTCAAAGAGATAGGGATACTCGATCAACCCGGCGTCCTCCAGCTTGGCGGCTACCTCGTCGATGGTTTCGCCCGCCTCAATCGTGACGCTGGCGGTCAGCTCGTCCTTGTTCAGGGCGAGCAGGTCGTTGGCCCAGCGCCAGCCGAAGGTGGCACCCAAAAAAGCGATGGACAGGACGCAGACCACATACAGAACGGCCACCAGGAAGGTAACTCCCAGACTGCGCACCTTCGCCCGGCGACGATGGGGCTTTGGCTCGTTTGGCTCCTGGCCGGGGATGTCCAGCTTCTCCGGAGGGGGGAGAGGCCCGTGGCGATACTCCTGCTCCGACGGCTCATAGGGAGGGATGGACTCGGTCAGTCCCGTGATCTCCTGGGTGGGGGCGTCGGTGACCGGGGCAGGGATCTCCGGCTCAGCGTCGTCGGCATCCGCCTCCGGTACAGGGCGGGTATCCGCATGGGCAGACTGCTCGCTGGTGGGCAAGATGCCCCCCTCCCGAAGCCGGGAGACCAGCTGTTCCCAGTCAATATCGTCAAAGACAGGCTCTCCGGAGTTGGATTCCGGGGGAGTGTTCCGCTCATCGTCTGCCATGTTGATGCCTCCTTTCGCCCGTACCGGAGACGGGCTGCTCAGTTATCTTTACAATTGATCGTCTGCTCCTCGGTGAGCACCAGCCTGACACCCAAATCGTGCTCCTCCCGGGGCACCCGGTCCTGGAGCAGCGTCTGACGGCACAGGCCCACGGAGAAGCCAGTATACCGGGCCAGAAACCGGTCATAGAACCCGCCGCCCCGGCCCAGCCGGAACCCGGCCCGGTCATAGCACAGCGCAGGGACCAGCACCAGGTCAACAGCGTCGGCGGCGAACAGAGGGCAGTCCTCCGACGGCTCCCACATCCCGTAGGGGTGACGGGCAGCCCGTTCCAAGCCCTGCCAGGCCCGCAGCTCCATCTCGCCTCCCGGCAGACACCGGGGGAGCAGGACGGTCTTGCCTGCTGCCGTAAGCGGTGCAAACAACTGCTGTGTGTCCGGCTCTCGGCCCATGCCCCAGAACAGCAGCAGGACATCGCTGTCCGTCACCTGGGGGAGAGCTATGAACCGGTCAAAGAGCAATCTGTCGCTCTCCCGCAGTTCCTCGGGGGAGATGGAACGTTCCAGGGAGCGAACCGTCTCCCGGAGACGGCGCTTTTCCTCAGTCGTTGTAGTGGACACCCATCCGCACCTGCTCGGCGGCCTCCTTGCCCCGGAGCACCTCGACCAGCTCCAGACCAAAATCAAAGGAGGCTCCGGCGGCCTGTCCGGTGATGAAACGCCCGTCCCGCACCACACGGCGGCCCGTCTTGACCACGGCGGAGCCCATGTCCTCCTCCATGCCGGGGTAGACGATGGCGTTGCGCCGGTCCAGCAGACCCAGGTGGGCCAGAACGGTGGGGGCGGCGCAGATGGCGGAAATCCAGATGCCCTGCTCTGCGGCTCTCTGGAGCAGAGAGATGGTGGGAATACTGCCGGAGATGACGTTCACGCCACCCAGTCCGCCGGGCAGCATCACCATCTCCATGTTCTCAAAGGAAACCTGGTCCAGGGTCATGTCCGCCTGAACGGCGATCTTCTGACCGGAGACGACGGTCTTGCCCTCGATCCCCACTAGGGCGACGTCGATCCCTGCCCGGCGCATCAGGTCGGCGGGGCACAAGGCCTCCACCGTCTCAAATCCGTCTCCCAGCAAAATGTAAACCATAGCAACAATTCTCCCCTCAAATTTTTATCTTTGATCCGGCCAGCCAGCCGGGGGTGAATGAATTACAGCGCCGACTTTACGGCGGCCCAGATGTCCCCGTGAATGTCTTCGATGCTCCGCAGCGCACCACCCTCGGCGCAGGGGATCCGACGCCAGCCCAAAACGTCCGCCGCCCGTCCGGCACAGGCCCGGCAGTGGGCGAGATAGTCCCTGTCCTGCTCGTGGATGTCGGCGTGGGTGTGGGTGGCCGCCTCCCGGGAGCGGAGCAGGGAGACGGACAGGCCGGTGGGCATATCCAGATAGCACACCAGGTCGGGCCTGGGCAGTCCCAGCTGCCGATACTCGTACTCATAGAGCCAGCGGAAGAAGTCGTCCCGCTCGTCCTCCGGCAGCTTGCTCCCCTGGTGGACGGCGTTGGAGGTGGTGTACCGATCAGAGACCACCAGGCCCCCGGACTCATACCACTGCCCCCAGTCCTGACGGTAGGAGGCGTACCGGTCTACCGCATAAAAGGAGGAGGCGGCATAGGCGTTCACATCCTCCGGATGGGTGCCGAAGGCGCCGGAGAGATAGAGCCGGATCAGTGCGGAGGATTCCTCCTGATACCGGGGGAATACCAGCTTCCGGAAGGGGATGCCCTCCGCCTCCAGCTGATCGGTGAGCAGCCGAAACTGGGTGGACTTGCCCGACCCGTCGGTGCCCTCCAGGACGATCAATTTACCTGCCATGAGGCGAGAGACCTCCTTTTTTGCCCCAGGGACGGGGCGATACACTTTAACTATATCATACACTGCTGAAATTGTCCACTCATCTTTCAGACGAAAACAGGGGGCAGGGGAGGGGATTTTTTCCGGAGATGGGAGAAAAGGGCGTCGGCTCTTGACCCGTCCCAGGGGAAGTGTTATTATTTTAACAGGCGGTGGGAAGGAAAAAACTGCCGCGAAAATTGCAAGTGCAAGTTGAACACATCCGCGAAAAATTTTTAATAGAGT
>JAJQEM010000001.1 GCA_021201635.1 Clostridiales bacterium | reverse complement strand
CTCTATTAAAAATTTTTCGCGGATGTGTTCAACTTGCACTTGCAATTTTCGAAAGGACAAGAACATTTTGACATTTGAAAATCCAATGTCTATAATGAAGTCATAAAGTGATCCCAACCGAACACCCGTGCCAAGAGGGGAGGGGAGAGACCTTGCTGCAAATCGCAATCGTCGAGGACGACCAGGAGAGTGCCGAGACTCTGCGCCGTTTTCTGGAGCAGTACCAGGCCGAGCGGGGCTGCGAGTGGCGCATCTCCGAATTTCAGGACGGAGAGGAGATCATCCAGAACTACCGCCCGGAGTATGACATCATTCTCATGGACGTGCAGATGGACCGTCTGGACGGCATGACGGCGGCGGAGATCATCCGCCAGCAGGACCCGGAGGTCATCCTCATCTTTATCACCAATATGCCCCAGTACGCCATCCGGGGCTATGCCGTGGAGGCCCTGGACTATGTGCTCAAGCCCGTGTCCTATTTCGCCTTCTCTCAGCGGATGGACCGGGCCCTCAGCCGCATTGACCGAAACCGGACCCATTATATCGTCCTGCCGGTGAAGGGCGGCTCCCAGAAGGTGGACGTGGCCCAGATCCGCTATGTGGAGAGCCGGGGGCACAGCCTGCTGTTTCATATGCGTCAGGGGGAGATCGTCTCCAGTGGCACCATGACCGAGATGGAGCGTCAGCTGGAGCCCTACGGCTTCTGCCGCTGCAACAAGGGCTACCTCCTCAACCTGGACGAGGTGGACGCCATCCAGGACGGCTCCGCCGTGGTGGGGCCGGACCGGCTCCTCATCAGCCGGGGCCGGAAAAACGCCTTTATGGAGGCCCTGGCCAATCGTATGGGCGGGCGGACGAAATGAGCACTATTGCAGTCATCGACTTTTCCACTATTCCCCGATACTACACCGCCCTGGCGGAGTGGCTAAGCTGTATGCTCCTGACCGTGACCTTTCACAACCAGCGGCGGCTTCACGGCTGGCGGCTGGTTGGGGCCTCCGCCATTGGCCTGGCGGTGCTGGAGCTGGAGCTGATTTTGACGGAGGACCTGCCGGTGTATCTCTGGTCGGTGGGCATGGCCGGGTCGGCGGCCATCATGCTGGCCCTGCTGCTGGCCTGCCTGGACCTGCGCCCGGTGGAGGGAGGATATGTCCTCACCAGCGCCTTTATGCTGGCGGAGTTTGCTGCATCCCTGAGCTGGCAGCTCTACTATTATTACGCCGCCTACATCATCGGCGAGGAGCAGCCTGTGGCTGCCCTGGTGACGGTGCTGCTCACCTATGCCCTGGTGTTTACCGTATATGGCGTGCTGTCCTGGCGGAGCTGCCCCAGCGGCCGGTGCATCGCCGTGGAGCGGCGGGAGATGCTGACGGCGGTTGTGGTGGCGGTGCTGTTCTTCATCGTCAGCAATCTCAGCTTCCTCTTTCCGGATACCCCCTTTACCAGCCACTACGCCGCGGAGATCTTCAATATCCGCACCCTGGTGGACCTGGGGGCGCTGGCGGTGCTGTTCGCCCTGTACTTCCAGCAGCAGGAGCTCCACGCCCGGTACGAGCTGGACGCCATCCAGACCGTCCTGGAGACGCAGTACGTCCAGTACCGCCAGTCCCGGGAGAGCATCGACCTCATTAACCGGAAGTACCACGACATGAAGCACCAGATCGCTGCCCTTCGGGCGGAGCCGGATCCCCAGCGCCGGAGCGACTGGCTGGACGCCATGGAGAGCGACATCAAGGTCTATGAGGCCCAGAACAAGACGGGCAACTCCATTCTGGACACGGTGCTGACCAGCAAGAGCCTCTCCTGCCAGAAGCACGGTATCAGCCTGACCACCGTGGCGGACGGCGCTCTGCTGGACTTTATGGACGCCATGGACATCTGCACCATCTTCGGCAATGCCCTGGACAATGCCGTGGAGTCTGTGCTGAAGATCGAGGATAAGGAGAAACGGCTCATCCACCTGTCCGTCTCCGGAGAGCGGGACTTTGTCCTCACCCGAGTGGAGAACTACTTTGAGGGGGAGCTGACCTTCCAGGAGGGCCTGCCCCGGAGCGCCAAGGGGGACGAACGGTTCCACGGCTTCGGCGTCAAGAGCATCCGCTACTCCGCCCAGCGCTACGGAGGCACGGTGACGGTCACGGCCGAGCGGAACTGGTTCGATCTGAAGGTTCTGCTCCCGAAAAATTCCGAAAAAAAGTGAATAGGCTTCCATAAATTGCCAGCATTCCCGGGGGATGAACTTTTCCACAAATTCCCCCGGGAATTTTTGTGCAATTTGGAGAGGCCTACCTGCAGTTTGCGCAAAAAATCGGTCAGTTTGTGAAAAAAGTCTTTGCAAATCTGTGAACATATGCTATAATCGTAGCCGCTTACGGAAGCAACTTTATTCAAAAAGGAGGAAAATCAACCATGCTATCCATTAACTGGGATGACGTCGTAAGTGTCGTAAGTCTGATCACTTCACACCTGATCGCCATCGCCGTGGCCCTGGTGGTTGCGATCGTCGTGATCATCGCCGTCAAGGGCCTTGCCAAGAAGGTCAAGCGCCTCATCCGGGGCGAGGCCTGCATCGCCGTGGTTCTGGTGATTCTGATCGCCGCCAACATGATGTGCACCGGGCCTCTGTCCACCCTGCTGACCTCTGTGGCAGGCGTTCCCGTCAGCACCATCACTGATGAGACCACTGCCGAGGCCACCAGCCTGGTCACCGAGATCTGCGAGGAGGGCATCACCCTTCTGGAGAACGATGACGACATCCTGCCTCTGTCCACCACCAAGGTCAACGTCTTTGGCTGGTCCGCCACCAATCCCTGCTACGGCGGCACCGGCTCCGGCGCTCTGAACGACGCCTATGAGACCGTCACCTTCCTTCAGGGTCTGACCGATTCCGGCATCGAGTACAACACCGAGTTGATCGATTTCTACACGTCCTATCACGACACCTCCCTGCCCAACGTGGGCATGTGGGCCCAGGACTGGACTCTGCCCCAGCCCTATGCCGCTGATTACGACGACAGCCTGATCTCCAACGCTCAGGATTACTCCGATACCGCTATCATCTTCATCTCCCGTGTCGGCGGCGAGGGCGCTGACCTTCCCACCGATATGACCGCAGTTGTGGACGGCTCCTGGGCTACCCAGAACGGCGGCTCCACCTACTTCGCCGGCACCTATGACGACACCGTGAACAACGGCACCGACTGGGACGAGGGCGACCATTACCTCCAGCTGACCAACCCCGAGGAGGAGATGGTCGAGCTGGTCTGCTCCAACTTCGACAACGTCATCGTCATCTACAACGGCGCCAACGCCTTCGAGCTGGGCTGGGTCGAGGACTATGACTCCATCAAGGGCGTGCTGTGGTGCGCCGGCACCGGTCAGAGCGGCTTTGACGCTCTGGGCGAGATCCTGGCCGGCACCGTCAACCCCTCTGGCCGTATGGTCGACACCTATGTGTATGACCTGACCGCCACCCCCACCTGGAACAATGCCGGTAACTTCGAGTATGACAACATGGACGAGTTCCTCGAGGCCAACGACTACTACAGCTCCTACACCAACGTCACCTTCGTGAACTACGTGGAGAGCATCTATGTGGGTTACAAGTTCTACACCACCGCCGCTGCCGAGGGACTGTTCGACTATGACGACATGGTCCAGTACTCCTTCGGCTATGGCCTGAGCTACACCACCTTCACCCAGGAGATCAGCAACTTCTCCAACGACGGCACCAACATCACTTTCGACGTCACCGTCACCAACACCGGCTCCGTGTCCGGCAAGGACGTGGTGGAGATCTACTTCAACCCGCCCTACACCAACGGCGGCATCGAGAAGGCTACCGCCAACCTGCTGGACTTCGAGAAGACCGACGAGCTGGGCGCTGGCGAGTCCCAGACCATCAGCTTCTCCATCCCCATCGAGCAGATGGCCTCCTATGACGACACCGGTTATGGCTGCTACGTCCTGGAGCAGGGAGACTACATCATCTCCATCAACTCCGACGCCAACACCATCATCGACTCCGTGACCTACACCCGGGACTCCACCATCGTCTATGACGAAGACAACGCCCGCGACAGCGACAACACCGCCGCCGTCAACCAGTTCGACTATGCCCGCGGCGACGTGACCTATCTGTCCCGTGCCGACGGCTTCGCCAACTACGCTGAGGCTACTGCCGCTCCCACCAGCTACAGCATGAGCGACGAGGCTAAGGCCACCTTCTACAACGTCAGCAACTACCTCACCGCCGAGGCCACTGCCGCCGATGAGGACGCCGACGCCGAGTATCCCACCTGGGGCGCCGACAACGGCCTGTCCCTGGTCGATCTCCGGGGCCTGGACTATGACGATGAGACCTGGGATTCCCTGCTGGATCAGCTGACCATCGACGAGGCTGTCAGCCTGGTGGCCCTGGGCGGCTATCAGACCCTGGCTATTGATTCCATTGAGAAGTATCGTACCAACGACTGCGACGGCCCTGCCTCCATCAACAACAACTTCACCGGTCAGGGCTCCGTGGGCTTCCCCGCCGCCGTCATGATCGCCGCCTCCTGGAACGATGACATCGCCTACGCTTTCGGCGATTCCATCGGCGAGATGGCCGACGAGATGGACACCTCTGGCTGGTATGGCCCCGCCATGAACACTCACCGCACTGCATTCGCCGGCCGTAACTTCGAGTATTACTCCGAGGACGGCGTCCTGTCCGGCTCCATCGCTGCCAATGCGATTGCGGCTGCTCAGGAGCACGGCGTCTATGCCTACATGAAGCACTTCGCCCTGAACGATCAGGAAGCCAACCGTTGCTCCATGCTCTGCACCTGGACCACCGAGCAGGCCATGCGTGAGATCTATCTGCGTCCCTTCGAGATCTCCGTCAAGGAAGGCGGCTCCCTGGCCGTTATGTCCTCCTTCAACTACATTGGCAACCGCTGGGCCGGCGGCACCTATGAGCTCTGCCAGACCGTCCTCCGTGACGAGTGGGGCTTCGAGGGCTTCGTTGAGACCGACTACTTCGGCGTCTATGGCTACATGAGCGCCGACCAGGCCGTCCGTAACGGCACCGACCTGATGCTGGTCAACTATGCCACCACCACCAGCGAGATGCAGTTCACCGAGACCGCCGGCGCCCAGCAGGCCCTGCGTCAGGCTGCTCGCCGCATCCTGTACGTCACGGTCAACAGCCGTACCTACAGCGATGAGGGCATTGAGTTGGCCACTCAGGACAACCTGTGGGAGACCATCCTCACCGGCGTCAACATCGGCGTGGGCATCGTCCTGGTCCTCTGGGAGTGCCTGCTGATCTACAACTTCGTGAAGCGGTCCAAGAACGGCGAGTAATTTCCCCGACTTGACCTGTAAGCGATGACCTAAGTTGCTTTCCCGACCCTCCCGCCCCCTGGCTCGCCGGGGGGCGGGTTCCCAAGGGCCCACCCTTGGGGGCCTGTCGAAGCGGTTTCTGCTGGGGCAATGCAGGAACAGTTTCGACAGACTGAAATTCATTTCAGCTGTTGGCAAACCACGAACTAGCGCAAAAGGGAGGAAATTATGCTGAAACATCAAGACATGATCGCAAAAATGTCCCTGGAGGAGAAGTGCTATTACCTCTCCGGCAAGGACTTCTGGTCATCCCGGACGGTGGAGCACGCTGGCGTTCCCAGCATGACCCTGTCTGACGGCCCTCACGGACTGCGGAAGCAGGAGGGAGCCGGTGACCAGCTGGGCCTGAACGGTTCCGTTCCCGCCACCTGCTTCCCCACGGCGGCCACTATGGCCAACAGCTGGGATCCCGCTCTGGGCGAGGAGATGGGCCAGTATCTGGGCGAAGAGGCCGCTGTCCAGGACGTGTGCGTCCTGCTGGGCCCTGGCATGAACATGAAGCGCTCCCCTCTGTGCGGGCGTAACTTCGAGTACTTCTCCGAGGACCCCTATCTGGCGGGCAAGATGGCTGCCGGTTACGTCCGGGGCATCCAGTCCAAGGGCGTCTCCGCCTGCCCGAAGCACTTTGCCGCCAACAACACCGAGCTTCGCCGTCAGGCCTCCGACTCCGTCATGGACGAGCGTACCCTCCGGGAGATTTACCTCACCGCCTTTGAGATCGCCGTCAAGGAGTCCGACCCCAAGAGCATCATGTCCTCCTACAACATGATCAACGAGGTCTATGCCAACGAGAACGAGCATCTGCTCCAGGAGATTCTCCGGGACGAGTGGGGCTTCTCCGGCTTTGTAGTGTCCGACTGGGGCGCCTGCAACGACTACGTAGAGGGCGTCCGGGCCGGTTCCCATCTGGAGATGCCCACCACCGGCGGCGACTCCGGCAACCAGTTGGTCAAGGCCGTCCAGGAGGGCCGCATCTCCGAGGAGATGGTGGACCGCCGTGTGGACGAGCTGTTAGAGGTCGTTCTTCCCACCCGGGCCGCCTGCGACGCTGCCAAGGGCAGCAAGTTCGACGTGGAGGCCCATCACGCCATGGCCCAGAAGGCCAGCGAGCAGTCCATCGTCCTGCTGAAGAATGACGACAACATCCTGCCTCTGGCCAAGGGCTCCAAGGTGGCCATCATCGGCGACTTCGCTGAGACCCCCCGTTATCAGGGCGCCGGTTCCTCCGTGGTCAACCCCACCAAGCTGGACTCCACCGTGGGCGAGAAGGGCGTCATCGGCAACTTCAACCTGAACGTCATCGGCTTTGAGAAGGGCTATCCCCGGGTCGGCCCGGGCGATGCCGAGCTCCAGGCCAAGGCGGTGGAACTGGCCAAGAAGGTGGACTACGTCCTCCTGTACCTGGGTCTGGACGAGATCTCCGAGTCTGAGGGCCTGGACCGCTCCCATATGCGTCTGCCTCAGAGCCAGGTGGAGCTGCTGAACGCTGTCAGCGCCGTCAACGAGAACGTCATCGTGGTCATGTCCGCCGGCTCCGCCATCGAGATGCCCTGGCTGGACAAGTGCAAGGCTCTCATCCACGGCTACCTCTGCGGCCAGGCTGGAGCCTCCGCCATGCTCAAGGCCATCCTGGGCGACGTGAACCCCTCCGGCAAGCTGTCCGAGACCTATCCCTACAGCTATGACGACGTGCCCTCCGCCCCCTACTTCCCCGCCAAGGAGCGGACCGTGGAGTATCGTGAGGGCCTGTACATCGGCTATCGTTATTTCGAGACCGCCAAGGTCCCTGTTCTGTTCCCCTTCGGCTACGGCCTGAGCTACACCACCTTCGCCTACAGCGATCTGTCCGTCTCCGACAAGGAGGCCACCTTCACCCTGACCAACACCGGCAAGGTGGACGGCGCAGAGGTGGCGCAGCTCTACGTCAGCGCCAAGGTCAACGGCGTCTATCGTCCCGTCAAGGAGCTGAAGGGCTTCCAGAAGGTGTTCCTCAAGGCCGGTGAGAGCAAGACTGTCACCATCCCCCTGGACGACAAGGCCTTCCGGTACTTCAACGCCAAGACCAACAAGTTCGAGATCGAGGGCGGCGACTATGACATCCTCATCGGCGCCAGCGTGGAGGACATCAAGCTCTCTGGTACCGTCACCGTCAAGGGCACCGGCGCAGAGCTGCCCTACGACATGACCAAGCTCCCCAGCTACGCCGTGGCGGACATCAAGAACGTCTCCGACGCAGAGTTCACCGAGCTGCTGGGCCATCCCATCCCCGACGGCCACTGGAGCGGCACCCTGGAGATGAACGACGCCATCTGCCAGCTCTATTACGCCAAGAGCCTGAAGGCCCGGCTGATTTACAAGCTGCTCACCTACCTGCTCAACAAGAGCATCGAGAAGGGCACCCCCGACCTGAACATCACCTTTATCTACAATATGCCTTTCCGGGCCATCGGCAAGATGGCAGGCGGCATGTGCTCCCAGGAGATGTGCGAGGGCATCCTGACCATGTGCAACGGCCATGCCATCGCCTTCTTCAAGGGCCTGGGCAAGGTCATCGCCGGATTTATCCGCCAGCAGAAGATCATCAAAAAGGCCAATTCCATGACCTGATTTCCTTTGTCCCTGCTAACCGGCACGGCGTAGTGCACTTGCGCTGTGCCGGTGGGAAATATCCTACCTCTGATGAATGAAAGGAGATAATGTATGGAAGGTATCAAAAACTGGTGGTCGATTGTAAAATGAAGTTGAACACCTAAAAAATCCATAGCGATTGAAT
>JAJQEM010000115.1 GCA_021201635.1 Clostridiales bacterium | reverse complement strand
CTTCTGAGCGTTGTACAGGGTGGCCCGCATAATGTCCTCGGTCTCCCGATATTCGTTGATCTTGTCCGCCAGGATCTTCAGCTTGCCCCGCAGGTCAGCGTTCTCGGCATAAAGCGCCCGATAATCCTGGGTGATCTGGTCCAGGAAGTTGTCCACTTCCGTCATGGTGTATCCGCCACGTCTGGCTTTGGTAAAGGTTTGCGCCTCAACGGCTTCCGGTGTCAGCACAGGTAATCCCCCTTTTGTCTAGTATCTCTGTCCTGCTGGACAGGGCTTCCGGTCAGTGTGAGCCGGGATCAGAAATGCATCCCGTTGCTCTCCAGCTCGTCGATCAAATCGCCGATGATGTCCACGTTGTACGGGGTGATGATGTAGGTGGAGATGGCCACCTTCTTGATCTTCCCCTCCAGAGCATAGGCCACGCCAGAGAGGAAGTCCACCATCCGGCGGGCAATATCCTTGTTGGCGGACTCCAGATTGAGCACCACGGTGCGCTTGTCCCGGAGATGGTTAGCGATGGCGGAGGCCTCGTCGAACTTCTCCGGCTTGACCAGAACCACCTGAAGCTGGGTGGTGGTGTTGATGTTTACCACGTTGTCGCTGGAGCTGCGGCGGTCAGAGGAGGTGGAGTCAGAATAGCCGGAATAGGAGGAGGAATAGCTGGGCTCCTCCGTCCGGGTGCTCCGACGGGAGCGTTCCTTGGCAGGTTCCGCTTCGCTTTCCTCGTCCACATAATCCGCATCGTCCACATCGTCCTCATAGGGGTGCGCCAGGCGCTTGAGTTCATCCATAAAGCCCATTTTGTGTTCCTCCTGTACGGGTCCATTACCCGTTGGCCCGCATGGGCGGCCGTGCTCCAAAGAGGGCGGTGCCGATCCGGACCTGGGTGGCTCCATGGGCGATGGCCTCGGCGAAGTCTCCGCTCATGCCCATGGACAGACAGTCAATACTCACTTTATTATCATACATTTTGCCCCCGATGTCAACAAATAGCTGCTGCATTTCGGCAAAATATTGCTCATTTCCCCTGGGAATCTCTGCCACCGGAGGGATCGCCATCAGCCCCCGGGGGTTGACGCCGGGCAGCCCCGCCGCCAGAGCCACCAGAGCGGCGGCCTCTGACGGCGCAATGCCGGATTTGCTGGCCTCGCCGCCGATGTTCACCTCGATGAGCACGTCCTGGACGACGCCCAGCTTCTGCGCCCGCTGGTCGATGGCCCGGAGCAGCTCCTCCGAGTCCACCGACTCGATGAGGCTGACCTTGCCTACCAGGTATTTCACCTTGTTCTTCTGGAGGTGCCCGATAAAGTGGACCTGCGCCCCCTCATAGGCCCCGTCCGCCCAGTGGGCATTGAACTCCTGGACTCGGTTCTCCCCGCAGACGGTGATGCCGGCGGCGATGGCCTGCCGGATAGTCTCCGAGGTCTGTACCTTGGTGGCGGCCACCAGCGTCACCTCCGAGGGATCTCTCCCCGCCCGGCGGGCGGCATCGGCCACGGCCTCCTGTACCGCCGCCACATTGCGGGCAATCTTCTCATTCGTCATCAATAACCACCTTCCCGTCGTGGAGGTCCTTTCCGCTGACCAGGACCCGGTCCCCGGCCCGGAGCTGCTTGGCCTCCTCGAGCTGGGACATATTCTCCTCTGTCACCGACTGAACCAGGTAGTAGTCGCTGCCGGAATACAGCAGCTCCACCTCCACCCATTTGGCCTGCCCACCGGTGGCCCGATAGACGCCGTAGGCCCCGGTCTCCTGGTCAATGCGCAGGGCCTTTAGAGGGATGCGCAGACCGGTATAGGTGCCATAGGCCACCTCCGCCTCCTGCTCCCGGAGCAGGGTGGTGGAGGACAGATTTTTGCTGGAGTAAAACACCACGGCGACCTCGCCGCTTTCGTTGGCGGTGCTGATGGACTGGACGGTCATCTTCTGGCTTCCGGCGGAGCCCTCAAAGTTCACTGTGACGGTGCTCCCGGTGGAGAGATATTTGGTGACGCTCTTATCCATGATGGCCGCATAGTACCAGTCAAAGCTGGTGATGACCTTCCCGACAGCCTGATCGGAAACTGCTCCCTGGACGGCGGCGGCTGCCCGCAGGCTCTCCGGCGTCAGATCGTCCAGAATGTCGAAGGTGAGACAGCCCTCGTACCCGTCCACCATGGCGGAAAAAACGCCGGAGACGGAGGTGCGGACAGTGGAGGTGGCGGACTCGGTGGCATTTTCCAGGGTGTAGATCTGGCTTTTCAGCTCGGCGATCTCCTCGGTGAGGGTGGAGCCGGAGCTGATGGTGTAGTCCCGGCGAAAGACCAGCTCCTCCAGCTCCAGCACCTGGTCGGACAGGCCGTCCAGGTCGCCGGAGCTGACCGTAGTCCTCAATGCGGTGATGGCGTCTACGATCTGGCTGTTGAGCTCCATGGCGTCGGACTCCTCGGTGCCGTTGGTCTGGAGGTATTCCAGCCGCTCCAGCTCGGTGAGCAGCTGATCCAGCTCCTGGTGCTGCTCCAGGGCCTCCTGGGTGCTGTAGATCCGGGCGACTACGCCCCCCACCGCCACATTTTCGCCCTCGCCCACCACGATCTCCATCAGATCGCCGCCGCCTGACAGGACAGTCTCCTCCCGGATGAGGTATCCGGTGGAGGGGAGGGTGCTCTGGCTGGTGTAGGAATAGACGGTGGCCGTCTCATAGCCCCCTACGAACACCTGGTAGGCGTAGACGCCGAAATAGGCCAGCGCCCCCGCCAGCAGCACCAGCATGAGGATGCGGAAGATGTATTTGCTTGGCTTCATCGCTGCCTCCCTGTCCTCGCCCCGGCAGGGAGGTGTGGGTCACTGACCGGCCTGCTCCGGGTCGATGTACTCCCGCAGGTCGATGGGACGCTCCGGGACGATGGTGGATATGGCATGCTTGTAGATGATCTGCTGCTTCCCCTCGGTGTGGACCACCACGGTAAAGGGGTCGAAGGCGATCACCACTCCCCGGAACTGAAAGCCGTTCATCAAAAAGATGGTGGCGGACATCCCGCTCCGGCGGAGCTTGGACAGGAAAAGCTCCTGTAAACTGTTGCTGTTTTTCTGCTGCATGGTTGGGACACATCCTTTTCTATGTAATGAACGAGGACGTGTCCTGGGGCGGGGGAGACAGGGCCTGTCCTCCCTGTCATCCTATACCCGCCGCTGCTGCTTTTTCTGTCGCAAATTGACAGGCCGCCGCAATATCCGGCTGCTCCCCCCAGAGATACCACTCCAGGCTGGGATTGCGTCGGAACCAGGTGAGCTGCCGCTTGGCGTACTGCCGGCTGCGGAGCTTCACCTCCGCCACCGCTTCCTCCAGAGAACCCTCTCCCCGGACGGCCCGGGTCAGCTCCTTGTAGCCGATGGCCTGCATGGCGGTGCAGTCCGGGCTGACGCCCCGGTCCAGCAGGTCGGACACCTCGTCCGCCAGCCCCCGGGCCATCATCTCGTCCACCCGGCAGTCGATGCGCCGCCACAGCTCCTGCCGTTCCGGAAAGTTCAGCCCGATCCAACACCCCCGGTACCGGGGAGGCAATGCCCTGGTCTCCCGGTCGTGCTGGGAGATGGTCTTTCCCGTCTCGTACCAGACCTCCAGGGCCCGGAGGATGCGTTTCCTGTCGTTGATGTGGAGCCGGGCCGCCGTCTCCGGGTCGATTTCTCTCAGCTCCTCCAAAAGGGACTCCATCCCCTCCGTCTCCGCCCGCTGAGCGAGGCGCTCCCGCCAGCCGGTGGAGGGATAGGGGGCGAAGCTCCGCCCGTCCATGAGGGAGTCGATATACAGCCCGGTACCTCCGGCGATAATGGGCACCTTGCCCCGGGCCAGGATGTCGTCCACGGCGGCGGAGGCCAGCGCCACATACCGGGCCACGGAGAAATTTTCCTCCGGGTCGGCCACGTCCAGCAGGTGATGGGGAATGCCCTCCCGCTCTGCCAGAGTGGGCTTGGCGGTGCCGATGTCCATGTGGCGGTAGACCTGCATGGAGTCTGCGCTGACCACCTCCCCGTCCAGCCGCTTTGCCAGAGCGACGGAGAGGGCGGTCTTGCCGGAGGCGGTGGGCCCGGCGATGACGATGACCTTGGCGGGCATGGACGGAGCCTCCTGTCTGTGTGTGTTATGGTCAGTTCCGGCGGCCAAACTGCTTTTCCAACTGCTGCCGGGTCAGCTCAATGGCCACCGGCCTGCCGTGGGGACAGTATTTCACCTGACCGGACATCACCGCCCGGGCCACGACCTCCAGCTCTGCCGGGTCGTTTTTCCAGCCGCCCTTGATGGCGGCCTTGCAGGCCATGGTGTGGAGCACCCCGTCCCGGGCGGAGGCGGGGTCAGCCCCGCCGTTTTCCAGCAGCTGACCGGCGATCTCGGAGAGCACCCGATCCGCCTCGTCCCCCTCCACATAGTCGGGGACCTCCCGGACCAGGATGTCCCCGCCGCCAAAGTCCTCCGCCTCAAATCCGAAGGAGCGGAGCAGATCCAGGCTGCGGAGCAATATCTCGCTCTCCGCCGGGTCGGGCTTCACCACCACCGGGGCGAGCAATACCTGTCTCATAGGAGTATAGCCCTTCTCCTTCATTTTGTCAAAATTCATCCGCTCGTGGGCGGCGTGCTTGTCGATGAGGACGATCTTATCCCCCTGCTCCACGATGACGTAGGTGTTGAGCACCTCCCCCGCCAGACGCCAGGGGGCGTCCTCCGGGGAGAGACCGCTCTCCGCCTGGGTGGTCAGCTCCGGCTCTTGAGGGACGGGAGAGGGCACCGGCTGAGTCGTCTCAGGGGCAATAGGCGCAGCGGACTTCACCTCCGGCACGTCCCGGAGCAGCTCGTCCGCCGTCACTGTGGGGGCAGGGGCTGCGGTTGCGTCCTCCTTCTGCATCCCCAAGGCCTCCAGCACCACCTGGACCTCCCGGCTCTGGCGCTGCTTCTGCTCCCGGCGCTCCTGCTCCCGCTGGCGCTGCTGCTCCCGAAGGGCGGCGGCGTTTCTGCTGGTGGTCGCCTGCCAGGGAGAGATCTCCCGATCATAGACGGGCTGGGCAGTGGAGCGGAGCAGGTCGGGGGCCTGCTGGCGGTACTCCTGGGCGGTCATGCTCTTGAAAAAGGTCTGGTTGGGCGTCACCGTGTCTTGGCGCTGGGGCTTGGGGGCTGCTGGGGCAGCTCTGCGGCCACATGGCCCTGCTCCAGACTCAGGGCGGACTTGGCGGCGTAGTACACCGCCTCAAACAGCGCCCGCTCGTTGGTGAACTTCACCTCCGTCTTGGCAGGGTGGACGTTCACGTCCACGGCGTTCAGCTTCGTGGTCAGCTTGAGGACGCAGGCGGGGAATTTCCCCACCATTTTCGTGTTCTGATAGGCCTCCTCCAGGGCGGCGGTCATGGTGCGGCTCTTCACATACCGCCCGTTGACGAAGAAATACTGGCTGACCCGGCTCCCCCGGCAGCAGGCCGGGCGGGAGAGGTAGCCCTCCACCCGGATGTCCTCCCCGTAGCCGGGGCAGGGGAGCAGGCCCAGAGCCGCCTCCCGGCCCAGGACAGCGTAGAGGGCGGACTGGAGCTTGCCGTCCCCGGGGGTGAGCATCTCCTCCTTCCCCTCCCGGAGAAAGCGGAAGGAGACCTCCGGATGGGCCAGGGCCTCATGCTGTACCACGGTGAACACGGCGGCGCCCTCGGCGGCGTCCCGTTTCATGAATTTCAGCCGGGCAGGGGTGTTGAAAAAGAGGTCGCGGACGATCATGGTCGTCCCCTCGGGACAGCCCGCCTCCTCCTGGTCGACGACCTCGCCCCCTCCAAACGGAGAGAGGTGCCAAAGTCCGCCCCCGGCGTCCGGGTGAGCAGCTCCATCCGGGAGACGGCGGAGATGGCCGCCAGTGCCTCCCCCCGGAAGCCCAAGGTGCCGATGGCCTCCAGCGTATCTTGCTGGTGGCGTGGCGGAGAAAGGCGGTGGGGGCGTCCTCCGGGTCGATGCCGCAGCCGTTGTCCGTCACCCGGATGTACCGCATCCCGCCTCCCTGAATTTCCACCGTCAGGGCGGAGGCTCCTGCGTCGATGGCGTTCTCCACCAGCTCTTTGACCACGCTGGCGGGACGCTCCACCACCTCCCCAGCGGCGATCAGGTCCGCCACATGGGACGAGAGTTGTTGTATTTTGGGCATAGCGTGCTCCTTCTAAACATGAGTGAAGGGAAATGAACAGCCCCCTCACACCTCATCCGTATCAAACACCAGGGTCACCGGCCCGTCGTTGACCGATTCCACCTGCATATCCGCCCCAAATTCCCCGTGCTCCACCGGAAAGCCCAGGGCCCGGCAGTCGGTCAGAAACGCCTCGTACAGGGGAATGGCCCGCTCCGGACGGGCGGCATGGGAAAAGCCGGGACGGCGGGAGCGGAGGTCTGCGTAGAGGGTGAACTGGCTCACCACCAGCAGCGACCCGCCCACAGCAGCCAGGTTCCGGTTCATCTTGCCGTTTTCGTCCTCAAAGACCCGGCAGCCGCAGATCTTGTCCGCCAGATGGCGGGCCTGCTCCTCCGTGTCCTCCGGGCCCACGCCCAGCAGGACGAGAAAGCCCCGGTCAATGCGTCCCCGCACCTGGCTGTCAATGGAGACCGAGGCGGAGGAGACCCGGGTGACCACTGCTCGCATGGCTCGTTCCTCCCGTTCAAAGTTCCGTTTGTGGGAGGGCGTCCTGAGAGACGGCTCCTCCCCGGTAATATTGGTTTACCAGGCTGAGATAACCCCACTGCTTCATGGTCTCATAGCGCAGGTTATAGTTTGCCTTGGTATGCCGTCCGGTGGCGATATAGCGGATGCACTCCTGCAGATAGCGGTCCAGGACGTGCAGGCTCCGGTCCGTGGTAATCAGCGGGAAATACCACCGGCACCAGGTCAGCTCGTTTTTCACCGGATTCTCGAACAGCTTCCGGTTAAAGTGGCGGATATAGGCCCGGATGGCCTGCCCCTCTGTAGCACCCTTGCGCAGCATCCACCGTCGGAGCGCCCGGGCCTTGCGCCGCATCTTCCCCTTCAGCTTGTCCACCGAGGCGGGGGCGATGTCCACCTCCTGCCCGCAGAAGGAATAGCCCAGGTAGCACCAGCCCTCTCCCGGCAGACTGACGGTGGTCTTGGCCTGGTTGACCGTCAGGCCGTACCGGGCCAGAAAGCCCTCCACCCTCTGGCAGCAGTCCTCCAGCTGTTGGGGGCCGTCGGCAAAGAGAATCAGATCGTCGGAATACCGGGCATACCGGATACCGGCCCGCTGAAAATACCAGTCCATCTCCGAGAGGTAGAGGTTTGCCAGAAAGGAGGCGGTGGGCGTCCCCGCCATAATGCCCTTCTCCGGCTCGGAGATCGTCTCTCCGTTCCAAATCACCAGCGGGTTGGTAAGCAGGGCGGTGAGGAAGCCCACCAGCGCCTGCTCCTCCGGCAGCGCCGCAGCCAGCATAGGCAGCAGCAGCTCCAGCCGGACCGAGTTGAAATAGTCGTGGATGTCTGTCTTGTACTTGTATTGCCGGTCGCTCCCGGGCAGCCGGGCCATCTGCTGTACCACCGTCCGGGCGCTGCGATCCTTCCGGAAGGAGTACAGATTGTCCGCAAACAGGCTGTCGTAGTCGTGGAGCAGCCAGGCGATCAGCCGGAGCACATACTTTTCCGCCCTGGGAAAGATATAGACCACCCGTTTCTTGCTGCTGTGGGCCTTGTTCAGCTCCTTGCGCACCGGCAGGGTGTCAAACATCCCGGTGCGGATGCGCTGCACCACCGGCCCATAGGCCCGGGCTTCGATATAGGCGGCCAGATCGGTGAGATCCCGGGCCGTCTCGTTGCCTGCCGCCCGCTTGCAGTCCAGAAAGGCCTGCCACTGGGCCGGGTCAGACAGTCGTGTCACAATATCCATGTCCTGCTCCAAATAAAAACAGTAAAGAGAAGGGATTTAAATCCCACTGGTTCAGTGGGTACCGGGCCGTACACGGGGCCGCTACCTGCACAGCGCTGTCAGGCCCCGTGCTGTGTCCGTCGCAGGTGCACAGCGTTCTCTTTACCGTTTTCGACAAATATGAAATTGGGGCAGCTCGCAGGCACACAGACCTGCCCACCCTGCGCTCTGGCTCCTATTTATTGTATCAACAGGAGGGGAGAAAGTCAATGGCGGAATCGGGGTCAGCCAGGGCAACAGCATTTACTTTTCTCTCAGGCTGTTGTACAATTATGTAAACAA
>JAJQEM010000125.1 GCA_021201635.1 Clostridiales bacterium | reverse complement strand
AATCGCTATGGATTTTTTAGGTGTTCAACTTCATTTTACAATCGACCATTTTTATAATTTAACATGGAATTGAAAGGATGTTCTACATCTGTATTGATTGTGTTATTTCTTGTATGGAGTGCCTTCAATTGCCCATATAAATAATATATTTCTTTAATATTAGCTCTCAGCCTTTCTGCATCAAATATGAGGGGATCTGAATCCTTATCACTTCCCCAACTGGTAGGTTGCAAAACGCTCTTAATATATTTTTTGAGTCTTTTGTCGCTAAACACTCTTCAAATATTTTCTGCACATTCCGTTCATTTAAGTCGATAGGTCTAAATCCATTGTTTGCAATCAATTCTTTTTTATTTTGAACCCCATACCAACATCCTCCCATCACAAAAGCTAATCATACTATACCATGCTTTACCAAAAACTGCAATCCAAACGTAATTTTTAAGGATTGCAGTCTGCCGTGACAGGACAAGCTGCGCCCCATGCGCCTTGCCGCACACGGGGCGCAACAGTTTGTCCTGTTCGGTTATCCCAGGGCGTGCAGCGACCCCTCCAGCTGGGCGATCTCCCGGGCGGTCTTGTCCAGGTTGTCCCGCTGCTGCTGGATGACGTTGGCCGGGGCCTTGGAGACGAACTTCTCGTTGGAGAGCTTCGCCTGGATGCCCGCCAGGTACTTCCGCTTCTTGTCCAGCTCCTTGGAGATGCGCTTCCGCTCGCCCTCCAGGTCCACCAGCTCCGCCAGGGGGATATACAGCTTGGCGTCGGCGGTGACCAGGCTGACCAGCCCCTCCAGGGAGGCGGGGGCCTCCTCCTGCACCGTCACCGTGGTGGTGGCGGCCAGACGCTGGAAGAAGGGCTCTCCCGCCCGGAACACCTGGGGCAGAGCGGTCACCACCGTCAGCTCCGCCTTGCGGCTGGGGGCCACGTTCATCTCCGCCCGGCGGGCCCGGACGGCCTTGATGGCGTCCATGACCTTCTCCATGGTGGTCTCGTCCTCCGGGAAGGCCAGGTCGTCCCGCTCCACCGGCCAGGACTGGAGCATGAGGAAGTCGCCCTCATGGGGCAGGGCCTGCCAGATCTCCTCGGTGATAAAGGGCATGAAGGGGTGGAGCAGCTTGAGGATGTCGGTGAGGACGTAGCACAGCACCTGCTGTGCCTGAATCTTGGCACCCTCGTCGTCCCCGGTGAGCCGGGCCTTGGTCAGCTCGATATACCAGTCACAATAGCTGTCCCACACGAAGTCGTAGATTTTCTGAGCGGCCACGCCCAGCTCGAACTTCTCCAGGTTGGCGGTGGCCTCCCGGATGACGGTGTTCAGCCTGGAGAGGATCCACTTGTCCTCCAGGGCCAGCGTCTCCGGCAGCTCGTTTTTCCCGATGGTCAGGTTCATCATCAGGAACCGGCTGGCGTTCCACAGCTTGTTGGCGAAGTTGCGCATGGCCTTCACCTTTTCCTCGCTGTAGCGCATATCGTTGCCGGGGGTAGAACCCATGACCAGCATCAGCCGCAGGGCGTCCGCCCCGTACTGGTCGATGACCTCCAGCGGGTCGATGCCGTTGCCCAGGCTCTTGGACATCTTCCGGCCCTGGCTGTCCCGGACGATGCCGTGGACAAAGACGGTGTGGAAGGGGGCCTTGTCCGTATAGGCCAGGCCGGAGAAGATCATCCGGGACACCCAGAAGCCGATGATGTCATAGCCGGTGACCAGGGTGTCGGTGGGGTAGAAGTAGCTGTAATCCTCGCTGCTCTCGTCCGGCCAGCCCAGAGTGGAGAAGGGCCATAGGGCGGAGGAGAACCAGGTGTCCAGGGTGTCCGGGTCCTGGGTCAGATGGACGGAGCCGCACTTGGGGCAGACGGAGGGGGCCTCCTTTGCCACCACCGTCTCGCCGCACTCGTCGCAGTACCAGGCAGGGATCTGATGGCCCCACCACAGCTGACGGGAGATGCACCAGTCCCGGGTGTTGCTCATCCAGTTGAGATAGTTCCGGGTGAACCGCTCGGGGACGAATTTGATCTCCCCGTCCTCCACCGCCTTCACCGCAGGCTCCGCCAGGGACTGCATCCGCACGAACCACTGCTTGGACACCATGGGCTCAATGTTGGTGTGGCACCGGTAGCAGGTGCCCACGTCGTGCTTCAGGGGCTCCACGAATTTCAGTGCGCCGCAGGCCTCCAGGTCGGCCAGGATGGCCTTCCGGGCCTCGCCAGTGGTCATGCCTGCGTACCTGCCGCAGTCCAGTACCTCCGGCTCGTCGGCGGGGGCGTGGCCGGAGGTGATGAGGGCCTCATACGCCGCTACATCCTCCGGGCCGGTCATCCGCCCGTCATAGGTGAACACCCGGACGAAGGGCAGGCTGTGCCGCTTGCCCACCTCGAAGTCGTTGGGGTCGTGGGCGGGGGTGATCTTCACCACGCCGGTGCCCTTGGTCATGTCGGCGTGCTCGTCGCAGACGATGGGAATCTCCTTGTTCAGCAGGGGCAGGATAGCGTGGCAGCCGTGGAGATGGGCATAACGGGGGTCCGCCTCGTTGATGGCCACGGCGGTGTCGCCCAGCATGGTCTCCGGACGGGTGGTGGCCAGCTCCAGATATTCTCCCGTCTCCTTCACCTGGTAGAGCAGGTGCCAGAAATGGCCGTCCTGCTCCTCGTACTCCACCTCGGCGTCGGAGATGGAGGTGTCGCACCGGGGGCACCAGTTGACCATCCGGTTGCCCTGGTAAATTTTGCCCTGGTCATACAGCCGGACAAAGACCTCCTTCACGGCGTCGGAGCAGCCCTCGTCCATGGTGAACCGCTCCCGCTCCCAGTCGCAGGAGGAGCCCAGCGTGCGCAGCTGCTTGACGATGCGCCCGCCGTACTTGTTCTTCCAGGCCCAGGCCCGCTCCAGGAACTTCTCCCGGCCCAGGTCGTCCTTGGTCAGCCCGTCCTTCTTCATGTCCTCCACCACCTTGGCCTCGGTGGCGATGGAGGCGTGGTCGGTGCCGGGCACCCACAGGGCGGCGTAGCCCTGCATCCGCTTGAACCGGATGAGGATGTCCTGCAACGTGTTGTCCATGGCGTGGCCCATGTGGAGCTGTCCGGTCACGTTGGGGGGCGGCATGACGATGGTATAGGGCTTTTTGCCCGGGTCCCGGTGGCCCCGGAAGCAGCCGCTCTCCTCCCACTGCTGATAAATGCGGTTTTCCACCTTCTGAGGTTCATACACCTTCGGCAGTTCTCTTGCCATTTTCTCTTCACGCTCCGTTTTCTCATATCGGCCCCGGGGCAACAAAAAAGCCCCGGGCCGTCTCTGGCTCAGGGCGAACATTGTCTGTCCGTGGTACCACCTGAATTTGGCGCAAGCGCCACACTCATGACCCGGTAACGGCGGGGGACCGGCAACGCCTACTCCACATCGTTCAGCGCCGCAGCTCCGGGGCGACCTTCCGCACAGCACCGGCAGCGCCTTTCACCAAACGGCGCTTCTCTTTGCCCGGCGGGAGTGCGTACTCCTCCCCATCAAAGCAGTTCACAGATGGGGTTAGTATAACCATTTTGGACGTTTTTGTCAACTGTTCTTTGAAAAAATGCAAAACCATAAAACAACAAGCCGCCCTGAACGCATCAGAGCGGCTACAGTTGTTCACAGTGGTTCTGGCGTTACGCCTCTCCCCGGCGCAGCTCGTCCTCATCCCGGAGGAACTGCCGCCGGATGGGCTCCTGCTTCCGGCTGAGGGAGGGCATCCGGTCCATCAGAGCCAGCAGGCCAAAGGCGGCGGCGGTCAGGGCGGCCAGAATAGAGAAGATGAGCATCAGATTCGAGAGCGTCTTTTTCATGGGACACCTCCTTGATCCTGTTTTCCTTAGTGTACACGATTTTACCGGGAGAAACAACGTGGATTTTGTAAATTGAATGTGAAATATTACGCAGGGTCTTCCATCAACTGCTCCATCTCGTCGATGAGGCTGTCGAACAGGGCCAGGGCCTGCTCGATGGGCTGGGGAGAGGCCATATCCACCCCGGCGCCCCGGAGCAGGGTGATGGGGTCGGCGGAGCTGCCGCCGGAGAGGAAGCTCAGATAGTCCCGGACGGCGGGCTCGCCCTCCTTCAAAATCCGCTGAGACAGGGCGATGGCGGCGGCGTAGCCGGTGGCGTACTGGTAGACGTAGAAATTGTAGTAGAAGTGGGGAATCCTGGCCCACTCCAGGGCGATTTTGTCGTCCGTTACGATGCCCGGGCCATAGTAGTCCTCGTTGAGCTTGCGATAGAGGGCGCACAGGGCGTCGGCGGTGAGGCCTTCTCCCCGCTGGGCCATCTCGCTGACCGTCAGCTCGAACTCGGCGAACATGGTCTGGCGGTACAGGGTGGAGCGGAACTGCTCCAGGAAGTAGTTGATGAGGTAGGCCCGCTCCCGGCGTCCGGTGGTCTTGCTCAGCAGATGCTCCATAAGCAGGGCTTCGTTGCAGGTGGAGGCCACCTCCGCCACGAAGATGACATAGGACTGATAGGCGGTGGGCTGGTGGGCCTGGGAGAGATAGGTGTGCAGGGAGTGACCCATCTCGTGGGCCAGGGTGAACACGTCGCTGAGGGTGCCGTGGTAGTTGAGCAGCACGAAGGGGTGGGCGGTGGAGAAGGAGGAATAGCCCCCGGAGCGCTTGCCCACGTTCTCATATACGTCGATCCACCGGTTCTGGAAGCCCTCCCGGAGCATGGCCTGATATTCCTCCCCCAGAGGGGCCAGGCCCTCCAGGACGACCTGCTGCGCCTGCTCATAGGGGACGGTGGCGTCTGCCTCCGCCACGATGGGGGTATAGATGTCATAGAAGTGGAGCTCGTCCACCCCCAGCAGCTTCTTCCGCAGAGCGGTGTACCGGTGGAGGGTGGGCAGGTTGTCCCGGACGGTGGAGATGAGATTTCGGTACACCGTCTCCGGCACCTCCGTTCGGTCCAGGGCGGCGGCCAGAGGAGAGGGATACCGCCGGGCCTGGGCGGTGAACAGCAGCTGCTTCATCTGGGCGGAGAGGACGGCGGCGCAGGTGTTGCGGAACTGACCGTAGACCCCGTACAGGGACGCATAGGCGCTTTTGCGCAGAGTACGGTCCTGGCTGTTCATCAGTGGGACAAAGCCCCCGTGGGTGACGGAGTGGGACACTCCCTGGCTGTCCGTGGCGTCCGGGAAGCGGAGGTCGGCGTTGTTCAGGGTGGCGTAGATGTCCCCCGGCCCCTCCGTCACCGCTCTGGCCCCCGCCAGCAGAGACTCCTCCGCCGGGGAGAGGATGTGCGCCCGGCGGCTGCGAATACGGTCCAGCTTCCGGCGGTAGACCGTCAGGGCGGGCTCCCGGGCGTAAAAGTCCTTCAGGGTGTCCTCCGGGATGGACAAAATCTCGTTGTCCTCCCAGGCCCCTGCCCGGTCAATTGCCACCATCAGCCCCATGACCTGGGCGTACATATCCTGATACTTGGACACCCGGGTATCCTCGTCCCGCTTCCGGCAGGCGTAGCTGAACAGGTCCCGGCAGACCAGGCTGATCTCGTCGCCCAGCCGCAGGTCGTCCAGCAGGGCCTTCGGGCTGTCTGCCAGATGCCCCTCCAGGGCCTTCTGCCGCTGGGGATAGGACTTGGCGGCGTTTAGCGCCTCCTGCCAGGCCTCGTCCGAGGGATAGATGTCCTCCGTGGCCCAGGTATAGGCTGGGTCAAGCTCCTTGCGTTCCTTTGGTGCGTTCATATTGATATGATTCCTTTCTGTTTCCTTTTGGCCGTCACAGCAGAGAACGAACCAGCCGGACAGCTACTCCCAGCACCCGGGCGGCCCCGGTGTCGAAGTCACTGACGGGGATGATGCGGGTCTCATAGCCGGGGTTCTCCGGCTGGAGAAAGACCCAGTCTCCCTGACGGCGGAACCGCTTCAGGGTGGCGTCCTCCTCCTCCACGATGCAGGCCACGATCTGGCCGTTTTCCGCTGTGGACTGCTGGTGGATGAGCACCAGATCGCCGTCCCGGATGTTGGCGTTGATCATGCTGTCCCCGGAGACCCGGAGGTAAAAATACTCCTGGGGCCGGGGCACGTCCGCCGAGGTGTAGCCGGTCACCTGCTGCTGGGCGATGGCGGGGATGCCCGCCTTGATGACCCCCAGAATGGGGACGAGCTGCTCTCCCGGCGGGCAGACCGTCTCTCCGGAGGGCTCCCGGGGCACGTCATAGCCCTGGAGCCAGAGAGGGGAGACCCCCAGCTTGATGGCCATTTGGGTGGCGACCGTGGCCTTCGGCTCCCGCTGACCCAGGACGTAGCGGTTCAGGGTCTGGGGCTTCATCCCCAGCAGACGGCCCAGGGCCTCATAGTTCAGATGTCGCTCCTCCATCAGGGTGCGCAGTCGTTCACCCAGACGCTCCTGCTGCTCCATCCGGCTCACCTCCCCGTTTTTGCAGACTGGTTACTGGAACTATGATACCACAGGAATGGGGGAAAAGCAAATCGACTTTGACGGAGAAGAAGCGCCGCTCTTTTGGCTCCCCTGAAAGGGCAGGGAGCGAAGCGGAAGTGCCGCTTGACGGCGGAGCTGGCTGCCCGCAGGGCAGACTGAGGGGTGCCGCCCGCAGGGCGGCTCGAAAGAAGCATGGAACTTACTGTCAGCGAGTTCGCCGATGGTGCAAGGCTCGGCACAAGTGCCTGCTGCACCCCTCCACCGGCTTGCGCCGGGCCGCCTCTACCGCTTTGCGGCACTTGCGCCCTTTCAGGGGAGGTAGGGGCTCCTCCCCGTCATATCCCCGCCTCCCGGGACATACCCTGTACCAGCAAGGCAAAGGAGGACGACCCATGAGCTATGATACGAACCCCTATCCCGCCGAGAGCAGTCACCACGTCCTGCTGGAGAACCGAAACCGCCTGGCCGTCTCCGGGGTGGAGGAGGTGGAGAGCTTCGACGAGAACCAGATCGTCATGGCCACCTGCCAGGGGGAGCTGACCATCCGGGGGGAGGACCTGCACATCGAACAGCTGAGCCTGGACGGGGGAGAACTGAAGGTGGAGGGGACGGTGGACGCCCTTTCCTATGAGGCGCCCCGGGAAAAGGGGGGCTTCTTCTCCCGGCTGCTGGGCTAGGCCGTGGAGGTGGCGGTGGCCCTCCAGCTCCGGGAGCTGGGAACAGGGCTGCTCACCGGTCTGGGGCTGGGGGTGTTCTACGACCTGCTGCGCATCCTCCGGCGGCGGCACTCGGGGCGGGGGCTGGGACTGATGCTGGACGTGCTGTTCTGGCTGACGGTGTGCGCCGCCCTACTGCTGGTGACCCTGGAGACGGGCACCGGCATCGTCCGGGGCTACACCGGGGCGGCCATCGCCGGGGGCTGCCTGCTCTATCTGTGGCTTGCCAGCCCACTGCTTCTCCCTCTGGGCCTGCGGGGAGCGGAGGGATTGGCCCGAGCCTGGCATTTTCTCACCACACCGGCCCGGGTGATTCGGTCAACGCAGAAGAAATTTTGGAAAATTCTCAAAAATCACTTTCTTTATTGGGAAAAATGGTATATAGTAGAAGTACTATTCGTGAAGCGGTCGGAACGCCTGTTCCCCCGACGTGTGAAAGGAGCCAGGAAAAATGAAACTCAAGCGCAGCAGTTTCCTGTCCAAGCTGGTGGTGCTGATCCTCCTCGTTTTCGTGGCGCTCACCCTGCTCACCGTCCAGGGACAGATCCAGACAGCCCAAACGACCCTTGAGACCTACCAGGCCGCTGTGGACCAGCAGAAGGAGACCAATGCGGCGTTGGAGGGCGTCATCGCCAACAGCGATGACCCAGACACCGTGCTGGAGGTCGCCAAGGACAAGATGGGATTGCTGGAGGACGGAGAGGTCGTCTTTTACGATACTACCAACTGAGCGGCGGCAGATGAGAGACTGCCGCTCTGGCAAGAGAGGAAAGAGAAGATTCTATGGAGTTGGAAGTCGGGGCGATCCTGGAAGGGAAAGTGACAGGCATCACCAAGTTTGGCGCTTTTGTGGCGCTGCCGGGGGGCCGGTCCGGTCTGGTTCACATTTCTGAGATCGCCTATTCTTATGTCAGCGACGTGAGCGAATTTCTGTCGGTGGGGCAGGATGTGCGGGTCAAACTCATCAGCATTGATGAGGGGGGCCGCATCAATCTCTCCATCAAGAAGACTTCGCCGCCACCTCCCCCACAACCCCCTCCCGCCCCACCCCTCACTCTGAAAAACAACAGACCCATCCACCCAAGGAGAAGCAGTAGCAAACCGGTCTCGCCGGAACA
>JAJQEM010000067.1 GCA_021201635.1 Clostridiales bacterium | reverse complement strand
CTCTATTAAAAATTTTTCGCGGATGTGTTCAACTTGCACTTGCAATTTTCGACACGCAAAATTCCAGTTAGCAAAGCGAAACAGCCCAGAAGGCTTGCCTTCCGGGCTGTCAGAGACTTTTTTTACGTCACACAAGACGGCGAATGGTGATGATCTTGGCATAGTTTACATTGGTGTAGCAGATACCCTTGCGGCTGTTAAGGGCGTTGATGATTTTGCCGTTGCCGGCATAGATGCCCACATGGCCGCTGTAGCACACCACGTCGCCCACCTGCATATCGCTGTAGGAGACTGCGGTACCATAGTTCCGAATGGCATAGGAGCTGTGGGGAAGGCTGACGCCGAATGCGGCGAAGATCTGCATGACGTAGCCGGAACAGTCGCAGCCGTTGGTCAGGCTGGTCCCACCCCAGACGTACCGGTTGCCCAAAAACTGCTGGGCATAGGCCAGCACCGCCTCTCCGGTGGTCATCACCGGATTGTCTACGATGTACTCCGCTGAGGCGGACAGGTAGTCGACGGAGACATAGCCTGTCTCATCCTCATAGCTCACTTCCACCCAGCCATCCTTTTCGGCAGAGAGCAGCTCCAGCTCGGCGCCGGTGGGCAGTACGTCGCAGACCTTGCTCTTTGTGGTGGCCTCTGTCCGAAGATTCAGCTTGGTGGTGGTGACCACTGTGGCGTCCACGGCATCCAGGGGCAGATAGCCAATCTCATCTCCCACAGAGACGAGATACCAGCCGTCTCCGTAGCCCAGGATCTCCAGCTCGTCTCCACGGCTCAGCAGCTCCACCGGAGCGCCCTCGTCGGAGGGGGACTCCCGCAGGACGGCTGCCGCAGAGAGCAGCTGGGCTGTG
This sequence comes from Clostridiales bacterium, assembly GCA_021201635.1. Classification (GTDB taxonomy): domain Bacteria; phylum Bacillota; class Clostridia; order Oscillospirales; family Oscillospiraceae; genus Onthomonas. Next base: position 7,398 of record JAJQEM010000067.1, on the reverse strand, counting down.
CCCTAGGATTCCAGGGTCACATCCTCCGGAGAGAGGTAACCGGTGTAGACCTCATCGCCGTCCTCATAAGCGGCCTCTGCCAGCTCGCCGTCCCGGGAGAGCAGAACGACCTCGTCTCCAGTCTCCAGGGCGACGACCTCGCTTGATTGGCTGTCTGCCTCCTCTTGCAGGGCGCAGTCCGTGTTCAGGGTGGCCTGACAGAGGATGTCAGCGGTGTCGGCGGCCAGAGCTGCCGATGTCATCAGGGCCAACGACCCGCCGGTCAGAGCGAGGGTCAGCAAAATCTTTCGTACAGGAACCATAAAACCCCCAGGTGGTGCGGGGTGATGCGGGGAAGGGAAAAATCAGCGGTTGGCCAGCGCCCGGGTGAGCCATACGTGGGCCAGATCCATGGCTGCATACAGGCTGTTCTTCTCGCTGGAGCGGACCACCCGATCCCGGTTTTTTAACTCGGCATCAGTGTGCTGCAGCTGGACGGAGACCTTGGTAGCCATGCTCATATCGTCCAGGGGAACGCTGCTGAGCACCTGCAGCATGATGATATAGGGATCGGTCATATTACCGTAATAGATGACATTGTCCTTCCGACGGAGGGGATACCCCTTATACTCCAGGGGCAGCTTTGCCTGATCTGCCATTTTGTTACCTCCTGCGATTTAACTGTTACAAATTGTAACACGTTGTTTCCTACTTGTCAACGCCTATTTGTAAGGAACAGGATGCTGTCCGAAACCTGCGTCAGTAGAGAACGGACTCCAGCATCAGACCGTGGGGAGGGAGAGCGCCTGCGGCGGCGCTGCGGTCTTTGGCCTCCAGCACCAATGTCATGGAGTCCGGCTCCCGCAAGCCCAGCCCCACCTCCACCAGAGTCCCAGCCAGGATGCGCACCATGCGATTGAGAAAACCGTCCCCCTGGAAACGCAGCTCTACCACTGGGCCGGACCGGGTCACGGAGATGTGGTTCACCGTTCGGACAGTAGATTTTTTGTACCGGGCCAAGCCGCAGAAGGAGCGGAAATCGTGCTTTCCCTCCAGCAGCCGGGCGGCGGTCTCCATCCGCTCCAGGTCCAGGGGCTGAGAGAGCGCATAGCGGTATTTCCGGCCAAAGACATCCGGCGTCGGGGTGTTCCAGATTCGGTAGACATACACCTTGCCTCGGGCGGAGAGCCGGGCATGGAACCGGGGCTCTGCGGGGGAGAGAGACAAGACGCCGATGTCCTCGGGCAGACAGCGGTTGAGCCCGTCCAGCAGGGCGTCGCAGTCGACTTCATGGGCCAGACGGAAGGAGACGACCTGCCCGGCGGCATGGACCCCGGCGTCGGTGCGGCCGGAGGCGTTGACCTCCACGGTCTGCCCGGTCAGGCGGGAGAGAACGGCTTCGACTTTGGCCTGGATGGTGTTTTGTGTGTTTCCCTGGCCCTGCCAGCCCTGGTAGCGGCTGCCGTCATAGGACAGGGTCATGCGGTAATTCTGCATGAGCCAAACCTCCTGTGTGGTGAAGAGAACGGGACGAAATCATGTCCGTCCGGCACATCATAGCACGAACGGGGGAAAATGAGTAGCATTCTCAGGGAGTTTTTTCTATTTTGTTGTTCCATTTGGTAAAAAGTATGCTATAATGGTATGAAGTAAACGGCGTCAGAACGGCGCTGAGATGGAGAGGAAGTGCCCCCATGAAATGCCCCTACTGCGGAAAGGTGGACAGCAAGGTGGTGGATTCCCGTCCTGCCGACGACGGGGAGAGCATCCGCCGGAGACGGGAGTGTCTGGCCTGCGGCAAACGGTTCACCACCTATGAGACGGTGGAGACCCTGCCGCTGATCGTGGTCAAGCGGGACGGCAGCCGGCAGAGCTTCGAGCGGGACAAGGTACTCAGGGGAATCATTCATGCCTGCGCCCAGCGGCCAGTGCCTATGGAGACCATGGAGCGGATCGCCAACGAGGTGGAGCAGGAGCTGCAAAACTCTATGAACCGGGAGGTCACCGCCGTCCGCATCGGCGAGCTGGTGATGGAAAAGCTCAGGGTGGTGGACGAGGTGTCCTACGTCCGCTTTGCCTCGGTGTATCGTCAGTTTAAGGACATCGACTCCTTTATGGAGGAGCTGAACAAGCTGCTGGCGGAGCGGTAAATGCACACGATAAACGCCAAAAAGGCCGGGCTCTGCCCGGCCTTTTTGTGCGTAAATACCCTATTTTCCCTTCCGGAGATACAACCCAAACACCCCGCCGCAGGTGCCGCCGATGATATGGGTCAGCTGGGAGATGTTGTCTGACTGGAGCAGGCCGTCGGCGATCTCTCCGCCGATGTAGATTACGTACACCAGAATCAGGGTCAGGGGGATACGTCCCTTGCTGCTCCCGGAGACGGAGGAGAGGATGATGAGCATAAAGACGATGCCGCTGGCGCCCAGCAGGGCGGTGCCGGGGAAGCAGATGAACTGCACCAGCCCGGAGATGAGGGCGGTGGCCACCATGCACTCCAGCAGGGGCTTGCTGCCGTATCGCTCCTCCAGAGGCGGGCCGATGACCAGCAGCAGGGTCATATTGCTGATGTAGTGGCTATAGCTGGCGTGGCCCAGGACGTGCCCAAAGAAGCGGAGATAGGTGAAGGGGTCGGTGAGGGAGGAACGGTACACCGAAAAGCATAGATAGGTGGACGTCCCGCCCGTGACGCCGTCCAGGATCAGCACACCCAGAGAGAGCAGGGCGAAGGTCAGAATGACCGGAGAGTTGTATTGGATTCTGCGCAAGAGCTTCATAAGAGCCTCCTATATTAGTATATGACCACAAAGGCCACCGCTAGCACCAGAGTCACGTAGACGGCCACGGGCACCAGATTGACGGCGATGATGCGCCCCTCCTCCCCGGCGGCCCCGGTGGTGGCGGAGACCGAGACCACATTGTTGATGCAGATCATGTTGCCCAACGCACCACCGGCGCACTGGAGGGCGCAGGTGTAGAGCGGGTCCACTCCGATGAGCAGAGCGGTGTTGAACTGGAGAGAGGCAAACATGACGCAGGAGACGGTGCAGGAGCCGGAGATGAAGGCCCCCAGCACCCCAATGAGGGGGAGATGATCGGGAAGGCGGAACCGGTCAGATCGGCCAGGGCCTGGGCGGCCACCATGAGCATGGAGTCCATGCCGCTGCTATTGACCCCGGAGTTGAGCATGATCTGCACCATAGCCACCCCAAAGACGAGAGCGGAGAACACCTTGAGCAGCTGGAAGAAGGAGCCGAGACACACCCGGCCCGCATCCTTCACGCCGATGCCGCTGACCAGACCCAGAACTACGGCGAACAGGCCAAAGGGCAGCAGACCGGGTTTCCAAAAGGGCTGGAAGGAGAAGGAGCAGGCGTCCACCCCAAACAGCCCCGACCACCCCACAGTCACCGACTGGAGCAGACCTTTCAGTCCAAAGACATCTACCCGGCTGACAAACAGGAACAGGCCCACGCAGGCGTAGGGGAGCCATCCTCTCCAGGCGGGCATGGCCCGGGCCTGGTTGACGCTGCGCACCGGGTCCTCCAACGGGTCGTCGGGAAACCGCCAGACGTGCCGGGGGACGAGAAAACCGTGGGCTGCGGCAAGCACAGAGAGGGACAGGCCGATGACCGCCCCCAGGATGGAGGGAAATTCGTGGCCGCCCACCACAGAGATCAGGTAGTAGGGTAGGCAGAAGGCGGCCCCGGCAAACAGGCCAAAGGGTAAAATTTCCACGAAATCCCGGAGACGCCGTCCCTTCTCCCCGTAGAGAAACAGAAACACGCCGATGAGCATCAGGGGAACCAGGATACCGCCCACGCCGAGAAACAGGGTGGTCAGCCGGGTGGCGGCGGAGAGGAATTCCTCATAGCTCAGCGCATATTGGGCCACATACTGGGGATTGGAGGCGATCTCGTCCGCAATGGAGGTGACCATGGCGGCCAGGGCCAGGAGAATGGGAGAGAGAGCGAGAAAGGCGTACAGCATGGCAGACTCCTTCGGAATGAACAAAAATACTTCAAATCGGGACGATTTTCTCCATTATAGCCGGTTTTCCCCCCTTGTCAAGGGAACGGAAAGCCGTATTTTCACAAAACGCTTGCAATTCCGGGAAGATTGAGTATGATGTAAAGGGACACCATATCACTTGCTCCGGGAAAGGAACCATGGACATGAAAAGACAGACCAGAACCAGACTCCTCGCCGCTCTCTGTGCCCTCTGCTTCCTGCTGGCTGCGTGCAGCTCGTCAGAGGAGGAAGAGGTCTACACCGGCGCCAACGGCTATTGGGAACGGGCGCTCCTGGGGGAGGAGTACGCCGTGTACCAGTACGTCTGCGACGAGATGCACATTGACGACGGCACCGACATGACCAGCAGCTCCGACTATGACTTCTACTACATCTTCCCCGTCTATCCCTCCGACTTCAACTACAGCAGCGGCGATTGGGCGGAGCTGCGGCTCAACTGCGTCTACGACTACATCGGAGAGGACTACACCCAGGAGGAGTATTTTGAGCTGCTAGAGGAGAGCTACTCCGAGGAGTGCGAGAACTTTGAGCGGATGGAGGACGAAGAATACGGCGGCGAGACCTTCTTCGTCTACGAGTATGACGGCACCGCCACCAGCGGTGACGCCTACCACGCCTACGGCCACGTGACCTACGACCACGGTTTTTTGGTTTCCTACACTGCGTTCGAGTTCGTGGACTGGGACAACCACATTACCTATTCCGACGTGGAGGGCATCCTGGAGGCGGCCTATGCGGTGGATTTCCGGGAGCTGGATACGGACGAATAAAAGCCATTGTCCCACGGGCATGACCTGCCGCCCCATGGCGGGAGCCGGAGAAGGCTCCTGCCATGGGGCCTTTTTCACCGAAATCTGATTAGTTCTTAATTTATCCGAAATGCTCTGCCTTTGCAGGGGGAAATCTGATATAATACGTCAGAATACAGATAATGGAAAACAGGCGGTGTGTACGCAGGCTGCGCCGCCGTTCTGGAAGGGGGCAGTCGCATATGGACAGGAAGCAGGGAGCGAACAGCGGAGTTATCCTTGTGGCCGACGATGAGCCGGAGATCCGGCAGCTTCTCCGTATCCTGCTGCGAAATAAGGGTTATCAGGTGATGGAGGCGGCCAACGGCCAGGATGCCGTCCGTATTGCGGAGGAGCATCCGGAGCTGGACCTGATCCTGCTGGACATTATGATGCCGGAGCTGTCAGGCCTGGAGGCCTGCCGACAGATACGGGAGCGGACAAAGGCTCCCATCCTGTTCCTCACCGCCCGAAACACCGAGCGGGACAAGGGAGCGGCCTACGACATGGGAGGAGACGACTACCTGGCCAAGCCCTTCTCCCAGGGTGAGCTGCTCGTGAAGGTGGCATCCCTGATTCGGCGTTATCGGGTCTACGGCGGCACCGGAACAGGCGAGGATGAAGAGAACGTCGACCGCCAATGGGGCGGCACAGCGGACGCTTTGTCGGTGGACGTAAAGGCTCGCCGGGTCAAAAAGCATGGCCGGGAGGTCAAGCTGACGGACAAGGAGCTAGACCTGCTCCTGTTCCTGCTTCAGCACCGGGGAGAAATCCTGGACATCAAGAGCATTTATGAAGCAGTGTGGCAGAGCAAATATATGCCATCCTCGGACAACAATGTGATGGTTTATATCCAGCGACTCCGAAAGAAGCTAGAGGATGACCCTGTCAATCCCACTTTGATTCGGACGGTGTATGGAAGGGGATACCAGGTTGATTGAACAGATGGAAGAAAATCGGAAGCCAAAGGAGCGGCGGTATCTCTCTCTGCAGACCAAATTCCTGCTGGTGCTGCTGCTGGGCCTGGTCCTGGGCATGGGGCTGGGCAGCCTGACCATGGTGGTGGGAGACGCCCTGATCGACCATGTCTATCTCAGCGAGGAGGCAATGGAGGAACGCTGCCGGGACCTCCTGGACGAATTTGAAGCCTTCGTTCAGGAGCGGAATGTGAAGGCGGCCCAGGCCAGGGACATCACCGTCTGGGCCAAGCAACAGAACCGGATCTATCTGATGGTGTATGAGGTAACGCTGCTGGAGGACGGCGTGGAGATGCGTGCCATCGTGGACTCCGGCTGGTGGGACGAGGAAAACTACTATCCCGCCGAGGGAGAGACGGAGGACGAGGGCTATTATGCCGACACCATCACCACCTATGATGAGGATGCAGAGGAAGCCCTGGCCGAGGTGACGGAGGAGATCTATGGTTATGGCTATGGCCAGCGGATGATGGAATTTGCAGACGGGACCTATCTGGTGCAGGTGACCGAGTATTCAGAGGAGCCGTTATATGAATTTGTCACCATCCTCTCCTATGCGGTCATCCTGGCTGTTTTTCTGCTGGTGGTGCTGCTCTATCACCAGAGGACCATCAGCTATATCATCAAGCTCTCTCAGGAGGTGGAGGCGATCGCTCACGGCAAGCTGGACGGGGCGATCACTGTCAAAAACCGGGACGAGACGGGCATCCTGGCAGAGCACGTGGACACCATGCGCACCTCCATTATCCAGGAGATGCGGGCGGAACAGGAGGCGTGGAACGCCAACAGCGACCTGATTACCCGCATGAGCCACGACATTCGCACTCCTCTGACCATCCTGCTGGGCTTTTTGGAATTGATGGACGAGGGCGACTACAGTGAGGATGAGAGCTACCAAAGCTATCTCGGCATTTGCAAGAAAAACGCCTATCAGCTCAAGGAGCTGGCGGATAAGCTGTTCCAATATTTCCTGGTCTTTGGTCACGGCAGCCATGAGATGAAGCTGGAGGCGTCCGATGCGAACGTCCTGTTGGGGCAGCTGATCGGGGAGCACGAGATGCTTCTGGCAGAGCATGGCTGGGAGATCGACTGCCAGTATATCGAGGGGCAGTACTTTATCCAGGCGGATGCGGTATTCCTGAAACGACTGTTTGACAACCTGTTTTCCAACATTGAAAAGTACGCCGACCCCGCCTGCCCGGTGGTCATCCGACAGGAAGCGGAGGAGGACTGCATCCGAATTACTCTGACGAACCAGGTCAGGCAAGACCCAAATCCGGTGGAGAGCACCAACATCGGCCTAAAAACCTGCGAGCGGATCGTACAGGAGATGGGCGGAACCTTCTCTGCCGAGCGAAAGGGAGTGCTGTTTTCTGCGGAACTGACGCTGCCGCTCCTCGCACAGGAGCCAGAGACGCTGAAAGGGGAAAATGAAAAAGAATAGAAAGGGGGTTGACAAATTGGAACGGATCAAGTAAAATGACTTTTACAAATCGTCAGGCAAAAGCTGGCGGTGTATTGGTCCCGACCTATTGGAGAAAACCTGAAAAACCGGGAAAAAGGGGCTTGACAATCGGGGGCCCACCGGATATAATAATCAAGCTGTCCACGAGAGCGGA
>JAJQEM010000022.1 GCA_021201635.1 Clostridiales bacterium | reverse complement strand
GCGGCGATCTGGGCGGTGGCCTCGGTGCCGGAGCGGAGGCCCCGCTCCTGTCCGCCCCCCAGAATGAACGGCTCCAGCCCCAGGCCGGAGCGGATATACAGAGCGCCCACTCCCTTGGGGGCGTGGATTTTGTGACCGCTGACGGTCAGCAGGTCCACTCCCAGCGCCTTCGGGGTGAAGGGGATCTTCAAAAAGCCCTGGACCGCGTCGGTGTGAAACAGGGCCTTTGGCGCCAGCCGCCGGGTCAGCCGGACCGCTTCCCGGACAGGGAGGACGCTCCCCAGCTCGTTGTTCACCAGCATCATGGACACCAGCACCGTGTCCGGCCGGAGGACGGCCTCCAGCGCCTCCAGGCGCACCGAACCGTCCCGGTCAGGCGGGAGATAGGTCACCTCATAGCCTGCCTGCTCCAGGCGGCGGCAGGGCTCCAGCACGGCGGCGTGCTCGATGGCGGTGGTGATGATATGCTTGCCCACCCGGCGGTTTTTGTGTACGGCGGCCTGAATGGCCCAGTTGTCCCCCTCGGTGCCGCAGGAGGTAAACACTACCTCCTCCGCCCGGCAGCCCAGGCTGCGGGCCACCGTCTCCCGGTCCTGCTTCAGCCGGGCGGCGGCCCGGCTCCCCAGAGGATACCGGGAGGAGGGGTTGCCCCAGCCATCCCGCATGGCCTCCAGCGCCGCTTGGGCGGCGGCCTCGCTCACCGGTGTGGTGGCGGCGTTATCCAGATATGCAGTCATTGGCGATTGCCTCTCTCACAGGGCCGGTTCCGGCCCGTATCAATAGATGATCTCCACCTCGTCCTCGCTCACGCCGCAGGCCCGGCAGAAGCTTCGCCGGTCCTCCGGGGTGTCCAGGAGCATGATCTCCTCCAGTTTGCCCGTCTCCCGGTCCCGGAGACAGGCGGTCTGCTCCCCGGTGCAGATGCTGGCCCGGATGACCGGCTGCTGCCGGGCGGGGTCATAGGCCAGGGGCCGGGGCCGCTTCCGCTGGAACCACATGGGGCACGCTCCTCTCTGGGCGAGGTGGGAAGATTTCCCTGTTTTCGGTATCGACATTGTAGCAGTATTGTAAGGATTTTGCAAGGGAAACAGCGTTTGAAACGTGGGGGGGAAGGTAGATCGTTCGCCCTTGGCTCCCCTGAAAGGGCAGGGAGCGTAGCGGAAGTGCCGCTTGACGGCGGAGCTGGCTGGCCGCAAGGCCAGACTGAGGGGTTGCGGTAGGCACTTACGACAAGTAAAAGTCTTTCGGCGAATTCGTTGTGGATCGATACGAATTCGCCCGGGGATTTTCAGTATTATGAGTGCCTACCGCACCCCTCCACCGCCTAGCGGCGGTCCCCCTATACCGCTTTGCGGCACTTACGCCCTTTCAGGGGAGGCAAAAAAACGGGCCAGACCCCGTCAAAGGTCCGGCCCGCAGGCATATTGGGTTTATTCGTCCTCGGCAGTGTCCGTATCGGCCTCGTCCTCGGAGGTATCTTCCTCCTCGGCCTCGCCGGTGAGGATGGACACCAGCTCATCGGCGATGTCCTCCACGGCCTCCCGGTCACAGAACAGCCGGGTCTCTCCGTTGAGCTCCACCAGGCAGGAGGAGCTGTCGTACTGGTAGAAGGTAAGGGTCACCGTCTGATAGGCGTCGGTATTCCGGTGGAAGGTGAAGGAGGCGATGGCGCTGCGCTCCGGTGTGGCGGAGTCGTCGCTGTCGGTGGCGGTGAGGTCGTTCAGGTCGTCCAGCGTGCCCTCAATGTCCACTTCCTCGCCGTCCTGCAGCCAGACCGTCTCCTCGGTGGTCTCCCCGTCCTCGTCCTCCACCTCCTGGGTGGTGCGTTCCACCGTGTAGGTGACGTCGTCGATGGTGATCTCTGCGGAGGTGACGGTGTCCCAATCCATCAGGAGAATGTCGTCCGGGCGGAGATCGTCATAGCCGGTGTACAGCAGCACGTCGCACACGTCGGCGTCGATGAGATAGACCATCTGGGAGTCGGCGATGCGGGCGTAGCAATATTCGCCCTCGCAATAGTCCCCGATCTCCAGGACAAAGGTGGCGTCCCGCTCATCCGTCTCGTAGATCGCCTCCCCGTCGTCGTCCGTCTCGCCGGTGTCCACCTGCACCGTCTCGGTGTAGGCTACCGTCACTGTCACCGTGGGCTCATCCAGCCCATAGTCGGCCAGCTCGTCCTCGTCGGCATTGTAGTCTGCGCAGGACTCCCAGGAGAGGGACTGGACATAATCCAGCAGGGCCTCGGTGGTGTCGTTGTCCAGGGTGAGATAGCCCTCCCCGTCTAGCAGGAACCAGGTGTAGTCGTCGCTGTAGGCCAGTCCGCTGTCCTCCAGATAGTAAATGTCCAGGGTCTGGGTCTCGGCGTCCACCGTCACCTGGCGGATGGCAGACAGGTCGGGAAGGGTCTCCATCTCGATCAGGTCGTACAGACTGTAGGTGAAGGTGGAGAGCAGGCTGTCGTCCACGATATAGACGTTCCCGTCTCCGTTGGAGAGGTAATAGCCACCGTCCAGCGTGTTCTCGTCCCCGATGAGCAGCTCGGTCTCCTCCCCGTCAACCGTGACGGTGACGGTGCAGGCCGGCTCCTCCAGACCGTACTCAGACAGCTCCGCCGGCTCTTCGATGGTCTTGGTGACTGTCACCTCCGCCAGGGCGGAGACCATACTCTCGGGATAGCTCTCATCCAGGGGGAAGCTGTCGTCGTCGGCGTCCGTCCAGCTCTCCCCGTCGCTGGTCAGGGAGACCGTCTCCCCGTCATAGGTCCAGGACAGGCCGGTGACGGCGTCCGTGTCCAAATCGGACAGGAGATAGACCGTCTCCACCTCCTCCACCTGGTTGTCCGGGTTCAGGAGGGTGGCCGCCGTGGTGGCTACGATGAGCACCAACAGGACGCCCAGCAAAATCAGCAGCGTGGTGCTGCGGCTTTTACGCTTCATGCTCTCCGCCTCCTGGCCCAGATGCAGATGCCGATCACCAGATAGATCACGGGCAGTATGATGACCACAGCCAGGGTCATGGCGGAAGCCGAGGCGCTGTCGATGGTCAGATACTCAGATACTCAGAGACGATGCTCTTGCTGCGGATGGAGATGCTGCTCTCCTGGCCGCAGATCCAGTTGACGGCGTTGAGGAAGAGGTCCTGGTTGCCGCCGGATACGGCGGTATTGGTGTCGTCGTCCAGCAGGGAGGTGGAGCCCACCCAGACGATCTTGCTCTCCGTCTCGTCGTCGTTGGTCTTGGTGATGGCCACTGCCAGGTTGAAGGGGCCCTCGATGTCCCCGCTCTCCTGAGAGTAGGTGGTCATGGCCCAGCCGTCCACCTTGGAATAGGCCTCGTCAGAGGTGGTCAGCAGAGCGCTGACGGACAGGCTGTCATCCAGGTCGTCGGCGATCTCCAGGCCCTGGGCGATGGGGATGAGCACATAGTAGTTGTCAGAGATGAGGGGGGAAGTGATGGTGTGGCTCTCCAGCTCCGGCAGCAGATAGTAGGGATAGCCATAGGCATAGTTGCTCTGGCTGCCCTCCACCACGATGCCCTCCACCGTGGTGACCCCGTAGTCCGCCATCAGCGTCTCCAGGTTGGCCAGGGCGTCGTCCTCCTCCGGGGTGTCGGTGAGCAGGAACAGGTTGCCTCCGGCGGAGAGGTACTCCTGGAGCAGCTCCAGCTCCGTCTCGGAGATGTCGCTGGACGGGCCGTAGATGAGGATGCAGTCCGCATCCTCCGGGACGGCCTCCACCGTCAGCAGAGACAGCTCCTCGATCTCCACGTTCTCCTTTTCCAGGGCGGTCTCAAAGTCGGAGCTGAGACTGGACTCCCCGTGTCCGGTGAGGACGTAGATCTTGGGCAGGTCGTCGCTGGTGACGTAGCTGATGGCGCTGGTCAGGTTGGTCTCACCGGCGAAGCTGATGTCGTAGGTGCCGGTGGTGTAGTAGTCGCTGTAATCGTACTCATAGAGATCGCTGGCGCTGACGGTGGTATACCGGTCACCGCACTCCACAATCAGGTCGTTGTTGGTGGCCCCGTCCAGTCCGTACTGGGTGACAAAGGTGGGATAGACGTCCGGGTCCTTCTTCACCACAGAGACATGGTCGCTGAGGGACTCATACCGGCCCAGAAGATTTTCCAGATAGGCGTCCTCGCTGCCGCTCTGAACCACCCAGTAAATGGTCACGTCCTCCTCCAGGCCGCCCACGATCTGCTCCGTCTGGGAGGAGATGGAGAAGATGCCAGTGGCGGTGGTGTCCAGCTGGGTCCAGCTGGAGGGCAGGGCGTTGATAAACAGGTTTACCATAATAGCAATGGCCAGCACGATGGCGGCTGCCGCCACGCTGTAGCCGCCCACCCGGAAGGTCCGGGTGCGGAAGCCCGCCCGGAACTTGGCCATATCCGGCCGGGGGAGACGGAGCTTCTTCTTCTCCTGGGTCTCCCCAGCCTGCTCTTGCTTTTTCTTGCCGAACATCATTCACTCCACCTCCGCTTCTCCATGGACTGCACGCACAGGAACAGGAACACGCCGATGACCGTCAGGAAGTAGACGATGGCGGTGATGTCGAAGACGCCGTAGACGAACTGATAGAACCGCTCGTAGAGGGACATGCCCTCCATCACCTCGGCAAACAGCCCGGCAAAGCTGTCCTGGAACAGCAGGTAATAGGCGGTCAGCGCCACCTCCAGCACCACGATGGTCACCCAGGCGGCAAAGCTGTTTTTGGTCATCAGCCAGACCACCAGCCCCAGCAGTAGCACCAGAATGGCGAAGGCCACAAAGGAGGCATAGGCGTCGCTGGAGACAAAGCTGGCCAGGGAACTGATGAAGTAGTTGAGCAGCATGACCACAAAGCACAGCCCCGCCGACACCGCCTGACTCTCGGTCAGGGAGGAGATGAACATCCCGATGGCGATGAGGGAGGCCCCCAGCAGGAAGAAGCCCAGGATGGTGCCATAGGCCTCGGGCAGATAGACGCTGCCAAAGGCGGAGAGCACCAGGGGATAGAGGCAGATGATGAGCATGGGGACGGCGAACACCACCAGCAGGGCCAGGCACTTCCCCATCACCACCTGGGTCATGCTCAGGGGCAGGGAGTAGAGCAGCTGATCCGTCTTTTGCTTCCGCTCCTCCGAGATGACCCGCATGGTCAGGATGGGGACGATAATCAGAAAGACAAATCCCACATAGTACAGCACATACTCAAAGCTGGCCGAGGCAGAGCTGATGCAGATGGACATGGTATAGATGCCCGTGAACAGCAGCAGGAACGCCCCGAACACAAAGGCGGTCACGCTGCTGAAATAGGAGGCCAGCTCATGCTTAAAGATCGCTTTCATTCCGCTTCCTCCTCTCCCGTCTCCGGTTCGACGGTCAGCTCCGGCACGTCAGCCTCCGGTTCGCTCTCCTGCTCCGGTTCCTCCGGGGATACCGCTTCCGGCTGAACAGGGGTCTCCGGTGCGTCGGAGGTCAGCTCGATGAACACGTCCTCCAGGCTGGCCTTCACGGTGGCCATGCGCAGGATGGGCTTTGCCGCCCCGCTGCACGCAAAGAAGATCTCCCGGCAGACGTCCTCGGAGCCGTCCGTCTCCAGCTCCACGTCGCAGCGGCTGTCTGTCGCCCGCTTGAGCTCCACCGCCCGGATGTGCTCCAACGGCTCCAGCAGCGGGGCGACCTCCTCCGGCTCCGCCTCAAGCGTCAGCTCCACGGTGGTCTTACCCGCAAACAGCTGTTCCAGATTTTCCGGCGTGTCGCAGGCCACCAGTCTGCCCTTGGAGATGATCATAATGGTCTGGCAGATGGCCTGTACCTCGGAGAGGATGTGGCTGCTGAGAATGACGGTGTGGCTCTCCCCCAGGCTGGTGATGAGCTCCCGGATCTCGATGATCTGCCGGGGGTCCAGGCCCACCGTGGGCTCGTCCAGGATGATGACCTCCGGGTCGCCCAGCAGGGCCTGGGCGATGCCCACCCGCTGCTTGTAGCCCTTGGACAGGTGCTTCATCAGCCGGTCAGCCACGTCGGTGATCTGGGTGGTCTCCATGACCCGCTGAATCTGGCCCTTCAGCTCCCCCTTGGGGATGCGCTTGGCCTGGCCCACGAAGGTCAGGTACTCTCTGGGAGTGCGATCCAGGTACAGGGGCGGCTGCTCCGGCAGATAGCCGATGAGCCGCTTGGCCTGGGCCGCGTCCTCAAAGATGTCGTAGCCCCCCACCTTCACCTCGCCGCTGGTGGCGGCGAGGCAGCCGGTCATAATGTTCATTGTCGTGGATTTTCCCGCACCGTTTGGCCCCAGGAATCCGTAGATCTGCCCCTTCCCGATGTGGAAGGTCAGGTCGGAGACGGCGGTATGGTTGCCATACCGCTTGGTCAGGTGCTTGACGTCGATCAATGTGAACCCTCCTTTTTCCCGGCAGAGAGAATGGTTCGGACTGCCGGTACACCTCGTTTTGCATGGTTATTGTAGTTCGGCAATCTGAAAAGAATCTGAAATCCCGGGAGACTGGGATGATAATTCACAAAACGGTAACAACTCACAAAGCGTTTGACTTTTCCCCGCCGTTCCGGTACAATATCCGGTGCAAGAGGGCTGGACAGCCGCGCGGACGGGGCGAAAGGCCCGCCCGTGAGGAAAGTCCGGGCTCCACAGGGCAAGGATAACGGGTAACGCCCGCCGAAGGCGACTTCAGGACAAGTGCAACAGAGAGATACCGCCGGCGTTTGCCGGTAAGGGTGGAAAGGCGAGGTAAGAGCTCACCAGTCGGCTGGAGACAGTCCGATTCTGTAAACTCTATCCGGAGCAACACCGTGGGGGGACAGATGGCCGGCCCGGCCGTCCCCAGGAGGTGGCTGGAGCCTGGCGGCAACGTCAGGCCTAGATAGATGGCTGTCAAAACAGAACCCGGCTTACAGGCCCTCTTGTACCAAAAAGGCCGCCGCACCGACCAAAAAATAGCCGGTGCGGCGGCTTTCGTGTCCACTGGCGGGAGAGTTGCGCCCCGCCCTTGCTTTTTCCCCTGTTTCGGGTTATACTGCTGTCAGAAAATAAATTTCCAGGAGGGTCGCCCCATGTACATCCGCAAGCTGTTTGCCCAGAAGAGCTGTCTCTTCTCCATCGAGATCTTTCCGCCCAAGCAGGAGCTCCACTGGTCCGCCCTCCAGCAGACCCTCCGGGAGATCCAGCCCGTTCACCCGGACTTCGTCAGCGTCACCTGCTCCGCCGGAGGCTCCGGCGTGGGGGCGTGTCCACCGGACAGGTGGCCTCCTATCTGAAAAACGAGATGGGGATGGAGCCGTTGGCCCACCTGACCTGTCTGGGCGGCGACCGGGCGGGCATCGAGGCCAGTCTGGATCAGCTGTTTGCCTCCGGCATCCAGAACCTGATGATTCTCCGGGGGATCGGAACCCCAACATCACCCAGTACCACGATTTTGAACACGCCAGCGACCTGGCCGCCTTTGTCCGGGGCAAATACGAGGCGTTCGGCCTCTCCGGGGCCTGCTATCCCGACGTGCATCCGGAGAGCCCCTCCCTCCGGGAGGACGTGGGGTATCTCCGGGTGAAGCAGGACAGCGGCGTGTCCCATCTGGTGACCCAGATGTTCTTCGACAACGCCCGGTTCTACCGCTACATGACCCGTATTCGCAAGGAGGGCATCGACCTGCCCGTCTCCGCCGGGGTCATGCCCATCGTCCGCAAGAGCCAGATCACCCGGACCATCGCCCTCTCCAGCGCCACCGTCCCCCCGACTTCCAGGCCATTCTGGACCGGTGGCAGGACGACCCGGACGGGCTGTACCAGGCGGGCATCGACTACGCCGTGGGCCAGCTCCGGGACCTGATCGACGCCGGAGCCGACGGCGTCCACCTCTACGCCATGAACAACGCCGACGTGGTGCTGCGGGTGTATGACGGCATTAAAGATTTGCTCTGACGCACTCAACGGAAGAAAAAACGCACAGGCTCCTGTCTGCCGGGATCATCCGGCGGTCAGGAGCCTGTATTTGACGGAAAATGGTTGCTGTGGCAAAGCATCCCTGTTTTTGGCGTTCGGTTTTTGGTTAGTGGTCGTCAGGGAGCGCTAACCTACCGCTTGCGATCTTCCCATTCGGATTTGTGCTCTTTCCACCATTCGGGGAAGTTTGGGTCGTTGGGTGATAGGGTCGGCAATGTATGTATATAAGCAGCATTTTTATACTTCTTATTAAATTGAGTAACAATGCCTATTGCATTTCCTAAATACAAAAACTCCATTATAATCCCATTATTTCTTGTCGGTCGATTGTAAAATGAAGTTGAACACCTAAAAAATCCATAGCGATTGAA
>JAJQEM010000003.1 GCA_021201635.1 Clostridiales bacterium | reverse complement strand
TTAAGCCTCCTGGTTTTCATCGTGCTATGGGGGAATGTACAAACGGCAAATAAAGCCTATCTGAAAAAAGATTTGGAATACGAGGCCAATCTGTCACTCTTTACCCGAATTGTATATCAGATGGAATGCTGTGAAGAATATGTCACCGGAGAGACATCTGTTGTTTTCGTGGGCAGGCCAGATTCCCTGCTGGATCCTCTGCCAGGCTTTGAGGAATTATATGAAGAAATGACAGGGGAGTGGAATACGTATGTATTAGGAGCGGCCGGCCGCAATTACTATCAGGCATATTTTGACTATGTTCTGATGAACCCCGCCGTCATAGCCGATACAGATACCTGGAACGAAATGCAGACAAACAGCGAGGTTGATGAGATGCCCTGCTACCCAGAGGAAGGCAGCATCGCCATTGTTGACGGCGTTCTCGTCGTCAAGCTGGGGTGATTGAAAAGGCAAACCAACAGGCAGAGTTATTTCGTCCCTAATGATGACCCGCCCGGCAGGAGCATCCTCTGCTCCCGCCGGGCGGTCATTCTGTGTGATGGAATTGTTATAGTCTGCTTACCAGCCGCCATTGCCTCCGTAGGGGTTGGTGTAGCCGTAGCCATAGCCATAGCTGTAGCCGTAGCTGTCGCTGTAATCGTCGGTGGTGGAGTCCTCGGTGGTGGAGTCGTCCGCTGCGCTGTCCGGGACCTCCTCGTCCAGGGTGACGATGATGGTGTAGTAGCTGCCGTCCCGGTAGACGGTCAGCGTCATCTCCTCGCCGGCCTTGTGGTTGTTCTTGGCGTCCACCAGCTCCTCATAGGTGGTGATGTCCACCCCGTCCACCTGGGTGATAATGTCGCCCACCTGGAGTCCGGCGGTCTCAGAGCAGGAGCCGGTCTCCACCGACATGACGTAGGCGCCTACCACCATGTTGGAGTACTGCTGAGCGGTGATGCTGCTGACGGTGGACACGGAGATGCCCAGATAGGGCTTGCCGGTGATATAGCCGTAGGTGATGAGGTCGTCCAGCACGTCCAGAGCGTCGTTGATGGGGATGGCGAAGCCGATACCCTCGATGCTGGCGGTGGTGGTGGAGCCGGAGCTGGAATACTTGGCGTTGACGATGCCGATGACCTCGCCGTACTCGTTAAACAGGGGGCCGCCGGAGTTGCCGGAGTTCACGGTGCAGTCGGTCTGGAGCAGATTCATCACCGTGCCGTCCTCCATGGTCAGGGCCCGGTCCAGGCCGGAGACCGCCCCGGTGGTCAGGGTGTTGGCGAAGGTGCCCAGGGCGTTGCCGATGGCGGTGACGGCGGAGCCCACCGCCAGGTCGTCGGAGTCGCCCAGCACCACGGCGGTGAGACCGGTGGCCTCAATCTTCAGGACGGCCAGATCTGCGTCCTCGTCGCCGCCCACATAGGTGGCCTCATAGCTGGTGGAATCGATAAAGGTGCAGGAGATGGCCTGATAGCCGTCCACCACATGGTAGCAGGTGAGGATGTACCCGTCCTCGGAGATGATGAAGCCGGTGCCTGCGCCCACCCCGTCAGAGGTCTGGACCTCGATGCTGACCACCGAGTTGGAATAGGCCTCGTAGATCTGGCTGGGAGTCATGGTGCCGTCCTCAGAGGTGGTGACGGTGCTGGTGGAGGAGTCCCGATCACTGACCTGGATCTCCACCGAGGACTCCGTGTCCTCGGTGCTGTCGGCGTCGTCGGAGACGCTGTCGGCGGTGGTGGTGTCGCTGCTGCCGCTCTCCGTGGCAGAGCTGCCCAGGGAGTTAAACATCAGATAGGCGCCGCCCATCCCTGCGGCCCCGCCCAGCAGCAGGCAGACCAGCACAATGGCCACGATCTTGCCCACCCCGGAGCCGCCGGACTTCTTCGGCTTTCTGGGGGGCTTGGGGGGAGGCGTGGCGGACCCGCCGCCGTAATAGGTGTTGTTGGGCGGGGTGGTGCCGTTGCCATAGTCGGCGTTGGCAGAGGCCCCGTAGGTGCCGCCGTAGGCGTTGCCTGTCTGGTAGCCGCTACCGGACTGATAGCTGTTGCCGGAGGTGCCGCCCGTCTGGTAGCTGCTGCCAGAGCTGTAGCCGTTATAGCTGCCGCCGTAGGTGCCGCTGGAGGTGGGCTGTGCGCTGCCTGCTCCGGCGGTATCGGCGCTGTCCGCCTGCTGGAAGCCGTAGCTGTAGTGGTACTCCCCATTCACCACCGGCTGCTGGGCCGAGGTCTGAGTGGGCTGACCGGCCTGATTGGTCTGGCCGGTCTGAGCAGCCTCCGCCTGGGGAGCGGCGTTGGAGGGCTGTGCCTGCTCCGTCTGCTCCGGGGGCTGGTAATCCGGGCGCTCCTCCGGGGGCCGGTTGTCGTTCTCCGGGGTAAAGCCACTGCCGTAGTCCTTGTCATACATATTGTAGCCCATGATATTGACGCTCCTTTTATGGGTACCGGAGAGTCTCCGGTCCGCCTGTTTTCTGATACAAAGGATACGCAATGGTTGTGTACAGAATATGAACGAAAAGACGCAAAATTATAAATTTAACCCTAAAAAATTTTAAGGTAGGCTCTTTTTGACCTGAAAAGTTACAAAAATGTCCGCAAGCTCACACGCTCTCCCCGACGGCCAGGCGGACGGCCAGGGACAGCCCCCGCACCATCTCCTCCAGCGCCATCCCCGGCACGTCCTCTCCCTTTTCCGCCGCCTGCTCCAGGGTGTAGGGCAGATGGAGAAAGCCGCCCCGGCTCTCCGGCATCTCCCGGGCCTGCCAGTCCAGGAGGGCGTAGAGGATGTCGTTGCACACATAAGTCCCCGCCGTGTACGAGGCCGCCGCCGGGATGCCCGCCCGGTTCAATCCCTGCACCATCTCCTTTACCGGAAGGGTGGCAAAATAGGCAGCGGGGCCGTCCGGACGCACCGGCTGATCCTCCGGCTGTGCGCCGTCGTTGTCCGGGATGCGGGCGTCCCGGAGATTGATGCCCACCCGCTCCAGGGTGAAGCCCTTCCGACCTCCAGCCAGGCCCACACAGAGCACCCGCTCCGGGCGGCAGCGCTCCAGGGCACGGAGCAGAACCTGCTCTCCCCGCTGAAAGGCGGTGGGGAGCTGCACCGTTATGATGTCCGCCCCGTCGATGTGTGCCGGGAGACGGCGCACCGCCTCCCAGGAGGGGTTGACCGCCTCTCCGCCGAAGGGCTCAAAGCCTGTGACCAGTATGTTCATCCGGTTCGGTTCCTCCTGCCGTCTGTTTCGTCCATTGTACGACGGGATCCCGTCCGGCGTCAACGGCGTTTTTCCGATTTTGTTGTGGGCCATCGAATCAACAACTTTT
Source organism: Clostridiales bacterium (assembly GCA_021201635.1). GTDB lineage: Bacteria > Bacillota > Clostridia > Oscillospirales > Oscillospiraceae > Onthomonas. Next base: position 5,015 of record JAJQEM010000003.1, on the reverse strand, counting down.
TGGGAAGAACGGTTGTAATTTTGCCGCCGCTCTGGTACAATAGCAGAAGCGTCTGGACATATCCCCGGAGGGATCTGCTCCGGGTTTCGCAGAAAGGATTTGATGAAAAATGAAGAAACGTATCGGCGCACTGCTGCTGGCACTGATGATGGTCATGAGCCTGCTGGCCGGCTGCGGTGACTCCACCTCCGAGGATGCAGAGGATACCACAGATTCCACCGCCTCCGACACCACGGACGAGTCCACCGATGACTCCACCGAGGACACCACCACCCTGACCGAGGTCCCGGACGAGGCCAAGGCCGACCCCATTGCCTACGTCACCGACGGAGCCATCTCCGCAGGGGACACCGTAATCACCGCTGACGGCGCTGAGATCCCCGCCAACCTGTTCTTCTACTGGCTGACCTATTACTACAACTACTATTCCTACTATTATTACTACTACTACGGCTACACCTTTGACGTGACCGAGGTGCTGGACGAGGACGAGGGCACTACTGTCGCCGACAACCTGGTCTACATGGCCTCCAATATCTCCGAGATGTATGCCGTGCTCAACGAGAAAGCGGACGAGTACGGTCTGACCCTCACCGAGGACCAGGAGACCAGCCTGTCCGAGGTGCTGGCCAACTACAACGAGAATGCCCTGCTGTACTACACCACCAACGCCGAGGGACTGGAGCTGGCCTACCGGGAGTCCTGCCAGGCCACCAACCTCCAGGATTACTTCTATGGCGAGGGCGGCGAGTATGAGCCCACCGACGAGACCATCGCCGACTACGCCGAGGAGCAGGGCTATTACACCTGCCGGTATATCCTCCTGTACACCGCCGACCTGGAGGATGACGACGACGACGGCCGGGCCGCCCAGCAGGAGGCCGCCCAGGCTATCTACGACGCCCTCCAGGACGTCAGCGCCGACGAGCTGGAGGACACCTTCGCCGAATACCAGGCGGAGAGCAACTACGATGAGAACACCGATGAGTACACCTTCGACAGCGATGACTCCCTGGTAGACGGCTTCCGGGAGCTGGTCGAGACCCTGGAGGTGGGCGAGGTCGGCATGACCGATGAGACGGATTACGGCTACTTTGTCATCCTCCGTCTGGACAACAGCGAGGACACTCTGGCTGAGATCGAGGAGGACTATATCTCCGACCTGTACAATTCCCAGATCGACGAGTGGATGAACGCCGCCACCTTCGAGACCTCTGAGGCCCTGGACAACATGGACTGGCAGGCCTGCTTCGAGAAGATCATCGCCCTCCAGACTGCCATCGCCGCCGAGGAGGAGGCCGACGCCACCGAGGAGGAGGAGTCTGAGGACGCTGATACTACTGAGGATGCAGACGCTACCGAGGACGCCGACGCCACCGAGGACGCAGACGCCACTGAGGAGACCGCTGAGGGCTGATCTCCCTTTCACACACAATACGACCGCACCGGAGCTTCTGCTGGCTTCGGTGCGGTTTTGCTATAAAATCGTCCTATTCATGAGGAATTTTCGGAAATTGAAGCTGACTTTAACATTTTTACCGCCCATTTCCACATGACATTCCATCTCCGCCGTGCTAGAATGGTCTTCCGGAAAGCAACCGGTGCAGCCCGAGACGGAGGTGGTCGTATGCACCTGTTTACCGACGAGGAGATACGGGACTTTTTCCGCTGCGTCTCCCCTCTGACGGCGGACAGCCGGGTCCGCCGTCTGCGTACCATATCCCACCACCGCTGGACCAACCGCTATGAGCACGTCCTGCTGGTGTCCTACTTATCCTTCGTCCTGGCCCGCCGCTGGCATTGGGATGCCCAGGCGGCAGCCCGGGCGGGACTGCTCCACGACCTGTTTTATCAAGAGGCGGACAGCAGCCTGTCCCTCTGCCTCCACCACCCGGAGATGGCGGTGAAGAACGCCGAGGAGGTCACCCATTTGACCCAGCGGGAGCGGAACATCATCCTGTCCCATATGTGGCCCGCCGGGCGATACCTTCCCCGGAGCCGGGAGGCCTGGCTGGTGAATCTGGTGGACGATTTTGTGGCGGTGCTGGATCTGACCGCCCTGAGCAGGCCCTGGAACCGTCGGCTGCGGGCGGTGGCTGTGGGGTGATACGGACTCTCCCTTTGTATGGTTTTGGAAAAGTTTCCCATTTTTCGTCTTGTGTGGATTGAATCCCTGATACCGGGATGATATAATAATTGTATCATGCAGCGAGATCGCTGCCCGGAAAGGGGTTTTTCCATGAAAAACATCAAAAAGTATGTAGCTGAGGCCATCGGTACCTGTGTTCTGGTCACCTTTGGCTGCGGCACGGCTGTCGCAGTGGGCTGCGACAGCGCCTCCGGCAGCGGCTATCTGCTGACTGCCCTGGCCTTCGGCCTGGTGATTGTCGCCATGGCCTACAGCATTGGCAACATCTCCGGCTGCCACATCAACCCCGCCGTATCCCTGGCTATGCTCATTCGGAAGCAGCTCACCGCCACCGACTTTGTGGGCTACGTGGTGTCCCAGCTGGTGGGCTCCGCTGTGGGCTGCGTCATCCTGGGCATCCTGTTCGGCTTTGACTGCGGCTTTGGGGCCAACCAGATCCAGTCGGGCTGGACCAACGGCTCTGTGGGCGGCGCACTGGTGGCGGAGATCATCCTCACCTTTGTGTTCGTCCTGGCCATTATCGGCGTCACCAGCAAGGTGGAGAATGGAGCGGTCTCCGGCCTGGTCATCGGCCTGACCCTGACCCTGGTCCATATCCTGGGCATCGCCCTGACCGGCACCTCGGTCAACCCCGCCCGCAGCCTGATGCCCGCCCTGTTCGCCGGCGGCGACGCATTGGCTCAGGTCTGGATCTTTATCGTCGGCCCCCTGGTGGGCGGCGCACTGGCCGCTGTGGTATACGGCTGGCTGGAAAAGGGTGAAAAGGTCTGAGAACAAATCCCGACAACCAAACATAACACCATCCGGAGCCACGGCAGCGTGGCTCCTTTTTTTGCCCTTCGGCGGGCCACAGGGTCGAATCCGGTCATATCCCGCTGGGCCATAATTTCCATATATTTACAGAAATGAGAGGATATGGAAAAAGAAATCGGCAGGAGACAGAAAAACGTATTTTTCGACAAAGGGCGCACAAAGGGGGATTTTTGGCAGAAACAGGGGAAGCGACGGGAACCGACGGGAAGCCTCGGAGAGAAAAAGAACCGGTTTTGTCGAATCGTCAGAAAAGGTCGGAAAAGCTCGACAAAAAGTTGAATTTTTTGCGTTGAAAAGGATTGCGAACAGCGTTGGAGTGTGTTAAATTATGGATAGAGGTTTACAGGAACACGTCAAACGGCCAACAATAGACCGTATTTTTGAAAACGAAAGGCAAAGGGGAAGAACAGAAATGAATATCATTAAAGTTGTGATTGCAGACGCAGATGAGGACGCCCGCTCCGGTCTGGTGAAGGCGCTGTCCACAGAGCCGGACATCCAGGTGGCCGGGGTCACAGGGGAGGGCGGAAAGGTCATCGGCCTGCTCCGGGAGACCGGTGCAGAGGTGCTGGTGATGGATCTGGTGCTGTTTGGGATGGACGGGCTGGAGCTGTTGGAGCAGATCAACACCCAGGAGGCTCGCAGGCCGGGCATTCTGATCTATTCCAGCTTCGTCGCCGGTGGTGTGGCGGCCAAATCGGCGGAGCTGGGGGCGGACTACTTTTTGACCAAGCCAAGCCGGGGTCAGGCAGTAGTGGAGCGCATCCGCCTGCTCCGCAACAGTGCCACCGTCACCCCCAAGGCTTACCAGAATATGGAGACGCTGGTCACCTCCATCATCCATGAGATCGGCGTGCCCGCCCATATCAAGGGCTACCAGTACCTCCGGGAGGCCATTCTCATCGCCGTAGACGACATGGACGTCATCAACGCCGTCACCAAGGTCCTCTATCCCGAGGTGGCCAAGCGGTACGGCACTACCGCCAGCCGGGTGGAGCGGGCCATCCGCCACGCCATCGAGGTGGCCTGGGATCGGGGGGACCTGGAGACGCTGCAAAAGTACTTCGGCTACACCGTCTCCAACGCCAAGGGCAAGCCCACCAACAGCGAGTTCATCGCTATGATCGCAGACCGTCTCCAGCTCCAGCGGAAGGAGCGATAATACGATAAAACAGCACCCTGGCAGCAAGCTGCCAGGGTGCTGTTATGTAAACTAATAAGGTTTCATTCCAGCCGCCAGTCGATGCCAGGCTCCCCATAGTCCTCCAGAAACCGGTTTACCTGGCTGAAGGGACGGGAGCCGAAGAAGCCCCGCCGGGCGGACAGGGGGCTGGGATGGGCGGAGGAGAGCACCAGCCGGGGATAGGAGCTCTCCATGATGCGGGCCTCACGGCCCTTGGTCTGGGCGTTCCGGCCCCAGAGGAGGAACGCAATGGGACGGGGCTGCTCCCGGAGGGCCAGGAGGAGCCCGGCGGTGAACCGCTCCCAGCCCCAACCCTTGTGGCTGTCCGCCTCTCCGCCGTAGACGGTAAGGACATTGTTGAGCAGCAGCACCCCCTGCTCCGCCCAGGGGAGCAGGCTTCCGGTGGCGGCGGGAGGGATGCCCAGGTCGGCCTCCAGCTCCAGATAGATGTTCCGCAGGGACCGGGGGACGGCCACTCCTGGCTGGACGGAGAAGGCCAGGCCGTGGGCCTGTCCCTGTCCGGGGTAGGGATCCTGCCCCAGGATGACGCAGCGTACCGCCTCAGGCGGGGTCAGGGCCAGGGCGGTAAACAGCTGCTCCCTGGGGGGATAGACCGGTTTGGGGCCGTTGTAGGCCGTCTCCACCCGGTCAAACAGCGCCCGGCACCAGTCCTCCCGGAGCATGGGGGCTGCGATCTCCGACCAGCCTCCCAATTGGGCTTCTAAGGGTTCCATCATTATAACCATTCCTTTCCGCTGCGCTCCAAGGCACCAAAGGGGAATGAAACCCAAGATCCTCTATCGCAGCAAGTCGTAATTTGTTGGTCGATTGTAAAATGAAGTTGAACACCTAAAAAATCCATAGCGATTG
>JAJQEM010000117.1 GCA_021201635.1 Clostridiales bacterium | reverse complement strand
ATTCAATCGCTATGGATTTTTTAGGTGTTCAACTTCATTTTACAATCGACCATTCAATCGCTATGGATTTTTTAGGTGTTCAACTTCATTTTACAATCGACCTATAAAAAACGAATAGCTAATATGTCAAATATACATTTTACATATTGCAGCGTGCGGACTATAATACCATCGTCTGAGAACCTTTAAAAGGTTCGTATCGGTAATAAATTGCAGCAGTTGGAGAACATCTGCCGCCAGTTGCCGGGTGGACAGAGGCCGGGGACGGGCAGAGCGGTCTCCGGGCGAGACGGCTTCGATGCGGCCTGTTGGCCGGAGTCGAAAAAAGGAGTGGTTTCATGAGAATTGGCAAGCAAAAAGTGGCGCTGATCTCCTGGCTTTTGATTTTGGCGGCTCTGCTGGCCGGCGTGTTCTTGACAGGCTCCCTGGGCGGCGGCGAAACGGAGTCGGTCCAGGTGGCAATGAAAGACGCCGTCCTTCACGATGTCAACCAAATCAGTCTATTTGGCATCAAGGATGTCAACCCTGGGCTGATTTCCGCCTTCACGGTGACGGCGGTACTGCTCATCCTGGCAGCGCTCCTGCGTATTTTTGTCATACCCCGTTTTCAACTGATACCGGGAAAGCTCCAACTGCTGCTGGAGCGGCTGGTTGGTATGTTCGACGGGATGGCAAAGAGAAACAGCCCCTGGCGGAACCAGGCGCTGGGCGCCTACCTGTTTGCGGCGGCCAGCTATATCTTTGTGGGCACCTGCTTTGAGCTGTTCGGCTTCCAGGCGGTCACCACCGGGGGCAACTCCGTCGCACTTCCGGCGCCCCTCTCCGACATCAATGGGGCTATCGCTTTGGACTGTCTGTCCTATCTGTTCATTATGTCCGGCGGCATCGCAGGCAACGGGATCGGCGGTATCGGGCGGACATTGAAGGAGTTCTCCCTCCCCATCTCCATGAGCTTCCGTCTCTTTGGCGCTCTGCTCAGCGGACTGCTGGTGACAGAGCTGGTGTACTACTATATCAACCTGAGCTTCGTCCTGCCGGTGGTGGTGGGGGTGCTGTTCACTCTGCTCCATGCCCTCATCCAGAGCTATGTGCTCACCATGCTGACTGCCCTGTACTACGGCGAGGTATCCGAGCCGGGGGAGAAAAAGCCCAAAAAAACAAAGAAAAAGCGTTCGGCTCAGGCCGCAGCATAATTGGGAGGTAATCGCTATGAAAACCATGAAGAAGAACATTTCCGCACTTTTGATCGCTCTGGTCGCCCTGCTGGTGCTGGCCGTGCCTGCCTTTGCCGCAGAGACCGGCGCTCCTGCTGACGAACAGAATACCCAGACCATCACAGCAGAGGCAGCGGAGGACGAGGAGACCGGCGAGGACACCGTCACCAGCACGAAGGCCATCGCCTCCGCCCTCGCCATCGGCGTGGCTGCCGTTGCCGGCTGTATCGGCATGGCTATGGTATCCAGCAAGGCGGTGGAGGGCATCGCCCGTCAGCCCGAGGCGGAGGGCAAGATCCGCACCACCCTGATGCTGGGCCTGGTGTTCATCGAAACGGCGATCATCTACGCCCTGCTGGCGGTGATTCTGATCATCTTCGTCCTGTAAGGTCGGTGAATGTGATGTCTTTACCCCTGAATATCGACTGGCAGCAGATCTTGCTGCACCTGTTTAACTTTGTAATCCTGGCAGGCGGACTGTATTTCCTGCTCTATAACCCGGTCAAGCGCTTTATGGAGCAGCGGGAGGAATACTATCAGAAAATGGACAAGGACGCCCGGGAACGGCTGGAACAGGCGGAACAGCTGAAGACGGAACGGGAGGAGCAGCTCCGGCAGGTGGACCGGGAGATGGAGCAGCACCGTGCCCAAGCAGCCCAGGCGGCAGAGCAGGAGGCCCAGCAGACCATCGCTCAGGCCCGGAAAAAGGCGGAGCAGATGATGGAGAAGGCAAAAGCCAACACCGAGCTGGAGCATGAGAAGATGCTCCAGTCCGCCCGCCGGGAGATGACCGACCTGGCAATGACTGCCACAGAAAAAATGCTGCTGCAATCGGAAAGTGACCCTTATGACCAGTTTTTGAATCTTGTCGAAGGGAAGGAAGCCCATGAAGATGCGTGAGAAAACGCTCCAAAAGGCCCTCCTCCGGAGCAGCACTGCGCCCAGCGGGGAGCAGATGGCCCGGCTGACAGACTTTGTCCGTCGGAAGTATGGGCAGGACTATACCCTGGAGTGGCAGGCTGACCCGGCTATGGAGTACGGCTTCCAGCTGATCGTGGGCGGTGACATCTACGACTGGACGGCGGAGGGCCGTCTCCGGCAGCTGAGAGAGGAGCTGGAGGAGGTCAAGGCCGACTCAGCCGACAGCAGCCGCTTTATCCCCCTGATGCGGGAGACGGTAGAGCGCTGGAATCCCCAGGTGGAGCCGGAGGAGATCGGAGAGGTCATCACCGTGGGCGACGAGATCGCCACCGTCCGGGGCCTGGAGCACGCCGAGTACGGGGAGATCCTGATATTCGCCTCCGGCGTCAAGGGCATGGTTCAGGACCTGCGCCGTGACGAGGTGGGCTGCATCATCTTCGGGGATGACTCCGAGATTGCCCAAGGCAGCTATGTCCGGCGCACGGGGAAAACTGCCGGTACGCCGGTGGGCGAGGGGTTCCTGGGCCGGGTGGTGGACGCTCTGGGCGCACCCATCGACGGCCTGGGTGACATCCAGGCCGAGGGCTATCGGCCCATCGAGAACCCCGCCCCGGGCATCATCCAGCGGCAGTCGGTGGACACCCCCATGGAGACTGGACTGCTGGCCATTGACTCCATGTTTCCCATTGGCCGGGGCCAGCGGGAGCTCATCATCGGCGACCGGCAGACCGGCAAGACCGCCATCGCCCTGGACACCATTCTGAACCAGAAGGGGAAGAACGTGGTCTGCATCTATGTGGCCATCGGACAGAAGGCCAGCTCGGTGGCGAGACTGGCGGAGACCCTGCGGCAGCGGGGGGCCATGGACTATACCATCATCGTCAACGCCTCCGCCAGTGCATCCGCCTCTCTCCAGTATATCGCCCCCTACGCCGGGTGCGCCCTGGGAGAGTATTTCATGTACCAGGGCAGGGACGTGCTCATCGTCTATGACGACCTTTCCAAGCACGCCATCGCCTATCGTGCCCTGAGCCTGTTGCTGGAGCGGTCTCCCGGACGGGAGGCCTATCCCGGCGACGTGTTTTATCTCCACTCCCGTTTGCTGGAGCGGGCGGCCCACCTGTCCAACGAGCTGGGCGGCGGTAGCATGACCGCCCTGCCCATCGTGGAGACCCAGGCGGGGGACGTGTCCGCCTATATCCCCACCAACATCATCTCCATCACTGACGGACAGATTTTCCTGGAGAGCGACCTGTTCTTCTCCGGCCAGCGGCCCGCCGTCAATGTGGGCCTGTCCGTCTCCCGTGTGGGCGGCGACGCCCAGACAAAGGCCATGAAGCAGGCGGCGGGGGCCATCCGTCTCGATTTGGCCCAGTACCGGGAGATGGAGGTGTTCACCCAGTTCTCCAGCGACCTGGACGAGGCCACCCGGCGACAGTTGGTCTACGGCCAGGGGCTGATGCGGCTGCTGCGACAGAACCAGTACCACCCCCTGAACCAGCACCAGCAGGTGATCCTGCTGGTGACCGCCCTGAACCACGTTATGCAGGAGCTGAGCCCCAGCCAGGTGGAGCGGTTCAAGGGCGCTCTGCTGTCCTATATGGAGGCGCAGGACGGGGCGCTGTGCCACCGGATCGACGCCACAGGACGGCTGCCCCGGGAGGATCGGGAGCGCATCCTGGAGCTGGCCCGGGCCTGCCTCGACCGGTTCCTGGCCCGGGAAACGGCTGGTGATTGAGCATGGCCAGCGCCAGAGAAATCAAAAATCACATCGAGAGTGTGAAAAATACCCGGAAGATCACCAACGCCATGTATCTCATCGCCTCCACCAAGCTGCGCAAGGCCAAGGCGGATCTGGATCTCACCCGGCCCTATTTTGAGGCGGTGCGGACGGAGATCAAGCGCATCTTTCGGACGGTAGACAATATCGACAGCCCATATTTCTACCCGGCAGACCCGGACGACCATCTGACAGAGGGAACCTACGGCTGCCTGGTCATCACGGCGGACAAGGGCCTGGCGGGAGCATACAACCAGAACGTCCTCAAGCAGATGCAAAAGCTGCTCAAGGGACACCCGGACACGGAGCTGTTCGTGGTGGGGGAGAGTGGCCGCCGCTTCTGCGTGCGCCACGACATCCCCATCGAGCGTAGCTTCCGCTATACCGCCCAGAACCCCACCATGGAGCGGGCCAGGGAGATCGCCCGGGTGCTCATGGAGCGGTACGAGTCCGGACGCCTGAAAAAAATATTCATCATCTACACCGACATGGAGAGCAGCCTGCAATCGGAGGCCATCGCCACCCGTCTGCTGCCCTTCCACCGGAGCTATTTCGCCATGGGCGCATCGGAGAAAAAGGTCTCTCAGCCCTTTGTGTTCATCCCCTCGGTGGAAGAGGTGCTCCGGCTGGAGGTGTATGGCTACGTCGCCGGGTATATCTACAGTGCCCTGGTGGACAGCTTTTGCAGCGAGCAGAACGCCCGCATGACCGCCATGGACTCCGCCAACCAGAATGCGGAGAAGCTGCTGGGGGAGCTGTCTCTCCAGTATAACCGGGTGCGCCAGGCGGCCATCACCCGGGAGATCACCGAGGTCTCTGCCGGTGCTCTGGCCCAGCGGCGGAAACGCAGGAAGGAAGTGGAGACACCATGAACACCGGAACCATTGTACAGATTTCCGGCCCGGTCATCGACGTGGAGTTTGAGCGGGGGAGCCTTCCCCGTATCCGGGAGGCCCTTACCGTGGAGCTGGACGGGGAGCAGCGGGTCATGGAGGTGGCCCACCATGTGGGGGACGACACCGTCCGCTGCATTATGCTCTCCGGCAGCGAGGGACTGTCCCGGGGGATGGAGGTCTCCGCCCCGGGCAGCAGTATTCAGGTGCCCGTAGGCGAGGCTACGCTGGGAAGAATGTTCAACGTCCTGGGCCAGCCCATCGACGGGGGAGAACCGGTGCCGGACACCGTCCCCCGCCGGAGCATCTACCGGGATGCCCCGGACTTTGAGGAGCAGCAGCCCGTGACCGAGATTTTGGAGACGGGCATCAAGGTCATCGACCTGCTGGAGCCATACCCCAAGGGAGGCAAGATCGGCCTGTTTGGCGGCGCAGGAGTGGGCAAGACGGTGCTCATCCAGGAGTTGATCCACAACGTAGCCATGGAGCACGGCGGCTACTCCATCTTTACCGGCGTGGGAGAGCGGAGCCGTGAGGGTAACGACCTGTGGAAGGAGATGCGGGAGAGCGGCGTCTCGGAAAAGACCGCCCTGGTCTTTGGTCAGATGAACGAGTCTCCCGGCGTCCGTATGCGGGTGGCTCTGTCCGGGCTGACCATGGCGGAGTACTTCCGTGACCAGGAGCACCGGGACGTGCTGCTGTTTATCGACAACATCTTCCGCTTTGTCCAGGCGGGCAGCGAGGTCTCCACCCTGTTGGGGCGGATGCCCTCCGCCGTAGGCTATCAGCCCACCCTGGCCAACGAGATGGGGGAGCTCCAGGAGCGGATCACCTCCACCAAAAGCGGCTCTGTCACCTCCGTCCAGGCGGTCTACGTCCCGGCGGACGACCTGACCGACCCGGCCACCTCCACCACCTTCGCCCACCTGGACGCCACCACTGTCCTGAACCGGAAGATCGCCGAGCAGGGCCTGTACCCCGCCGTGGACCCTCTGGAGTCCGCCTCCCGTATCCTGGAGCCGGACATCGTGGGGGAGGAGCACTACACTATCGCCCGGCGGGTGCAGGAGGTGCTGCAAAAGTACAGCGAGCTCCAGGACATCATCGCCATCCTGGGCATGGAGGAGTTGAGCGACGAGGACCGGATGACGGTCAGCCGGGCCAGAAAGCTCCGGCGGTTCCTCTCCCAGCCCACCCATGTGGCGGAGAAGTTCACCAACATCCCCGGCGTCTACGTCCCCCTGTCGGAGACTCTCCGGGGCTTCAAGGCCATCGTAGACGGGGAGGCAGACCAGTACCCCGAGGCCGCCTTCTACAACGTGGGCACGCTGGATGACGTGATCGCCAAGGCGAAGAAGATCGAGGCAGGTGAGGCGTGATGGAGACCTTCACCATGCACTTTTTCACCGCTGACCATCCGGTCTATGAGGGCCCCTGCCTCTCTCTGACCGTTCCCATCGGGGACGGACTGTACGGCATCCTGGCCCACCACAGCAATATGATTGCCGCAGTCATCCCAGGGATGATGACCGTCCACCTGCCCGAGCAGGAGCCTGCGACGCTGGCCGTGTCCGACGGCCTGGTCAAGGTGGAGGACAACGAGGTGCTGCTGCTGGTTAAGTCCGCCGAGCGGCCGGAGGACATCGACCTCCACCGCTCTGAGCTGCGGGCTGCCCAAGCCCGGGAGGCGCTGCTCCAAAAGGCCAGCATCCAGGAGCACCGTCTGGCCGAGGCCACTCTGGCCCGGGCCATGAACCGCCTCCGGGTGAGACGCCATTACGACGGATTGGAATAATTCAAAACGCCTCCGCAGCCTGCTGCGCCATATGCAGCGGCCTGCGGAGGTTTTTGTGGAATCCCTTGCCAAAACCGTCAAACCCGTATATAATTGTCCCATGAGTTTGACCGCCGGAAACGGTTTTCCGGCGGATAGGAGTGAGTTATATTGGAGCGCATCACCATCTCCCAGCTCTATGCGGACGGCCCCCTCTATGAGGGCGAGACCATCACCGTCTGCGGCTGGGCACGGACCATCCGCAACCTCAAGAGCTTTGCCTTTTTATCCCTGAACGACGGCAGCTGCTTCTCCCCCCTCCAGGTGGTGGCGGAGAAGGATAGGATTGCCAACTATGACGAGATCATCCATCAGAACGTAGGGGCTTCCTTCGTCATTCAGGGCGTGTTCGTCCTGACCCCGGAGGCCAAGCAGCCCTATGAGCTGAAGGCCACCGACATCCAGGTAGAGGGCGTCTCCGCCCCGGACTACCCCCTGCAAAAGAAGCGGCATACGGTGGAGTACCTGCGCACTATCCAGCATCTGCGACCCCGGACGAATCTGTTCTCCGCCGCCTTCCGGGTGCGCTCCGTGGCCGCCCATGCCATCCACTGCTTTTTCCAGGGCAAGGGCTTTGTCTACGTCAACACCCCCATCATCACTGCCTCCGACTGCGAGGGGGCGGGGGAGATGTTCCAGGTGACCACCCTGGACATGGACAACCCGCCCCGGCTCCCGGACGGCACGGTGGACTATAGCAAGGACTTCTTCGGCAAGCCCGCCAACCTGACCGTCTCCGGACAGCTGAACGTGGAGAGCTTCTGCATGGCCTTCGGCAACGTCTACACCTTTGGCCCCACCTTCCGGGCGGAGAACTCCAACACCCAGCGCCACGCCGCCGAGTTCTGGATGATCGAGCCGGAGATCGCCTTTGCCGACCTGGACGACGACATGAACCTGGCGGAGGAGATGCTGAAATATGTCATCCGCACCGTCATGGAGAAATGCCCCCAGGAGATGGCCTTCTTTAACTCCTTTGTGGACAAGGGCCTGGTCCAGCGGCTGGAGCACGTGGCCTCCTCTGAGTTTGGCCGGGTGAGCTACACCGAGGCGGTGGACATCCTCCGGAAGTCCGGCAGACAGTTCGACTACCCCGTCTCCTGGGGCTGCGATCTCCAGACGGAGCACGAGCGGTATCTCACCGAGGAATACTTCAAGCGCCCGGTGTTCGTCACCGACTATCCCAAGGAGATCAAGGCGTTCTATATGCGCATGAACGAGGACGGGAAAACCGTGGCCGCAGCGGACTGTCTGGTGCCCGGCATCGGGGAGATCATCGGCGGCAGCCAGCGGGAGGAGCGTCTGGACCTGCTCCAGGCCCGGATGGACGAGCTGGGGCTGAAGCAGGAGGACTACTGGTGGTATCTGGACCTCCGGCGCTACGGCAGCTGCCGCCACGCCGGGTTCGGCCTGGGCTTTGAGCGGCTCATCATGTATTTAACCGGCATCCCCAATATCCGGGACGTGCTGCCCCATCCCCGCACTGTGGGCAGCGCAGATTTCTGAGCAAAACTGTCTGTATCAACGAGAGAAACGCCGCTGCGGCATCGCTCCGCAGCGGCGTTTTCCTGTCGTATGGTGCAAGCGCTTCATTGTGTGCTGTGTATACCTTAAAACTTCTTACAATTTTACGAAACTGCTTGCATATGTGGGCAATGTCCGTTATACTAAAAATGAAGGTCGATTGTAAAATGAAGTTGAACACCTAAAAAATCCATAGCGATTGAAT
>JAJQEM010000086.1 GCA_021201635.1 Clostridiales bacterium | reverse complement strand
TTCAATCGCTATGGATTTTTTAGGTGTTCAACTTCATTTTACAATCGACCGTTGAGAGACGTTGTCTCCTAGGCGCATATAGACGTTATCTCTTTCGTAATCATACACAACACCCCTCCCATGGCGTTCCTCTGTGCCGTGGAAGGGGTGTTGCTTTTATGCCAGGATCATCACAGGATAGAGGGTGCAATCTCTCTCGTGCAAATAGATAGTTCGCTGGACCGCTGTTTTTCAGAAGGAGAACCATTGCGTCACCTACAACATCTGGAATGTCAACTATATTGACGTGCTCGAAGGATGATGGGATTTTCTTCCTCTGAGAGGTTTTCCAAATAGATGGAGAAGCGAATTATGAGCCTCTATTTGTAGCGGCAAGACGAGATGCTCCACATCCATATAGAACCCCTATGTGGGTACAGTTATGCTCCGAAACGGGATGCCGGTGACCCATAAGGAGGACGCCAACTATCACGGCTATGGGATGTTGAGCATAAAGACCATTGCTGAACAATATGGCGGAGAACTGTCCATTCAGGCAGAAGGCGGCCTGTTCAGTCAGAACGCCTCCGCAGTCCTTGCGGAGGCGTTGCAGGTCAGGCGTTTGCCTTACATATACTTCTTAATCCCCTCGGTGGCGGTCTCGGCGTCGGCGGAGATGGTGATAGTGAACTTCAAGCCGTTCTTATCGCTGAACCGATCCACCCAGTCCAGGAACGCCTCGATCTGGTTGGCGTCCTTCACGGGCACGACCTTGCTCAGGTTGTCGATAAAGATGTGGGTGATGTCGTAATTGCCTGCGTACAGGCCGCTGACGAAGCCCTTGAGCACCTCAAAGTTGGGCAGATAGAAGTCGCTGGCCTCGATCAGACGGATATGATAATGAATCGCATAGACCAATTCCCGATCCCACTCGATGCAGACGACGTTGCCGTGCTCCGTGAGAACTGCGGAATTGATCAGATCGATCAGCTGCTTTGTCTTTCCGGAACCCTTGTGGTCCATGATAACTCTAACCATAATCAGTCACTCCTTTAAAATACACCCGATGACCCGGGTGGGATTGCTGTGGAGATATTCTACCATAAACCCCTTCAAGATTCAACAGAGTTTTGTTACAAAATTGCAAATCAGTCTCTCGGAAGTGTCGCCCCGTCAGGGGCTGTGGACACTGACCGCCGCTGCGGCTGGCCCTCCCTCCTTTTTTGGACCGTGCGGCAACTGTGAGGGAGGCTCCGCTCCCCGCCGTTGACGTCCGGGGTCAGAGTGGAGGAAAATTCCTGGTCGATTTTTCGCCCCGGCTCTCGGGAAAAACTGCTCTTTTCCATTGGACTCACCAACTTTTTCATCGATTTTATTGCAGTTTGCCCCAGCTAACCCTAATTTATCCAACATTTTTCAAAATTCGCACTTGATTTTTCCCCACAGCGTGTTACAATAAGAGCAACACCAGACAAGGAGGTTACTGTCATGGCCTATAAGATCACGGATTCCTGCATCTCCTGCGGCACCTGCGCCGAGGGCTGCCCCGTTGGCGCCATCTCCGAGGGCGATACCAGCTACGTCATCGACGCTGATGCCTGCATCTCCTGCGGCACCTGCGCTGGCAACTGCCCCATGGGAGCTATCGAAGAGGACTGATTTCCTGTTCATACAGCCAAAGCCCGGCAAGCTGCTTGCCGGGCTTTCCTGTTGCTATGGCATCAAGAAGGAGGGATCCCCATGCTCCAACCACGCCCTCTCCCCGCCGCCTTTTACGACGGAGACACAGTAGAGATCGCCCCCAGACTGCTGGGTAAGGTGCTGGTGCGCCGGTACGGGGACGAGCTGCTGGCGGTGCGCATCACCGAGACGGAGGCCTATGTGGGCCGGATGGACAAAGCCTGTCACGCCTACCAGTACCGGCGCACCCGACGGACGGAGACCCTGTTTGCCCCGCCGGGGACGGCCTATATCTACCTGATCTACGGGATGTACCACTGTCTCAACTTCGTCACCGAGCCGGAGGGAGAGCCCTCCGCCGTCCTCATCCGGGGCGGGGAGGCGGTGCTGGGGCGGGAGACCATGTCCCGGCTGCGGTACGGGAGGGAGTGGGGGGCCCTCACCCCCTATCAGAAGAAAAACTTCCTCAACGGGCCAGGAAAGCTGTGCAAGGCCCTGGCCCTGACCCGGGCTCAGAACGGCCTGCCCCTGGTCGGGCCGGAGCTGTGGGTGACGGAGGAGGACGGTCTGGGTCTGCCGCCCTATGAGGAGCACCGGCCCATCCGCATCGGCAAGCGGGTGGGCATCGACTACGCAGAGGAGGCCGCAGACTTCCCCTGGCGGTTTTACTATGGAGAGAAAGAGACATGAAGCTGTTTGACCTGGACGGGACACTGATCGACTCCACCAGTCTGTGGAGAGACATCGACGTCGCATTTCTGGAAAAGCGGGGCCTCCCCTGGACGGAGGAATATAACGATGGGGTGGTACACGCCATCTTCCCCCAGGCGGCCCAGTTCACCAGGGACTACTGCCACCTGGAGGAGTCCCCGGAGGAGATTATGGAGGAGTGGCTGGCTATGGCCCGGGAGGGCTATGGCCGCACCATCCCCGCCAAGGAAGGGGTCCTGGACTATCTGGAGCAGTGCCGCCAGGCAGGAGAGCGGATGGCCCTGTTCACCTCGGCGGAGCCCTCTCTGTGTCGTCTGGCCCTGGAGCGTCACGGCTTTGACCGCTACCTCTCCCAGGTGGTGTACGCTCAGGATCTGAACATGGAGAAGCGCTCCCCCGCCGCCTTTGCAGAGGCCGCCCGGCGGCTGGGGGTGGCTCCAGAGGAGATCACCTTCTTCGACGATTCCCCGGTGTCCTGCCGGGGAGCGAAGGCCGCAGGCTTCACCGTCATCGGCGTGTGGGATCGCTGCTTCGCCGATTGGGAGACGGAGATGCGGGGCTTCTGCGACGGGTACATCCGCTCCTTCCGGGAGCTGACGGACGAAAGACGATAAAAACAGCCCTCTGACGGCAAAACCGTCAGAGGGCCGCAGCTTTTTCGGGGTCACACCTTGGAGATGATCTTCCGGTTGATCCTGACCAGATACCAGGTGCTCAGGCACAGGCTGGCCAGCTCAGCGATGGGGAAAGCCCACCACACATAGTCCAGCACGCCGGTCTGGGCCAGCAGCCAGGCCACCGGCAGCAGCACCACCAGCTGGCGGACGATGGAGATGATCATGGAGTAGAGGCCGTTGCCCAGGGCCTGGAACACGGTGCCGCAGGCGATGCAGTAGCCCGCAAAAGTGAAGCTCAGCGCAATGGTGCGCAGGGCGGGGACGCCGATCTCCAGCATATAGTCCGAGGCGTTGAACAGCCCCAGCAGCTGGGCGGGAAGCAGCTCGAACACCGCCATGCCCACCAGCATGAAGCACATGGCGTAGAAGATGCCCAGCTTGATGGTGGTGATCATCCGCTCCCGCTTCCGGGCGCCGAAGTTGTAGGCGATGATGGGCACCAGCGCCCCGTTCAGGCCAAAGACGGGCATAAAGACAAAGGACTGGAGCTTGAAGTACACCCCCAGCACCGCCATGGCGGTGGAGGAGAAGGCCCCCAAAATCAGGTTCATGCCGTAGGTCATCACCGAGCTGATGGAGGCCATGATGATGGAGGGGACGCCCACGACGTAGATGCGCCAGATGGTGGGGCCGTGGGGCCGGAACCAGTTGCGCACCACAAAGTGCAACTCCTTGTTGCAGCAGAAGTTCAGGACGATCACCACGGCGGCTCCCACGAACTGGCCCAGGACAGTGGCGACGGCGGCTCCCGCCACCCCCAGCTCCGGGAAGGGGCCAAGGCCGAAGATGAGCACCGGGTCCATAATGATGTTGACCACCGCTCCGGACATCTGGGAGATCATGCTCAGCACCGTATGTCCCGTGGCCTGGAGCAGCCGCTCAAAGACCAGCTGAAGGAACATCCCCTGGCACAGCAGGGCGCAGATGGTGAGATAGCTCACCCCGTACTCCAGAATGGCGGAGTCCTCCGCCACCTGGCTGGCGTAGAAGGGCCGCACCACCGTCTGGGACAGCACCATAAACACAGCCATAGAGCAGAAGGCCAGGAAGATGCCGTTGCTGGCCGCCCGGTTGGCGGTGGCCTCGTCCCCCTCCCCCAGAGATTTGGAGAGCATGGCGTTGATGCCGACGCCGGTGCCGGTGCCCACGGCGATCATAATATTTTGTGCTGGGAACGCCAGGGAGACCGCCGTCAGGGCATCCTCCCCCAGCATGGAGACAAAGATGCTGTCTACCACATTGTAGCAGGCCTGCACCAGCATGGACAGCATCATGGGCAGCGCCATGGTCAGCAGCAGCCGGTTCACCGGCATGGTGCCCATTTTGTTCTCGTGAAGCGCACTGGATGGTTGCACTTGTTTTTCCTCCTTTGTATCAGGCATATCAGGCTCCGTCCCGCAGACTGGCAAGGGCATTGGCACATCTGCGGGACGGAGTATGGTTTTTACCACGACAGATTATAGCGATTCTATGGCGTATGTCAAGCGTGGAAACTGCGCCATTTCGCCTGTTTTTCCAAAAGCGCAAAATTGTCGGTAGACTTCCACAAAAAGCGGGTTTTCATTTCCTCGCCGTCATGCTATACTGAACAATAACATTGGGGACTGTCCCCCCCACGCCAAAAAGGACGCCCCCTATTGCGATTTCTATAAGGAGGACACACGCCATGATTAACATTCCCCAGGTCAAACTCGGCATCATCGCCGTCAGCCGCGACTGCTTCCCCGTCGCCCTGTCCACCCAGCGTCGGAAGAACATCGCCGCCGCCTATGGAGAGGGCCTGTACGAGTGCCCCATCACTGTGGAGAACGAGAAGGATATGCTCAAGGCGGTGGCCGACGTGAAGGAGGCCGAGGTCAACGCCCTGGTGGTGTTCCTGGGTAACTTCGGACCCGAGACCCCCGAGACTCTCATCGCCAAATACTTTGACGGCCCCTGTATGTTCGTGGCCGCCGCCGAGGGCGACGGCGACATGATCAACGGCCGGGGCGACGCCTACTGCGGGATGCTCAACTGCTCCTATAACCTGGGGATGCGCCATCTCAAGGGCTACATCCCCGAGTACCCCATCGGCACAGCGGCGGAGCTGGCAGAGAAGATGCACCAGTTCGTCCCCATTGCCCGGACGATTTTGGGCCTGAAGGATTTGAAGATCATCACCTTTGGCCCCCGTCCCCAGGACTTCTTCGCCTGCAACGCCCCCATCAAGGGCCTGTATGAGCTGGGCGTGGAGATCGAGGAGAACTCCGAGCTGGATCTGCTGGTATCCTATCAGGCCCACGCCAACGACCCCCGCATCCCCGACGTCTGCGCCGACATGGCCAAGGAGATGGGCGAGGGCCGGTATTATCCCGAGCTCAACGAGCGCATGGCTCAGTTTGAGCTGACCCTGCTGGACTGGGCGGAGAACCATAAGGGCAGCCGGAAGTACGTGGCCTTTGCGGACAAGTGCTGGCCCGCCTTCCCCAGTCAGTTTGGCTTTGAGCCCTGCTACGTCAACAGCCGTCTGGCCAGCCGGGGCATCCCCGTCTCCTGCGAGGTGGACATCTACGGTGCTCTGTCCGAGTACATCGGCATGTGCGTCTCCGGGGACACCGTCACCCTGCTGGACATCAACAACTCCGTGCCCCAGTACATCTATGACGAGGACATCAAGGGCAAGTATGATTACAAGCTCACCGACACCTTCATGGGCTTCCACTGCGGCAACACCCCGGCGTGCAAAATGTGCGCAGACCGGGCGGTGAAGTATCAGCTCATCCAGCACCGTCTGCTGGAGCCCCAGGACAGCGAGCCGGACTTCACCCGGGGCACCCTGGAGGGCGACATCGCCGCCAGCGACATCACCTTCTATCGTCTCCAGTGCGACAGCCAGGGCCAGCTCCGGGCCTACATCGCCCAGGGTGAAATTTTGGACGTGCCCACCCGCTCCTTTGGCGGCATCGGCGTCTTTGCCATCCCGGAGATGGGCCGGTTCTATCGTCATGTGCTGGTGCAGAAGGGCTATCCCCACCACGGGGCGGTGGCCTTCCACCACTGCGGGAAGGAGCTGTTCGAGGTGTTCAAGTATCTGGGCATTGCCGACATCGCCTACAACCAGCCCAAGGGCGTCCTCTATCCCACGGAGAACCCCTTCGCCTGAGCCGAATCCCACAAAAACATTCAGCGGCCTGCATCGTAACGGTGCAGGCCGCTGTTTTTGTGGAGACGAAAAAACGGGCGGCAGACGAAAAAATCGTCTGCCGCCCATGGCACACAAGGGAGAGATCAGCTCTTGTTGCGCACGTCCACGTGCCAGATGTTGGCAGCGTAGTCGGCGATGGAGCGGTCGGAGGAGAAGATCCCGGAGCGGGCGATGTTGGACACGGACATCTGGTTCCAGTGCTTCTGATCCTGATAGGCCTCGGCCACCTTCTCCTGGGTGTAGCGGTAGCTCTCGAAGTCGGCCAGCAGCAGATAGGGATCCGCCTGACCGCCGTTGCCGTAGAGCAGGCCGTTGGTCAGATCCTCATACCGCTTGCCGTCGGAGAAACCGTTGGTGATGGCGGCCAGCACCTCCCGGATGACCGGGTTCTGGTTGTAATACTCATAGGAGTTGTAGCCGGAGCGGAGCCTGCTGGACACCTCGTCGGAGGTGAGACCGAAGATGAAGATGTTGTCGTCGCCCAGGACGCTGTGCATCTCCACATTGGCGCCGTCCTCGGTGCCAATGGTCAGAGCGCCGTTCATCATGAACTTCATGTTGCCGGTGCCGGAGGCCTCCTTGCCGGCGGTGGAGATCTGCTCGGACACCTCGGCGGCGGGCATCAGCTTCTCCGCCAGGGAGACCCGGTAGTTCTCCAGGAAGAACACCTGGAGCTGATCCTTGCACCGGGGGTCGTTGTTGATTTCCCGGCTCAGGGAGTTAATGAGCTCGATGATCCGCTTGGCGGTGTAATAGGCCGGGGCGGCCTTGGCGCCAAAGAGGAAGGTGCGGGGCTGGATGGTCTTGCCGTTCTGGATCTGCTGATACAGATAGATGATGTGCATCACGTTGAGCAGCTGGCGCTTATACTCATGCAGCCGCTTCACTTGCACATCGAAGATGGCATTGGGGTTGAGCCGGAAGCCGTACTGCTTCAGGGCGTAGTCGGCGAACGCCTCCTTGTTGGACCGCTTGATCTTGGCCAGCTGGTTCAGGGCGGAGGGGTCCTCCCGGGCGGCCTCGAACTTTTTCAGGCCGGACTGGGGATGGAGCAGATACTCGTCACTGCCGGTGACGTCCCGGATGAGCTGATCCAGCTGGGGGTTGATCTGGCTGAGCCAGCGGCGGTGATCCACGCCGTTGGTGACGTTGGTGAACTTGTCCGGGGTGCGCAGCCATGCGGTGTGGAACACGTCGTCCTTCAAAATCTGGGAGTGGAGGGCGGCCACGCCGTTGACGGCATAGCAGGCGGCCACGCAGAGGTTGGCCATGCGCACGTCGCCATCCCAGATGATGGCCAGCTCCCGGGCCTTGTTCTCGTCGCCGTGGAAGAAGGAGCGGACCTCCTTGAGGTAGCGGTCATTGATCTCGCACATGATCTGGAAGATACGGGGCAGCAGGCCCTGCACTAGGATCTGGGGCCAGTGCTCCAGGGCCTCAGCCAGAACGGTGTGGTTGGTGTAGGCCACGGAATGGGTAGTGATATACCAGGCCTCATCCCAGCTGTAGCCCTCCTCATCGATGAAAATGCGCATCAGCTCGGGGATGACCAGGGTGGGATGGGTGTCGTTAATCTGGAGGACATGCTTCTCGTGGAAGTTTTTCAGGGTGCCGTAGAGCTTCTTGTGCTTCCGGCAGATGGACTGGACGGTGGCGGAGACGAAGAAGTACTGCTGCTTCAGCCGCAGGCTCTTGCCCTCGTAGTGGTCGTCAGCGGGATAGATGACCTTGGCGATGGTCTCGGCGGTGATCTGCTGCTCCACGGCCTTGAGGTACTCGCCGGAGGAGTAGTAGTCCATGTTCACCGGCGTGGGGCTCTTGGCATCCCACAGGCGGAGCTTGTTCACGTGGCTGGTCTGGTAGCCGGCAATCTCCATGTCCATGGGCACGGCCAGCACCTCGGTATAGCCCACCTGACGGCAGACAAACCGGCCCTCCTCGTCCACGTCGTTTTCCACGGTGCCGCCGAAGCGGACGGTCTCGCACTCATCCCGGCGGGGCATCAGCCAGGCATCGCCCAGAGACAGCCACTCGTCGGCCAGCTCAATCTGCTTGCCGTCGGAGATCTTCTGCTTGAACAGGCCCAGCTGGTAGCAGATGGAGTAGCCGGTGGCGGGGATCTCCTGGGTGGTCATGGACTCCAGATAGCAGGCGGCCAGACGGCCCAGGCCGCCGTTGCCCAGGCTGGCGTCCGGCTCCAGCTCGAACAGGTCGGCGGCGGAGAAGCCCATGGACTCGATGGCCTCGGTCAGCGGCTCCACCACGCCCAGGTTGTAGGCGTTCTTCATCAGGGAGCGGCCCATGAGGAACTCCATGGACAGGTAGTGTACCTGCCGGGCCTGGGCCACGTCGATGGCCTTGGAGGTGACGATCCGGTTGGCGGACATGATGTCCCGGATGACCAGAGCGCAGGACTTGAACATCTGGGTGGGGGTGGCCTCAGAGGGGATGCGGCCATAGTGACGGCGGAGCTTGCCCTCGATGAGGTTGCGGAGCTCCTCCTTGCTGTATTCGTGCATATTAAAAAGCCTCCAATCATATGGTGGTCGTTCCGGCGGGCCGGAAATCGCCCGGGCCGGAAAGGGTACAAATTTTCATTGTCTTGAAAACTTTAGGTCGATTGTAAAATGAAGTTGAACACCTAAAAAATCCATAGCGATTGAAT
>JAJQEM010000009.1 GCA_021201635.1 Clostridiales bacterium | reverse complement strand
CTCTATTAAAAATTTTTCGCGGATGTGTTCAACTTGCACTTGCAATTTTCGGAAAGTATAGGGATCAAACTCTAAATAGGCGTTGACTTCTTTTTGTATATCTGCATATTGTGTATAAAACTCATCCGCTTGGCCTTTTTTGGCCTTTGCTAAGCCAACCTGTCGCGTGTTAGCCATAGTCATTCACCGTCTCTCTGTATCTCTACAATATCATCAAGCCCACAATTCAGGGCGGTACATATCTTTGCAATGGTTTCCATAGTGACAGGTTCTTCCTTGCCCATTTTCGCAGGCACATTCGTTGAAATGTCCGCCTGTATGCGCATTTCCGTTTTCGTCATTTTCCTGTCTGCCAGCAGCTTCCACAACTTATCATGGTTGTACGCTATAACAAGCGCTCCCGCACGTTTAACCATTCTCAGTATAGCACAGCGGTGCAGAAAAAACAATATAATGTTGTGAGTTGCAATAAACTTCTTATTTATCCTTTCCTCTTGCAGTACAGCGTCAGGTCTGTTTTGTACGGGCCTGTGATATGTCCGTCAGCTGGTACGGCTGTATGGGGGGACCCATGTTCTGCTCCCTTGGTGGTGGATGACGAGACGTATCTCCTGGTGCTTCTCTCTCCGGAGTGCTGGACGATCAATATCCGGTAGCAAATTTCTGCGGTAGAACGAGGAAAACGGTTGAAAATCCGGTTTCTACCGGGTATAATAAGGGCGATTAGAAAAACCTAACCGCCGCCAAAGGCGGAAATTACCATGACGGAGGGAATCACCATGACGGAGATCACCAAGGATACCATTATCAGCGATATTCTGCGGATTGCCCCGGATGCGGCCCCGCTGTTCATGTCCATCGGGATGCACTGCCTGTACTGCCCCGCCTCCATGGGCGAGACGGTAGAGGAGGCCTGCATGGTTCACGGCGTGGACGTGGACACCCTGCTGGACGAGCTGAACAGCATTGTCGACCTTCAGGAGTAAGGCGGCAGAACAGACCAAACAGGCCGCCGGAGGTGATTCCGACGGCCTTTCTTTTTTCGAGGTGTACTATGACACTGGAATTATCCCCCCGGCTCCGGACGGTGGCGGGTCTGGTGCCCAGGGACTGCCGCTTTGCGGACATCGGCACCGACCACGCCTATCTCCCGGTGTGGCTGCTCCGAAATGGGGTTATCAAGACCGCCATCGCCGGGGATCTCCGCTCCGGCCCCCTGGCCCATGCAAAAGAGACGGCGGAGCGGTTTGGCTGCACGGAGCAGATTCAATTTCGCCTTTCCGACGGCCTGGCGGCTCTATCTCCCCGCGAGGCGGACTGCATCGCCATGGCCGGAATGGGGGGAGAGACGGTGCGGGGCATCCTGTCCGCCGCCCCCTGGACACGGGAGAACGTTCGTCTCCTGCTCCAGCCCCAGAGCAATCTGCCGGAGCTGCGGGAGTGGCTGACGGAAAACGGATACGCCATCCGGCAGGAGTATTGCGTCCGGGAGGAGCAGCGGTGGTACACCGTCCTGGTGGTAGTTGGCGGGAAGAACGACGCCGCCTGGACGCCGGGGACCCGCATCGCCGGACGGCCGGAGAACTGGGCG
The DNA here is from genome assembly GCA_021201635.1 of Clostridiales bacterium. Classification (GTDB taxonomy): domain Bacteria; phylum Bacillota; class Clostridia; order Oscillospirales; family Oscillospiraceae; genus Onthomonas. The sequence goes on along the minus strand of JAJQEM010000009.1, from coordinate 7,396 downwards.
GCGGGCTGTCCCTGGGGAGCTTATCTCAGCCACGAGCTGGAACGGCTCCGGCGGCAGAGAGAGGGGCTGCTCCACGCCGCCCAGCCGGATTTGATACGGCTGGACGAGCTGACGAGGGCCGAAAACGAGCTGGAACAATGGCGAAATGCCGCAGAGAGAGGAGAGCTGCCATGACGACAGTAGAGGAAATCAGAGCGTATTTGGACCAAAAGGCCCCCTTCCGGCTCCAGGAGAGCTGGGACAACTCCGGGCTGCTGGTGGGCGACCCGGCGGGAGAGGTCCGGCGGGTGCTGGTGGCCCTGGACATCACGGATCAGGTGATCTGGGAGGCGGCGGAGCGGGACGCTCAGCTCATCGTCAGCCACCACCCCCTCATCTTCAACCCGGTGCGCCGTGTCACTCTGGCCCCGGAGGATCTGGTAGGCCGGAAGCTGTGGAGCATGGTCCGGCTGGGGCTGGCCACTATCTGCTGTCACACCAACCTGGACGCTGTGGAGGGCGGGGTGAACTCTGCCTTGGCGGACGCATTGGGCCTGGAGCAGGTGTCTCTGTTGGAGGTCAGCGGCACAGACGACCAGGGGCGGCCCGCCGGTATCGGCCGGGTGGGACTGCTGCCGGAGGCGGTGACCGCTGAGGCATTGCTGGAGCAGGTGAAGCTCGCCCTCCGGCCCAACGGCCTCCGATATGTGGACGGGGGACGGCCCATCCGGCGGGTGGCAGTGGGCGGCGGCGCCTGCGGCAGTATGCTGGAGGCCGTCCGTGCCGCCGGATGCGACGCCTTCGTCACCTCCGACCTGAAATACAACCACTTCCTGGATGCCGGGGAACTGGGACTGACTCTCATCGACGCAGGGCACTTTCCCACGGAGAACGTGGTGGTCCCGGTGCTGCACGACTGGCTGGAGGAGGGCTTCCCCCAATTAGAGGTCATCGTCTCCCGGACCCATCACGAGGTCCTGAATTACGCATAACAAAGTCGGCCCTGCCTGAATCCACTCAGACAGGGCCGATGATTTTATCTATTATTTCGTTGGCACCCGCAGGGCGCGGATGGCGTTGAGCACGGCCAGCACCATAACGCCAACGTCGGCGAAGATAGCCACCCACATATTGGCGACACCGATTGCCCCCAGCAGCAGGCAGACCAGCTTGACCGCCAGGGCAAAGACGATGTTTTCCGTGACGATGCCCATACACTTCCGGGAGATGCGGATGGCGGTGACCAGCTTCATGGGGTCGTCGTCCATGAGGACGATGTCGGCGGCCTCAATGGCGGCGTCCGAGCCGAGAGCGCCCATAGCCACTCCCACGTCCGCCCGGGCCAGCACGGGGGCGTCGTTGATGCCGTCGCCCACAAAGGCCAGCTTCTCCCGACTGTCCTTCCGAGCCAGAAGCAGCTCCACCTGCTCCACCTTGTCCGCCGGGAGCAGCTGGCTGTAGACCTCATCCACTCCCAGCTCCCGGGCCACCTGGTTTGCCACCGATGCGGCGTCTCCGGTGAGCATGACGGTCTTGCGCACGCCGGAGCGCTTCAGCTCCCGGATAGCCTGGGCGGAGGTGGGTTTGGGCACGTCAGAGATGAGAATGTGTCCCTGATAGGCCCCGTCGATGGCCACGTGAACCACGGTGCCTACGCTGTGGCACTCCAACGGTTCAATGCCCAGCTTTTCCATCAGTCTGGCGTTGCCTACGGCAACGGTGTGCCCGTCCACCAGGGCGGTGACGCCGTGGCCGCCAATCTCCTCCACCTGGGAGACCCGGGAGGCGTCCAGCGGCGTTTTGCAGGCCTCTCTCAGACTGCGGCTGATGGGGTGGGAGGAGAAGCTTTCCGCCAGTGCGGCGTATTCCAAAAGCCGTTGCTCCTCCATCTGACTGTGGTGGACGCCCACCACCTGGAACACGCCTCTGGTCAGCGTCCCCGTCTTGTCAAAGACGATGTACCGCACCTGGGACATGGCCTCCAGATAGTTGGAGCCCTTCACCAGCACCCCCGCCCGGCTGGCCCCGCCGATGCCGGCAAAGAAGCTGAGGGGGATGCTGATGACCAGAGCGCAGGGACAGCTAATGACCAGGAAGGTCAGCGCCCGGTAAACCCAGGTGCCCCAGTCCGGCCCCTGGCCCAGGAGCAGCAGCACCAGAGGCGGCAGAATAGCCAGTGCCAGGGCACTGTAGCAGACGATGGGGGTGTAATAATGGGCGAAGCGGGAGATAAACTGCTCCGAGCGGGACTTGCGGGAGCTGGAGTTTTCCACCAGCTCCAGAATTTTGGACACGGTGGACTCTCCAAACGCCCGGGTGGTGCGGATCTTCAGTACCCCGGTCATATTGATGCAGCCACTGATGACCTCGTCTCCGGCGGATACCTCCCGGGGCAGACTCTCCCCGGTGAGGGCGCTGGTGTTGAGGGATGCCTGCCCCTCCACCACCACGCCGTCGATGGGAATTTTTTCTCCGGTCTGCACTACGATGACGGTGCCCGGCTCCACCTCGTCCGGGTCCACCTGCTCCAGACCGTCCTCCCCCTGGATATTGGCGTAGTCTGGACGGATGTCCATGAGCTGGCTGATGTTCCGGCGGCTCCTGCCCACGGCGTAGCTCTGGAACAGCTCACCGATCTGGTAGAATAGCATGACCGCCACGCCCTCGGTGTATTCACCTAGGGCTATGGCCCCCACGGTAGCCACTGCCATGAGGAAGTTCTCGTCAAAGACCTGCCGGTTCAGAATACCCTTCCACGCCTTGCGCAGGATGTCATAGCCGACGACGAGATAGGGGATGAGAAACAGCGCAAATCGCAGGATACCCTCCACCGGCAGCAGGGACAGGACGACCATCAGCGCCCCGGATACCAGGATACGGGCCAGCATCCTTTTCTGCTTTTTGTTCATGTCTACGTCTCCTTCGGGACAGGCTACCTCCTTTACAGGAAGATCTCGCAGTCGTCCTCTACTTTTTTGCAGTTTTTCAGCACCTGGGCCATGACTGCTTTGGGGTTCTGCCCCTCCTCAAACTCCACGACCATTTTCAGAGTCATAAAATTGACGACAGCCTTTGCCACCCCAGGGGTCTGGTTGGCGGCCTCCTCCATCTTGTTGGCGCAGTTGGCGCAGTCCACGTCGATCTTGTAGGTCTTTTTCATATTGAGCATCCTCCCCGAATACCAGTTTATCATATGAACAACTGTTCAATTGATAATTCTATTATAGCCGCTACACTGTTAATGTCAATAGGGAAACAGAGAAAATTTGTGAGGGAGTGTAGAAGGCTGCGAAGCCTTCAAATTGACAATCCATCTAAAAATGCTATACTGTTAGCAAAGCAATATCTGCGCCCTTGTGCACTTTGGAGTAACCATTATGAAAGAAATCATTCGAGGAAACATCATCGACGCCCCTGCTCTGGGGGAGCTGCGCTGCCTGCCGGGGGGCTGTCTGGTGCTGGAGGACGGCGTCATCCGGGAGGTGCTGGAGACGCTGCCCGAGGGCACAGAGCTGCCGGTGACTGACTACGGCGACTGCCTAGTCTTACAATCCTTTGCGGATATGCATCTTCACGGCCCCCAGTACCCCCTGCTGGGGACCTGCATGGACGTTCCCCTGCTGGAGTGGCTGAACCGCTACGCCTTCCCCACGGAGAGCCGCTTTGCCGACCCGGACTATGCCCGGGAGGTCTATGCAATGCTGGCGGCGGAGCTGGTGGCCAACGGAACCACCCGGGTGGTCATGTTCTCATCCCTCCACACCGAGGGAACCTGGCTGCTGATGGAGACCCTGGAGCGGTCGGGCATCACCGGCTATGTGGGCAAGGTGAACATGGATCGCAACGGCTCCCCGGTGCTCCAGGAGACCACGAAGCAGTCCAAACGGGAGACCCTCCGCTGGCTGGAGGGCTGTGAGCGATTCTCTCACATCAGGCCCATTTTGACACCCCGCTTTACCCCCAGCTGTACGGACGAGCTGATGGCCTGGCTGGGTGGGCTGGCAGGGGAGCGGGGGCTGTATGTCCAGTCCCACCTGTCCGAGAACACCAGCGAGCTGGCCTGGGTGTCCCGGCTGCACCCGGACTGCCAACGCTACTGGGAGACCTACGCCAAATACGGCCTGTGGAAGGACCACACCGTCATGGCCCACTGTGTCTACAGCGATGAGACAGAGCGGCGGGCCATGAGAGAATCCAACGTTCTGGCGGTCCACTGTCCGGACTCCAACACCAACGTGTGCAGTGGGGTGGCCCCGGTGCGGCAGATGCTGGAGGAGGGAGTCTGGGTGGCCCTTGGCTCTGACATCGCCGGTGGGGACCATCTCCCTATGCTGGAGGTCATGTCCAGCACTGTACGCATATCCAAGGTGCGGTACATGACGGCCGGGGATGCGCCCCTGAGCGCAGCCGAGGCCTACTATCTGGGGACGACCGCAGGGCACCGCTATTTCGGGGCGGGAAACGGCTTCGCCGTGGGCGACCGGCTCCACGCCGTGGTGGTGGATGACAGCACACTTGGACCAAGGGGGGAGATGGAGCTGCCCCTGCGTCTGGAGCGGGCTATTTACCGGGCCAAAAAGGAGCAGATCAGGGCGGTCTATTCCGACGGCAGAAAAATCAAGGGGAGATGAGCACCTATGGCAAACCGCCCACTGGCGGATGAGATACGCCCCCAGACCCTGGACGAGATGGTGGGGCAGCGGCACATCCTGGGGGAGAACGGCATCCTGCGTCGTATCATCGAGAGCGGGAATATCCCCAATATGGTCTTTTACGGCCCCTCCGGCACGGGAAAGACCACGGTGGCCAACATCATCGCCCGGCGGACGGATCGCACCCTCCACCGGCTCAACGCCACCGCCGCCACCATCAGCGACATCAAGGAGGTCATCGCCGATGTGGACACCCTCATGGCCCCCAACGGCGTTCTCCTCTACCTGGATGAGATCCAGTACTTCAACAAGAAACAGCAGCAGTCCCTGCTGGAGTTCATGGAAAACGGCAAGATCACCCTCATCGCCTCCACCACGGAAAATCCGTACTTCTACGTCTACAATGCGGTGCTCAGCCGTTCCACCGTCTTTGAGTTTAAGCCGGTGACGGCGGAGGAGGTGCGCCCGGCGGTGGAGCGGGCGGTGGCTCTGCTGGCGAAACGACGGGGGGTGGAGATCGACTGTCCCCCGGAGGTGGTGGACCACATCGCCGCCGCCTGCAGCGGGGACGTGCGTAAGGCGGTGAGCTCGGTGGAGCTCCAGGTGAACGTCGCCCGCTCCACAGGGGGGAAGATCACCCTGACCTTAGAGGACGCCCAAATGCTGGCCCAGCGCTCCGCCATGCGGTATGACCGGGCGGGGGATGACCACTATGACATCGCATCGGCCCTCATGAAATCCATGCGGGGCTCCGACCCGGACGCCGCCCTCCACTATCTGGCCCGTCTGCTGGAGGCGGGGGATATGGTGACCGCCATCCGGCGCATCCTCTGCTCCGCCAGCGAGGATGTGGGCATGGCCTACCCCCAGGCGGTGTCCATCGTCAACGCCTGCGTGGAAAACGCCAATATGCTGGGCTTGCCGGAGGCACGGCTGCCTCTGGCCCAGGCGGTGGTGCTGCTGGCTACGGCGCCCAAGTCCAACAGCGTTTACAAGGGCATCTCTGCCGCCATGTCCGACGTGGCGGCGGGCAAGACGGGGGATTATCCCCGGCATCTGCAAAATGTACACGCCGACAGCGCAGGCATGGAGCGGGAGCAGGGTTATCTCTACCCCCACGACTACCCGAACCATTGGGTGGAGCAGCAGTACCTCCCGGACGCCCTTGTGGGACGGAAATACTATGAATTTGGGGAGAACAAGCAAGAGCAGGCCGCCCGGGCCTATTGGGAGCGGGTCAAAAGGGATTGACAACCACCATTCAACATGATAACGTGTTAGCGTAAAAAAAGATAGACAGGAGGCCAGTATGGACGTTCAGGTCAACGACATCCTCCAGATGAAAAAGCCCCATCCCTGTGGCGGCAGAGAGTGGGATGTGCTGCGCATTGGCATGGACTTCCGCCTCCGGTGCCGTACCTGTGGCCGGGAGATGATGATCCCCCGGAGCAAGGCGGAGCGGTCCATCAAAAAAATCATCCGGGAAGGCAGTGACACGCCATGAAGGAATTTTGGTCTGGCAGGATACAGAATATCACCCCCTACACCCCCGGGGAGCAGCCCAGGGAGCGGAAATTTATCAAGCTGAATACCAACGAGAATCCCTATCCCCCCTCTCCCAGGGCGCTGGAGGCCATCCGGCATGGAGTGGGGGAGAGCCTCCGTCTCTACCCTGACCCGGCAGGCACCGAGCTGGTGCGGGCACTGGCGGAGGTCTACGGCCTGGAGGAGGAGCAGATTTTCGTGGGCAACGGCTCCGATGAGGTGCTCTCCTTCGTTTTTCAGGCATTCTTTGACCAGGGGAGCGAGATCGTGGTCCCCGACATCACCTACTCCTTTTATCCCGTCTATGCCGACCTGTTCGGCATCCGTTGCCGGACGGTGCCGTTGCGGGAGGACTTCACCATTCCGGTGGAGCCGTTTCTGGGTGGGAATGACGGCGTGGTCATCGCCAACCCCAATGCCCCCACCGGCATAGAGCTGGGGACGGAGGGCATCCGCCGCATCCTGGAGGGCAACCCGGAACGGGTGGTCATCGTGGACGAGGCCTATGTGGACTTCGGCGGCGAGTCGGTGGTGCCTCTCATCCGGGAGTATCCCAATTTGCTGGTGGTGCAGACTGCTTCCAAATCCCGCTCTTTGGCGGGACTTCGGGTGGGCTTTGCCTTTGGACATCCTGATCTGATCGCCGGGCTGAACTGCGTGAAAAACTCGGTCAACTCCTATACCCTGGACCGCCTGGCCATCGCCGGGGCCGCCGCTGCCGTCCGGGACGTGGACTACTTCGACGCCCAGCGCCGCCGGGTCATGGCGACCAGAGAGCGGACGATGAAGTGCCTGGAGGGGCTTGGGTTCACTGTTTTGCCCTCGAAAACCAACTTTATCTTTGTCTCCCATCCCGCCGTCAGTGGGCGGGAGCTGTTCTCCGGTCTGCGGCGGGAGGGCATCCTGGTCCGCTGGTTCGATCAGCACCGTATCTCTGACTTCCTCCGCATCACCATCGGCACTGACGGGGACATGGACGTCCTGGCAGCGGCACTGGCCCGGCTGATCGGCGGGAGAGGGCCGTCTGCCTGACGGCAAAGTCGGTCAAATAGACTGAAAAATGCTGGGAATGGCCTCTGGAAACGTTTGCTTTTTCTCTTGCGTACTCTGATTCCATATGATATACTAAAGTCCTGAAAACTCATTTTGGTAACGTTATTTTATGGTCGAAAATTGCAAGTGCAAGTTGAACACATCCGCGAAAAATTTTTAATAGAGTC
>JAJQEM010000148.1 GCA_021201635.1 Clostridiales bacterium | reverse complement strand
AAGCCCCCGGAGCCGGAGCAGCTTGACCTGTTTACAGACTACGCCGCCCTGGAGCAGCAGCGGCAAGCGGAACAGGAAGCACTGGAAAAAGAAAAACGGCGGCAGAAAGCGGTTCTGACCATCCAGAAAAAATTCGGGAAGAACGCATTGCTGAAAGGCATGAATCTGGAGGAAGGTGCCACCGGCAAAGATCGCAATGCACAAATCGGAGGACACAAGGCGTGAGAAATGACTATCAGGACATCATCAACCTGCCCCACCACGTCTCGGAGACCCGTCCCCATATGTCCATGCGTGACCGGGCGGCCCAGTTCTCGCCCTTTGCGGCCCTCACCGGTTACGACGCCGCTGTGCAGGAGACGGCACGGCTGACCGACCAGCGGGTGGAGCTGGACGAGGAGATGAAACAGAGCTTGTCAGAACGGCTCAATCTGATTCAGGAAAATCTGGCGATGGCTCCCGTGGTGGAGATCACCTATTTCATCCCTGATGAGCGGAAAAAGGGTGGCGCTTACAGTACTGCCACTGGCGCCGTAAAGAAGATAGACGAATATCAACGGCTCGTTGTGCTACGTGATGGAACCAATGTTCCGATGGATGAGATCACAGAGATCAGCGGAGCGATGTTTCGTGCTCTGGATGATTCCTTTGCATGACCGCATAGGACGTCATGCCGGGAGAGCACCGGGCGGCGGAATACATGGCTGACAATGGGTACAGTCAAAAACAGGACGGTCTGCATCAGACCGTCCTGTTTTTGACGATGTTATCCCTTACAGATACGCTATCCCTGCTCCCCGAGCTCCTTTAATATCCGGCTCGTCAGCACGAATGCCAGAAGAAATGCGAGCACGTCGGAGACCGGCTGGGCAAGCTGCAATCCCAGCAGCCCAAAGAAGTGCGGGAGAATGGCCAGCACAGGAATCAGGAACAGCCCCTGCCGTGCGCAGGAGATAATGGAGGCCCGAAAGCCGTACCCGATGGACTGAGAGAACATATTGCACATGATATAGTAGCCCCACAGCGGCATGGTGAGCAGCTGGGCACGCAGGGCAAAGGTGCCGATCTTGATGACCTGGGCGTCGTCCTTTCGGAACAGCTGGATAATGTGCCCGGAGAAAATCATGGAGACCACGCAGAGGACGAGCAGCGTGACCGTCGCCACCTTTACACAGAACCAGAAGGCCTGTTTGACCCGGTCATACTTCCGGGCACCATAATTGAAGGCGCAGACTGGCTGAAAGCCCTGCCCGAAGCCAATGACCACAGAGTTGATAAACATCGTGAAGCGGGAGACGATGGACATGGCCGCCACCGCCGCATCGCCGTAGTCTCCGGCGATGGAGTTGAGCATGACAGAGGAGACGCTGGCAATGCCCTGCCGGGCCAGGGAAGGGGCGCCCGTGTACAGAATCCGTCCATATATCTGCAAAGTCGGGCGGTAGTTGCGGGGGGTGATCCGGATCGCATCCTGATGGGTGTTGCACATGAACAGCAGGATACAAAAGCTGACAAACTGGGAAAAACCGGTGGCCACCCCGGCCCCCATGGTGTCCATCCCGGCACCGAAGATGAGGATGGGGTCGAGGATGATGTTCAGAATGCCGCCGATGGTGATGCCCACCATGGAATAGACCGCCAGCCCCTGGAAGCGGAGCAGGTTGTTCATGATAAAAGAGCACATCATAAACGGTGCGGCCAGGAAAATGTAGCGGGCGTAGTCTGCGGCATAGGGTGCAATCGTCTCCGTGGAGCCGAGGAGCATGACGATGGCGTCCATCTGTGTCATGCCCAGCACCGCCACCAGACATCCCAGCCCAAAGCCGGTAAACCAGGCCACCGAGGCGTACTTTTTTGCCTCCTCCTCCTGGCCTCTCCCCAATAGCTGGGAGATCTGGTTTCCCGCTCCCATCCCGATCATAAAGGAAAAGGCCTGTATCAGCGACATGGCTGAATAGACGACGCCCACCGCACCGGAGGCGGACGTGCCCAGCTGGCTGACAAAGAAGGTGTCCGCCATGTTGTAGATGGCGGTAATCAGCATGGATAAAATGGTCGGCCCTGCCAGAGCGGGAATTACCTGCTCCACCGGATCGTTGAGTATGCGCTCATTGCGGGAGTGGGTCTCTTTGTCACTTGTTCTTCGCATCTCTGCCCCTCTTTACTGCTGTGATACTACTGCAATTCCTTCGCTTTTGCAGTAGCTGATTATACCACATTCTGAGCTGATTTTCTACCCGTTGTGACAAACGACATCCGGCGATGAGCCGGATGCCGTTTGCCGTATGCGTTAAGCGTATCGGTTCAAAATTCCCCTTACGGCACCCAGGTAGGAGCCGCCGAACAGGTTCAGGTGGTTGAGCAGATGGTAGAGGTTGTACAGGTCCCGCCGCTCTGTGTATCCCGGGTCGATGGGATTTACCTCATGATAAGCCTTGTAAAACGTGGCGGGAAAGCCGCCGAACAGCTCAGTCATGGCCAGCTCCGCCTCAAAGTGGCCCACATAGGCCGCAGGGTCGAAGATCCAGGCTCTCCCGTCCGGGCCTCCGGCGGCGTTCCCACTCCACAGATCCCCATGGAGCAGGGATGGAAACTCCGGCTCCACCAGGAGGGCGTCCAGCCGCTGGAGCAGATTTTCACACCTTTTCCTGGCACCGTAGTCCAGCGTTTGCCCTGCCATCCGGAGCTGGGGATACAGGCGGCAGTCACGGAAAAAGTCCACCCATCCGGCCTTCGGCAAGTTGATCTGCCTGGAGGCCCCGATATAGTTGTCCGACCGGAAGCCGAAGGACAGAGAGCGGTCTTCCGATACCAGCCCTGCTGTTGACACCCGGTGAAGCAGAGCCAGCTCGTGGCCGAAGGTCTCCCAGTAGTCCTTTCTCTGCGGTGACGGGGCCAGATATTCCATCAGGAGAAAAGAGACGCCCTGCTGCCTGTCTGTCCCAGTGGCCAGGGGCTCCGGCACGCCAATCGTATGGGCAGCCCGCAGCGCATTCAGTCCGTCCACCTCGGCCCGGAAAAAATCCCTGTTTGCGACGGTGTTGCATTTCATAAAAACCGCTGTCCCATCGGAGAGGGCCAGCCGATAGGCCCGGTTGATGTCTCCGCCAGATACCGCCTGTCTGCCCGTGATGTGCAGGTTCTCTCCGAATGTGGCTGAAATCGCCTGCTCCAGTGAAGTAAATTCCACAGATATGCCCCCCAAAATGGACATGCCCCCGATTCCGGGGACGCCCGGTTCCCCACGATTTTACCATATTCAGACGAGACGGGTCAACCGATTCCATATTTCTGTATTGAGAGCAAGCGTCAGTTGACCGTCCTGCTCATATGTCGTATACGGGCCCTGCCTGAAGCGTTTTTCATACCAATACCCTAAAGGAAAAAGCAAAGGTCAGGCTGCCCCTCTCAGGTGCCTGACCTTCGCATTTTAGGGGGTTATTTTGCAACAGTTCCAAACGGGAAGCGCTCACGCCGTGGGATCGACCTCTGGGATCTCGTCCCTGTCCGGGTCGGGGAAAACGTCCCCAACGGAACTGTCCCCAACAGAGGTGTCCTCTGGCGTCTCATCCCCGTCGGAAGATTCCTCCTCCGTCTCTGGGTCGGGACAGGCGGGATACTGCTCCGTGTCCCAGGTGTAGCGTTCGGAGACCTGGCCGTCCGAGCGGAGAAAGTCCTCCTGAACATCCCCGGCGGTGACGTCCACATGACGCCACAACTCGTCTACATCCACCAGGTTCCACCAGTGGGGAGAGCCGTCCAGGGTGCCCTGAACGGTGAGACAGGTCAGCCCCGCCTGGTCGCACAGGTATTGGAAGGCCAGGGCCGCTCCCTCGCTGTTGGTCCGCCCGGTTACCAGAGCAGTGTAGACGCTGGCCCGGCCACTGTCGGCGGAATAGCTCAGTCCGTCCGCCAGCCGGGAGTAGAGCAGCCAGTAGCCCACCTCTCCCTGAGTCGGGTCGGTGCCCACCAGGGTAGCTGCGGCGGAGGCGATGGCCTCCGCCCGGGCCTGGAGGGTCTCCTGGCTGTCCGACCAGGCGAAGGAAAGCTCCACGACCCGCTGGGTCCCGGTGGACTCCTGGGGGTAGACGGAGATGCTCACATCGGGGTAGCCCTGGGCGTAGCCGGGCAGGGAGTAGTAGGCCTCCTGCACCAGCCCCAGCAGCAGCTCCTTCTGGGCATAGTAGCTGGAGACCTGGAGCACCAGGGAGGAATCATAGTCGGAGAGAGCGTCGCACAGAACGTCCCGGATGGCATTGGAGCCCACCACCGACTGAATGGAGGCAATCTCCGATACCGTGTGGCGATAGGTGAAGGTAAAGACGCACTCATAATAGGAGACGATGCGGCTGGAGGTCCAGGTGATGTCCTCCAGGGCCCAGGCCCCCAGAGGGTCCTGCTTGAGCACCTCCTGGCAGGCGTCCTCCACATCCTGCTCCACGTCGCCGGAGTATTGGTAGAGATGGACGACCCCCTCCGTCTCTCCCATGGATACGAAGAACTGGACGCTGTTGACCAGGTCGGAGTAGGTCTCTGCCCGGAGGGCGGAGGTGTCCTCCGTGTCGGAGGTCTGGGAGATGTGTCGGCTGACCGAACGGTAGTCCCGCTCCAGCAGACTGTCGCAGCCGGAGAGAACGGGAAGCAGACAGAAAACCAGCAGCAGGGCGGCAATGCGGCGTTTCATGGGGCCTCCTTTCCGGGCAACGGGCGACGGTTACAGGGTGAGCTGCTCCTCCCCACGATCCTCCGGCTTTAAGAGAGCGCCGGCGGCGGGGAGGTTTTTGGCCCGGTAACGGGTCTTGTTCTGAATGTGAGTCTCCTCCAGGGGGAGCACTCTGTCCAGCTGGTACTTGGGCTTCAGGGTCATCACCGCCACCCCGACGGTATTCCGGGTGGTCTTGGGCAGCAAGGCGGAGGTGTGGAAGGTGAGGCAGCGGCCCTCGGTGGAGATGACCGCCAGCTCCATCTCCTCCCGGAGGTGGAAGGCGGCCTTCACCGGGCTGCGGTCACTGTAGGCACCGGTGAGCTTTTTGCGCCGGGTGACGGTCTGATATTTGTTCAGTTCCACCCGGGCGGCCTTGCCGTTTTCAAAGAAGAACAGCAGACTGCCGCTGTAATCCCCGGGGAGACAGGCCCAGAGGAAACCCTCTCCCTCGTCCATTCCCAGGGCGGAGGGGAGGTAGCTGCCCAGAACGCTGGCCTTGGCGTCGGCAAAATCGGACAGATGGGCCTTGTAGCACTGCTGTCGGTCGGAAAACACCATGATCTCGTCCCGGTTGTTGGCCTCCCACTGGAGGAGGGGGCCGTCCCCCTCCTTGTATTTCTGCTCCCCGGACATCCGCAGGGACTGGGGGGTGATCTTCTTGAAATACCCCTGGCGGGAGAGAAAGACGTGAACCGGGTAGTCGGGGGTCTCCTCCTCCACCGGCTCCTCCTCCTCGGGGAGGTCGTAGAGGATGTCCGTCCGCCGGGGCACGGCGTACTTTTTCTTCACCGCCTGCAGTTCGGAAGCGATGATCCGCTTCCGCCGGGCAGGGTGGGCCACGATGTCCTCCAGGTCGGCGATCTCGCTCGTCAGCGACTCGATCTCCTCCGTCCGCCGGAGGATGTACTCCTTGTTGATGTTGCGCAGCTTGATCTCCGCCACGAACTCTGCCTGCACCTGGTCAATGCCGAAGCCCACCATCAGGTTGGGCACCACCTCGGCGTCGGACTCCGTCTCCCGGATGATGCGGATGGCCTTGTCGATGTCCAGCAAAATCTTTTGCAGGCCCTGGAGCAGATGGAGCTTTTCCGACTTCTTCTGCATATCGAAGTAGGCCCGGCGGCGGATGCACTCCAGACGCCAGGCGGTCCACTCCTCCAGAATCTCCCCCACCCCCATGACCTTTGGCGTACCGGCGATGAGGATGTTGAAGTTGCAGGAGGCGGCGTCCATCAGGGGCGTGGCCTTGAATAGCTTCTGCATCAGCTTGTCCGGGTCGGTGCCCCGCTTCAGGTCGATGGCCAGCTTCAGGCCGGAGAGGTCTGTCTCGTCCCGCATGTCGGCGATCTCCCGCACCTTGCCCGCCTTGACCAGCTCGGCCACCTTGTCGATAATGGCCTCCACCGTGGTGGTGTAGGGGATCTCATAGACCTCGATGATGTTCTCGCTCTTGAGGTAGCGCCATTTGGCCCGGACACGGAAGGAGCCACGGCCCGTCTCATACACCTGGCGCAGCTCGCTCTCGTTGTAGAGCAGCTCGCCCCCGGTGGGAAAGTCCGGGGCCTTGAGCAGAGAGAGCAGATCGGCGTTGGGATCCTTCATCCGGGCGATGGCAGCGTCGCACACCTCTCCCAGGTTGAACCCGCACAGGTTGGAGGCCATGCCCACGGCGATGCCCTGGTTGGCGGAAACCAGCACGTTGGGGAAGGTGGTGGGCAGCAGCGTCGGCTCCTTCATGCGGCCGTCGTAGTTGTCCACAAAGTCCACCGTGTCCTTGTCGATGTCCCGGAAGAACTCGTTGCAGATGGGGTCTAGGCGCACCTCGGTGTACCGGCTGGCGGCGTAGGCCATATCCCGGGAATAGACCTTGCCGAAGTTGCCCTTGGAGTCCACCGGGGGGTGGAGCAGAGCGCCGTAGCCCCGGGAGAGACGTACCATGGTATCATAGATGGAGGCGTCCCCGTGGGGGTTGAGCTTCATGGTGGCGCCCACCACGTTGGCGGACTTGGTTCTGGGCCCGTTCAGCAGGTGCATCTGGTACATGGTGTACAGCAGCTTCCGGTGGCTGGGCTTGAACCCGTCAATCTCCGGGATGGCCCGGGAGACGATGACGCTCATGGCGTAGGGCATATAGTTGATCTCCAGCGTCTCGGTGATGGGCTGCTCCAGCACCTCCGGCCGCAGGCCCATGACGTTGGGGTTGTTCTTGTGAGAGTTGTCCTTGGGCTGTTTCTTCTTAGCCATGAAATTTCTTCCTTCTGCGTATGCTTACGAAATATCCGCCAAATCGAGATACTTATAACCGTTGTCGGCGATGTGCTCCTTCCGCCCGGACAGGTTGTCTCCCAGCAGCAGGTCAAAGACCTGGGCAGTGCGGACAACGTCCTCCGGCATGACCTTGATGAGCCGCCGGGTCTCCGGGTTCATGGTGGTCAGCCACATCATGTCCGGCTCATTCTCGCCCAGACCCTTGGAGCGCTGTACCTCCAGCTTTTTCCCGGCGTTCTCGGCCACAATGTCGTTCTTCTCCTTGTCGGAGTAGGCGAACCAGGTCTTTTCCTTCCAGGCGATCTCATAGAGAGGGGACTCGGCGATATACACATAGCCCTGCTCGATGAGCTGGGGGGTGAGGCGGTAGAGCATGGTCAGCACCAGCGTCCGGATCTGGAAGCCGTCCACGTCGGCGTCGGTGCAGATGACCACCTTGTTCCAGCGAAAATTGGACAAGTCGAACTCCGCCAGCTCTTTGTTCTTCGCCTTGGTGTGGGCGGGCAGCTCCACGCCGCAGCCCATGACCTTGATGAGGTCGGTGATGATGTCGCTTTTGAAGATGCGGTTGTAGTCCGCCTTGAGGCAGTTGAGAATTTTCCCCCGGATGGGCATGATGCCCTGGAACTCTGCGTCCCGGCTGAGCTTGACGGCGCCCATGGCGGAGTCGCCCTCCACGATATACAGCTCCCGGCGGTCAGTATCCTTGCTCCGGCAGTCCACGAACTTCTGCACCCGGTTGGCAATGTCCAGGGTGCCGGAGAGCTTCTTCTTGATGTTCAGTCGGGCCTTTTCCGCCGTCTCCCGGCTGCGCTTGTTGATGAGCACCTGGCCCGCCAGCTTTTCCGCATCAAAGGGGTTCTCGATGAAGTAGACCTCCAGCTGGCTCCGGAGGAACTCCGTCATGGCGTCCTGGACGAACTTGTTGTTGATGGCCTTTTTCGTCTGGTTCTCGTAGGAGGTCTGGGTGGAGAAGTTGTTGGAGACGAAGATCAGGCAGTCCTGAATGTCGTTCCACGTCACCTTGGCCTCGTTCTTCTGGTACTTCCCCTGCTTTTTCAGATAGGCGTCCACCGCCGAGACGAAAGCGGAGCGCATGGCCTTCTCCGGGGAGCCGCCGTGCTCCAGCCAGGAGGAGTTGTGATAGTGCTCCACCACGTTCACCGTATTGGAGCAGCAAAAGGCCATGCTCAGCTTGACCTTGTACTCCTCCCGGTCTGCCCGGTCCCGGCCCTGGCGCTCCGCCTGGAAAAACACCGGCTGGGTCAGAGGGTTCTCTCCCGCCAGCTCTGCCACATAGTCGGCAATGCCCTGGTCGTAGCGGTAGTCCGTCGTCTCAAATTTGCCGTCCACCTGGTTGCGGAACCGGAAGGTGACTCCAGCGTTGACCACCGCCTGCCGCTTCATCACGTCGGCGAAGTACTCGGCGGGGATGTCGATGTCGGTGAACACCTCCAGGTCGGGCCGCCAGTGGAATTTGGAGCCGGTCTTGTGCCGGGGGCAGTCCTCCGTTTTCAGACCGCCCACGTTCTCTCCCTTTTCAAAGTGGAGGGTGTAGCGCTTGCCGTCCCGGTGGATGACGGCGTCGAAATACTCCGAGGCGTACTGGGTGGCGCAGGAGCCCAGACCGTTCAGGCCCAGGGAGAAGCCGTAGTCGTCCCCGTACTTGCCTCCGGCGTACAGCTCGCAGAACACCAGCTCCCAGTTGTACCGGTTCTCCTTGGGGTTCCAGTCCACGGGACAGCCCCGGCCAAAGTCCTCCACCTCGATGGAGTGGTCGGCGTACCGGGTGACGACAATCAGATCCCCGTGGCCCTCCTTGGCCTCGTCCACGGCGTTGGAGAGGATCTCAAAGACGGCGTGCTCGCAGCCCTCCAGATTGTCCGAGCCGAAAATGACGCTGGGCCGCTTCCGCACCCGATTCGCTCCCTTGAGGGCGGAGATGGACTCGTTGCCGTATTCCTGTTTCTTCTTCCCTGGTGCCATATGATCCCTCTCGTCTACAGTAATTCATCTTATTTTACCCGTAAGGGGAATAATTGTCAAGGAACGGGAGGAGGGGCCCCAGGGCAACAGCATTTACTTTTCTCTCAGGCTGTTGTACAATTATGTAAAC
>JAJQEM010000068.1 GCA_021201635.1 Clostridiales bacterium | reverse complement strand
TTCAATCGCTATGGATTTTTTAGGTGTTCAACTTCATTTTACAATCGACCAAAAAGAATGGTTCGATGGACGCTGACAATCACATTTCTGTCACGCACTGCCGTACCAATCGGGAGAACCGATCACTGGCCGCAGCGGCAGATTCCAGAACCTTCTCCTCGCTGAGGGGCTGATTCAGGATGCCGGCGGCCATATTGGTCAGAAGGGAGAAGCCAAGCACCTTCATGCCGCAGTGCCGGGCCACCAGAGCCTCCGGCACGGTGGACATTCCCACGGCATCGGCACCCAAAATGCGGGCAGCCCGCACCTCTGCGGGGGACTCATACTGGGGACCGGGGAAGTACATATAGACCCCTTCCTGGAGTGGAATGTCCAGCTCAGCGGCGGCCCGCTTTGCCAGGGCCTGATATTCCGGGGTGTACAGGGTGGTGGTATCCGGGAAACGGGGGCCGAATTCCGGCAGGTTGGGGCCACGAAGGGGGGACTCCAGCGCCAGCTTGATGTGGTCGGTGATGAGCATCAGCGTTCCGGCTGACCAGCTCTCGTTGACGCAGCCTGTGGCGTTGGTGACGATCATGTCCTCGGCCCCCAGCAGACGGATGACCCGGACGGCATAGGTGACCTCCTGGAGAGAGTAGCCCTCATAATAGTGCATCCGGCCCTGCATGACGGCTACTGACTTGCCCTCCAGGTTGCCAAAGAGAAACTGGCCCTTATGACCCGGGGCGGTGGAGGGGCGGAAATGGGGGATGTCATTGTAGGAGACGGCGATGGGGTTTCCCAGCTGATCTCCCAGGAAACCCAGACCTGAACCTAAAATCATTAAAATACGGGGCTGAAAGTCCCCCAGACGGCTGCGGAGATAATCTGCGCTCTCCCGGTATTGCTCGATGGTGAAATTCATGGGAGCCTCCTTTAGATTTTATGCTTCCTAAAATCAGGTTCTACCATTTTACACCGATTGCCGCCGAATTGCAACCGGAAACCACTTTCTTTCAGGTAAATCGGGGAGCAAGGTCAATTTACTGAAATTACACCACATTCTTCTGCGATAACTGTATATTCTCCAGCTTCAGAATGCCTTGCAATTCCGCTGTGGGTCAGGTAAAATATAGGTGTAACAGAAAAAGAATAAATGGATCATTTTGATGGGGAGGAACGGACATGGAAGTCAGAAAAACCAAGGTGATCTGCACGTTGGGCCCCGCTGTGGACAGCATGGAACAGATACGCCAGCTCATCCGTGCCGGAATGAACGGCGCACGCTTTAACTTTTCCCACGGGAACCATGCCAGCCATTTGGAGACACTGAACCGTCTGAGAGCCGTGCGGGATTCCATGGGAGCACCGGTGGCTACCATTTTGGACACAAAAGGTCCTGAAATCCGTATCCGCACCTTTGCCCAGGGGAACGTGACTCTGGAAAATGGATCTGAGTTTATCCTGACCACCCGCAGCGTGGCAGGGGATGAGCACATTGTGTCAGTGACGTATGACAGGCTCAACGAGGAAGTCGTGCCAGGGACCAAAATTCTGATCGACGACGGCCTTGTCGGACTGGAGGTTCGGGACATCCAAGGGCAGGATATTTACTGCACCGTGGTCAACGGCGGCTCCCTGTCCAACCACAAGAGCATCAATATCCCCGGGGTTTCCATCCATCTCCCCGCCCTCACGGAAAAGGACGAGGAGGACATCCGCTTTGGTGTGGAGCAGGATTTCGATTACATCGCCGCCTCTTTTGTACGCAAGGCGGAGGATGTCCGGGCCATCCGTGCGGTGCTGCACAAGTATGGCGGAGACAGCGTGAAGATCGTCTCCAAAATCGAGAACCAGGAGGGCGTGGACAACCTGGACGAGATCCTGGCCGAGTCCGATGGCATTATGGTGGCCCGGGGCGACCTGGGAGTGGAGATTCCCGCCGCCCAGGTGCCGGTGCAGCAGAAGCGGATGATCAAGGCGGCAGTCCAGCAGGGCAAGCTGGTCATCATCGCCACACAGATGCTGGACTCCATGATCCGCAATCCCCGGCCCACCCGGGCGGAGGTCTCCGACGTGGCCAACGCCGTCTATGACGGGGCGGACTGCGTTATGCTCTCCGGCGAGACCGCCAGCGGTAAATTCCCGGTGGAGGCGGTGGAGACTATGACATCCATCGTCGCCCAGGCAGAGGCATCCATCGATTACTGGCATCGGTTCCAGAGCCGCTACGGCAAGGGCAGCGGCATCGGCACCCAAAACGCCATCAGCGATGCCATCACTCACACCTGCTGTCTGACCGCTATGGATCTGGACGCCAAGGCCATCGTCACGGCTACCGCCTCCGGCCACACCGCCCGGCTCATCTCCCGGTTCCGGCCTGCCTGCGGCGTGGTGGCCATCACCCTCCAGGAAAAGACCCGCCGTCAGATGAATTTGCTTTGGGGCGTCGTGCCCTGCCTGACCGGGGAAGTCAGCTCCACCGACCGCATCTTCTCTCTCTGCGCTGAGACTGCTGTGAAGGAGCATCTGGTGCAGGCGGGAGACCGTATCATCATCACCGCCGGCGTCCCTCTGGGGGCCACCGGATACACCAACCTCCTGAAGGCGCATATCGTGCTGGAGGATGAGGCACTCTGACCTCAATAAGCGATAAAACACCCTGCAGAGCATGGCTCCGCAGGGTGTTTTTGTCGATCAACAGGGGAGAAGTTGTCACCGGCGACCACCGCCGAAGCCACCTCCACGGCCTCCGCCGCCAAAGCCGCCGCCTCTGGAACTTCCTCCAAAACCGCCGCCCCGGCTGCTGCTGCCGCCGAAGCCGCCGCCTCTGGAGCTTCCTCCGAAGCCGCCGCCACGGGAGCTTCCACCGAAGCTGCCACTGCGAGAACTTCCGCTTCGACTTTGACCACCAGGACGGGAACCGGGACGGGCTCCCGGTCCGCCAGGACTGCCAGGACCACGGGGGCCGGGACCGCCGGGGCCACGGGGTGGTTGACGACCCATCCTGCGGAACCAGGCGCTTCCCGGTCGATGCCAGGGGAAGATGGGCACAAACAGCACCGGAGGCGCAGCCATGTGTCCGTACTGGCTGTACCAGGTATTGTACCGACGCCGCTCAATCTGGGAGAGGACGATGAAAATGACCAACAGAATCACGATCAATCCGAACAGATTGAACCCGGATCCGCCGCCATAGTAGTAGTCGTCATAATAATAGTCGTCGTAATAGTAGTCGTATGGCTCTCCGTAATAGGAATTATCCTCGGAAGCACCTGCAAAGTAATCGCTATACCATTCGTTCATATAGGAGAACAGGCTGAGCACAGCGCTGTCATAGTCTCCGGCGTAGAAGTCAGAGGCCATGGTCTCGGTAGTCGCTGCAGTGGAGTCCAGTTCTGTCAGACTGCCACCGTCCACCATATAAACCCGCTGCCCGCCGATGTCCAGAACAAGAATGACGTCGTATGCAGTGAGATCCCAATCGGTGGCCAGCTCCAGAGCGTAGTCCTCCAGATCCCAGCCCCGGGAGGAGGAGATGGTGGCCACAGCGATGACGCTGCTGTACTTGCTGTCGAACTCCTCATCGTAGGCACGAAGCGTCTCCTCGGTGGCGTCAGAGAGGACGTCGGCGTCATCCTGCACCCAGTTCCCGACTTGAACGTCGATCACGGCAACAGGAGCCACAAACAGGCTGTAGGCAATGCAGCCCGCCACGATCAGGGCGGTGACCGCTACGGCTACCGGGAATTTTTTTAATGCATTCAGCGCTTTCACGGAAATTCACCTGCTTTCTGACTCCGTGACGGAAGTGAACAATTATCCACGCAGGGAGAGGAGCTTCTGCTTGAGCTCGCCCTCGATGCGGCTCAACTCCACCTCGGCCTCCTTGCGCTTCTGGGAACCCTCCTGCTGGATGGAGATGACCTCGTCCAGGGTGGAGATCAGCTCCTGGTTGGTGTGCTGGAGCGTCTCAATGTCCACGATGGAGCGCTCTGCCTCCTTGGCGGTGGCAACGGTGCCCATGTGGAGCATCTCGGCGTTCTTCTTCAGCAGGTCGTTGGTCATATCGGAGACTGCCGTCTGTGCAGCAGTGGCCTGACGGGAGCGCTCCAGACCCAGGGCCAGCACCATCTGGCTCTTCCACAGGGGGATGGTATTTACCAGGGAGGTCTGAATCTTCTCAATCATCAGGGTGTCGTTGTTCTGGAGCAGCCGGGTCTGGGGGCCCATCTGGATGGAAACCATCCGGGTCAGCTCCAAGTCGTGGAGCTTCTTCTCAAAGCGGTTGACCATGTTGGCAAGGTCATTATAGGCCTCAGCATCCTCCTGACGCCCGGAGGCCTGCGCCTTTTTGCGCAGCTCCTGCAGCTCGCCCTCCTGGACTTCTTTCAGCTTCTTCTTGCCGGCCAGGATATACATGGTCAGCTCCTTATAATATTGCTGATTCAGGTCATACATCTGATCCAGCATGGCCACGTCCTTCATCAGGGCGACCTGGTGCTGCTCCAGTATTTTGGTGACCTCGTCCACATTGGCCTCCGCCTTGGAATACTGGGCCTTCATCTCGTCCAGCTTGACCTTGCCTCTGGAGAAGAAGCCCCGCTTCTTCTGCTCGCCGGGGGCGTTGTTCTTCAGCTGCACCACCAGAGAGGTGAGGGTATTGCCCACCTCGCCCAGGTCTTTGGTGCTGACCTTGTTCAGGGCACTGGAGGAGAAGGCGGCCACGTTCTTCTGAGCGGCGGCTCCATATTGGAGTACCTGGCTGGAGTCACGGATGTCGATCTTTTTGGCAAAGTCATTGACGACCTTTTTCTCTGCATCGCTCAAAAGCTGCTCGTCCAAATCGACGGCGGGGGCCTCCGGCTTCTTCTCGGTTTCACCCTCCGGGTTGAGGGTCAGGGTGGGTGCGGCAGGGGTCTGGGCGGCGGCGCCGCTGGGATCCAGGGTCAGGTTGATCTCGCTCATGTTTCTCTCCTCCGTTTTTTAAATTGAATTTTGTCAGGATACGTGAAATAGTTACTGCATCTTGCTGCCGGACAGGCCCTCCTGGGCCATCATCTGCTCCAGCACGGTGATCTCAGCGGATACATCCATATAGTCGTCCTGGAACAGACTGTCCAGCTGCTTGTCAAAGGCCACGGAGACGGTGGACAGCATCTTCCGAATCTTTTCCTTGGCAGCGTTGACGTTGTCTCCCGCCAGACCCAGGCTGTCCATCCGGTCATACTGGTTGAGCAGCTTGATGGTGGTGGGCAGATAGTAGTCCAGGAACCGGCGCACCAGCGTCCGCTTGTCCGGGTGCTCCAGCACATAGTCGTAGATCTTTCCGGTGACCTGCTCGATGTGGTCCAGATGGGCGGAGATCTCCTCGTCCTCGATATTGTCGTTCAGACGGCGAATCTCACCCACGTCCCGATCCCGGTCCTTTTTCAGAGAGGCTACCGCCGGGTCGGCAGGCTCCGGGTCAGGCACCTCTGTCTCCACCTGCCGGTCTGGGAAGATGGCCCTGCCGATGAAATAGGCGGCGACAGAGACCGCCGCAGCGGCCAGATAGCCCCAGACGGTGTGGATGCCCACGGCAAAGGCCGCAAAGATCCAAACCAGGGCGATCAGATAGACCGGCCAGGGAGAGCGCTCCCGCTTCATGACCTTCAAAGGCGCTGCCTCCTCTCAAAAAGGTGTTTTGGAATCACGGTTTATACCGCTATTATATCTGTTTCCGGGATAGGCGTCAAGGAAAAGAACGGGAAACGAAGGAGACATCAGCTCTGTCCTGACGACTGATGATTGGCGTACAACTGAGACAGGGTGGCAGAGGAGCGCTGTAGCTGCTCCATGGCGGCCTTCATCTCCGGCAGGACGTCGGCGGTAATCTTCTCCGGACGGTTCCGGTTCACCAGCCGCTCCAGATTGGCCAGGTCGTTTTTCACTTGCTTCTGGTCTGCCTTGTTCAGCTCCTTGCCGCAGACCCGGATGGCCTCCTTGGTCTCCATCACCAGCGTCTCCGCCTGGTTGCGGACCTCCATGGCCTCCTTCCGCTGGTTGTCGGCGGCGGCGTATTCCTGGGCGTCCCGGATGGCCTGCTGGATCTCCGCCTCGGACAGGTTGGAGCTGGAGGAGATGACGATCTCCTGTGCCCGGCCGGTGCCCAGGTCCTTGGCGCTGACCTTTAAAATGCCGTTGGTGTCCAGGTCAAAGGTGACCTCGATCTGAGGCACCCCCCGAGGCGCCCGCTTGATGCCGGTGAGCCGGAACTTGCCGATGGTCTTGTTGTCCCGGGCCATGGGCCGCTCTCCCTGGAGAACGTGAATTTCCACGTTGGTCTGGAAGTTGGCGGCGGTGGTAAAGATCTGGGAGTAGTGGACGGGCAGGGTGGAGTTGCGGTCAATGAGCCGGGTGGCCACGCCGCCCACCGTCTCGATGGACAGGGAGAGGGGCGTCACGTCCAGCAGTAAAATCTCCTGCCCGGCCCCGGAGGAGGACATCCCGTTGGCGTTGCCGGAGATGAGGGAACCCTCCAGCGTGCCGCCCTGGATGGCGGCGCCCATAGCCACGCACTCGTCCGGATTCAAGCCCTTGCTGGGCATCATGCCCACCAGAGAGCGGACGTGGTCCTGGACGGCGGGCATCCGGGTGGAGCCGCCCACCAGCAGCACCCGCCCCAGCTGGGAGACGGTCAGTCCCGCATCATTTAATGCGGTCTGCACCGGCATGGTGGTGCGCTCCACCAGGTCACGGGTCAGCTGCTCAAAGACCGCCCGGGTGACGGTGATGTCCATGTGCAGAGGGCCGGAGCGCCCCTGGGCCAGGAAGGGAAGATTGACATTGGCGGTGGTGGAGGCGGAGAGCTCCTTCTTGGCCTTCTCCGCTGCCTCCCGCACCCGCTGGAGGGCCATGGGGTCCTTGGCGATGTTGTACTTGGTCTGCTGCTTGAACTCGCTGACCAGATAGTTGGTCAGCCGCTGGTCAAAGTCGTCGCCGCCCAGATGGTTGTCCCCGCAGGTGGACAGCACCTCGATGACGCCGTCTCCGATCTCGATGATGGACACGTCGAAGGTGCCGCCGCCCAGGTCGTAGACCATGATTTTCTGGCTCTCCCCGTGGTCCAGGCCGTAGGCCAGGGCCGCCGCCGTGGGCTCGTTGATGATACGCCGGACGTTCAGCCCGGCAATGCGCCCGGCGTCCTTGGTGGCCTGCCGCTGCACATCATTAAAATAGGCGGGTACGGTGATAACGGCGTCGCTCACCGCCTCTCCCAGATAGGCCTCCGCATCCGTTTTCAGCTTGTGGAGGATCATGGCGCTGATCTCCTGAGGCGTGCGCCGCTTGCCCCCCAGCTCCAGGCGGGTGTCCGTCCCCATCTCCCGCTTGATGGAGGAGACGGTCCCGGCGGCGTTGGTCACCGCCTGACGCTTGGCCAGATCGCCCACCAGCCGCTCGCCGCTCTTGGTAAAGGCGACGATGGAGGGGGTGGTGCGGTTGCCCTCGGCATTGGGGATGATGACAGGCTTCCCGTTTTCCAGCACCGCCACACAGCTGTTGGTGGTGCCCAAATCGATTCCAATAATACGACTCATGACGACAGCTCCTCGCATACGAAGCGCCCGCCGCCCGTCCGGCCCGGCGTCGCTCCTGATATGGCGTTACTGTACCATACGGAAATGAAGATTTTATGAATTTTTAGCGAACGGGACGAAAAGATGAAGGGAGCCTGAAAAAACAGGGGGACGTAATTGGCAAATTTGAACGCACCGACGGTCAAAAAACAAGGGTTAGGGGACAAAATGCCGTTTTTGTCCCCTGAGGCGGAAAAAGCGGATAAAATCCCTTGACGGGTAGGGGAAAAGAGATTAAAATGACAGCAGTTTGTTTCGGAGCCCGGAGCGGCCCCGCCTCTGCGCCCCGTTTTGCAGCCGCCTGCGGGCGGCGCCCTTTTTTGACTGGAGGTCATGACAGCAGATGTCGAAATTAAGGAAGGTCATACTGGTCATTCTCGCCGTTCTGTCCCTGATGGTGATCAGCGCATACGCCTTTTTGCAGGTACAGCTCAACAAGATCAACCGGGTCACCGCCAGCGAGACGGAGTACACCACGGAGGACTTCGAGGAGGACGTGGACGAGGAGGACACCATCGACAGCAGCTCCATCGACTACGGCACCGTGGAAAACGTGGAGACCGCGGAGGGCGTGACCAACATCCTCCTGGTGGGCCAGGACACACGGGTAGCGGGCCAGCGGGCCCGTTCGGACACCATGATTATCCTGACGGTGGACAACGACAACGGTGCGCTGAAAATGACCTCCCTCATGCGGGACCTGTACGTCCAGATCCCCGGCTACAGCGACAACGAGCTCAACGCCGCCTATACCTTCGGCGGATTTGACCTGCTGGACGCCACCATCGAGACCAACTTCGGCATCTCCATCGACTATAACGTAGAGGTGGACTTCACCGGCTTCCAGGAGATCATCGACGCCATCGGCGGCGTGACCATCAAGCTCACCCAGTCCGAGGTGAACTACCTCTCCGGCAACAGCCAATACAGCAGCAAGGGCGGCGGCAACTCCTTCTCCGGCCTGACGGCGGGCTATAACCTGCTCAACGGGGAGGAGGCCCTGGCCTACGCCCGTATCCGCTACGTCAACACCGAGGACGGCTCCTATTCCGACTTTGGCCGCACCCAGCGCCAGCGCACCGTCATCCAGGCCATTTTCAGCCAGCTCAAGGACCAGGACTTTGCCGCCCTGTGGTCCCTGTATGAGACGGTGGCGGACGACATCACCACCGACATGAACAACGACGAGATTCTGTCCCTGGCCATGACCGCCTACAGCCTGGGGGTGGACTCCATCGAGGAGTACCGTGTCCCCGAGGACGGCAGCTATTCCAGCCAGACCATCCGCAAGATGGCCGTGCTGGTGCCCACCAACTGGGACCTGCTCCGGGCGAATTTGAAGGAGTTCATCTACGGCACCGGCTCCACCACTGAGGGTTAAGGGGAGCTGTTGCGGATTCGGTGCGGATTCGCCGGGGGCGTTCAGCGTGTCGGTTGTGAGCGTGCCCCTTCTACCTCCCCTGAAAGGGGAGGGGGACCGGCGTAAGCCGGTGGAGGGGTGCAGCAC
>JAJQEM010000164.1 GCA_021201635.1 Clostridiales bacterium | reverse complement strand
TCTATTAAAAATTTTTCGCGGATGTGTTCAACTTGCACTTGCAATTTTCGAAAGATAGAGAAAACAAGAAAAAAGGGAAGTGACTCCAGATGAAGGAGATACCCGGCGGCATCGTGGCCGCCAAGGGATTCCGGGCCGCCGGGACCCGGGTGGGGGTGAAGGTCTCCGCCCTGCCCATGAGCGGAGAGGGCAAAAAGGATTTGATGCTGCTGGTCTCTGACCGACCCTGCACGGCGGCAGGAATGTTCACCACCAACCGGGTGAAGGCCGCCCCGGTGCTGCTCACCCGGGCCAACATCGCCGACGGCGTGTGCCAGGCGGTCATCGCCAACTCTGGCAACGCCAACGCCTGCGCCCCCAACAGCGAGCTTCACGCACAGGAGATGTGCCAGGCGGCGGCTACGGCTCTGGGTCTGGCCCCGTCGGACGTGGCGGTGGCCTCCACCGGAGTGATCGGACAGGAGCTGAACATCCGGGCCATCACAGAGGGCGTCCCCGCCCTGGCGGAGAGGCTGTCGGACGCCCCCTCCGCCTCGGAGGACGCCGCCCACGCCATTATGACCACCGACACCGCCAAAAAGGAGATCGCCGTGGAGACGGAGATCGGCGGCGTCACCGTCCGGGTGGGTGGCATTGCCAAGGGCTCCGGCATGATCCACCCCAATATGGGCACCATGCTCAGCTTCGTCACCACCGACTGCGCCATCACTCCCAAGCTGCTCACCGAGCTGGTACACGAGGTGGTGCCCCGGACGTTCAACCGGGTGACGGTGGACGGGGACACCTCCACCAACGACACCTTCCTGGTGCTGGCCAACGGCAGCGCAGGAAATCCCCTCATCGACTGGCAGGGGCCGGACTATCAGGTGCTGAAGGAGGCCCTGATGACCGTCTGCACCCATCTGGCCCGGAGCATGGCCGCCGACGGGGAGGGGGCCAGCCGACTGCTCACCTGCACCGTCCACGGGGCGGAGAACGAGGCCAAGGCGGAGCGGCTCAGCCGTGCGGTGGTGGGCTCCTCTTTGGTGAAGGCCGCCATGTTCGGCGCAGACGCCAATTTTGGCCGGGTGCTGTGCGCCATGGGCTATTCCGGGGCCCAGTTCGACCCGGAGACGGCGGACATCTGCTTCCGCTCACAGGGGGGAGAGGTGCAGGTCTGCCGGGACGGCATGGGCCTGAGCTTTGACGAGGACGTGGCCAAGGTGGTCCTGAGCCAGGACGAGGTGGTGATCGACGTCGCCCTCCGGGAGGGAGCGGCGGAGGCCACCTGCTGGGGCTGCGACCTGACCTATGACTATGTGAAGATCAACGGAGATTACAGGAGCTGAGAGAAATGGCCTACGATCACGTGCAGCGGGCGCAGGTGCTGGTGGAGGCCCTGCCCTACATCCAGAAGTACAGCGGCAAGACGGTGGTAGTGAAGTATGGCGGCAACGCCATGATCTCCGAGGACCTCCGCTCTGCCGTCATGAGCGACATTATCCTCCTCCGGCTGGTGGGCATCCATGTGGTAGTGGTCCACGGCGGCGGGCCGGAGATCAACGAGATGCTGAAAAAGATCGGCAAGCAGTCCCGGTTTGTGGACGGCCTCCGCTACACCGACGAGGAGACGGTGGACATCGTCCAGCAGGTGCTCTGTGGCCGGGTGAACAAAAACCTGGTGGCCACCCTGAACCGGATGGGCGGCCGGGCCATGGGCCTGTGCGGCATGGACGCCTCCCTGTTTGAGGCGAAGGTGAAGGATGTGAAATACGGCCTGGTGGGGGAGATCGTCAAGGTGAACCCCCAGGTGGTCCAGGACTGCATCGACAACGGCTATATCCCGGTGGTCTCCACCGTGGCCCAGGGGATGGACGCCCAGACCGCCTACAACATCAACGCTGATACCGCTGCCGCCAAGCTGGCAGTGGCCCTGAATGCGGAAAAGCTCATCCTGCTCACCGATGTCCGGGGCCTGCTGAGAGACCCCAAGGACGAGGACACCCTGATTCATGTGGTGCATATGTCCGACGTGCCCATGCTGAAAAAGACGGGGGTGATCTCCGGGGGCATGATCCCCAAGGTGGAGTGCTGCGTGGAGGCGGTGCGCTCCGGCGTCAAGCGGAGCCACATCCTGGACGGGCGCATCCCCCACTCCATTTTGATCGAGATGCTGTCGGACAAGGGCATCGGCACCATGCTGCTGTGACCTGGGAGGCGAGATAAGATGACGTTTGAAGAATTGAAGGCGCTGGATCACCAGTACACCATGCAGACCTACGGCCGCTTTGACGTGGCCCTGGACCATGGCGTGGGAGCCACCCTCTACGGCCTGGAGGGGGAGGAGTACATCGACTTTGCCAGCGGCATCGGGGTGAACTCCCTGGGCTACGGCCATCCCGCCTGGGTAAAGGCGGTGGAGGAGCAGGCTCACAAGCTGGCCCACGCCTCCAACCTGTTCTATACCGAGCCCTACGCCCGGCTGGCGGAGACGCTTTGCAAGCGCACGGGGATGTCCGCCGTGTTTTTCGCCAACGGCGGCGGCGAGGCCAACGAGGGCATTATCAAGCTGGCCCGGAAATACTCCTTCGACAAATACGGCAAGGGCCGGGCCAACATCGTGACCCTCCGCAACTCCTTCCACGGCCGCACCATCACCACCCTCCAGGCCACGGGCCAGGAGGTGTTCCACAACTACTTCTTCCCCTTCACTGAGGGCTTCCGCTATGCCGAGGCCAACAATCTGGCCTCTGTCCAGGCCCAGGCGGGGGAGGACACCTGCGCCGTCCTGCTGGAGCTGGTGCAGGGAGAGGGGGGCGTGCTGCCCCTGGACAAGAGCTTTGTCCAGTCCGTGGCGGACTGGTGCCGGGAGCGGGATCTGCTCCTGCTGGTGGACGAGGTGCAGACCGGCGTGGGCCGGACCGGCTCTCTGTTCTGCTTCCAGCAGTACGGCATCCAGCCGGACGCCGTGACCTTCGCCAAGGGCATCGCCGGAGGCCTCCCCATGGCGGGAGTCATGGCGAATAAGAAGTGCCGGAACGTCCTCGGCCCCGGCACCCACGCCACCACCTTCGGCGGCAATCCCATCGCCGCCAGCGCAGCGCTGGCGGTGCTGGATGTGCTGAGCGACGACTACATGCCGGAGATCAATGCCAAAGGCAGTTACATCATGGAGACGGTCCGCAGCTGGGACGCCCCCTGTGTGGAGACCGTCCGGGGCCTGGGCCTGATGGTGGGTATCGTCCTGAAGGACGGGACAGACCGGGCCGCCCTTATCAAGCAAATCTATGGAAAAAACGTTCTGGTGCTCACCGCCGGGCCGAAAACCATCCGGCTGCTGCCGCCGCTGACCATCTCCTATGAGGAGCTGGACAAGGGGCTGGCCGCCGTAAAGGACGTACTGGTAAACGCCTGAGCTAAGGCATCACCGCACAAACCCTGTCTATGAGAGGAGCGAAACGCAATGAAAAAAGACCTGTTAAAGATGCTGGACCTGTCCGGCGACGACATTCTGAGTATTCTCGACCTGGCGGATCAGCTGAAATACGAGCAGCAGCACGGTCTGCCCCACCACTATCTGGAGGGCAAGACCCTGGCCATGATCTTCGAGAAGAATTCCACCCGCACCCGGGTCTCCTTTGAGACGGGGATGTTCCAGCTGGGAGGCCACGCCCTGTTCCTCTCCGGCAAGGAGAGCCAGATCGGCCGGGGCGAGCCCATCCAGGACACTGCCCGGGTGCTCAGCCGCTACTGCGACGGCATTATGATCCGCACCTTTGATCAGGCCGAGGTGGAAAACCTGGCCAAATACGCCGACATCCCGGTCATCAACGGGCTGACCGACTTCGCCCACCCCTGCCAGGTGTTGGCGGACCTGATGACCGTCCGGGAGCGGATGGCCCATCTGGACGGGCTGAAGCTCTGCTTCATCGGGGACGGCAACAATATGGCAAACTCCCTCATCGTGGGCGGCCTGAAATGCGGCATGGAAGTTGCCGTGGCCTGCCCGAAGGGATACTGGCCCGACCAACAGGTGCTGGACTTCGCCGCCTCCGTCCAGGGCGGCAGCCGGTTTACCCTCACCGGGGACATCTTTGAGGCGGCCAGGGACGCCGACGTGATTTTCACCGATGT
The DNA here is from genome assembly GCA_021201635.1 of Clostridiales bacterium. GTDB lineage: Bacteria > Bacillota > Clostridia > Oscillospirales > Oscillospiraceae > Onthomonas. The sequence continues at coordinate 5,196 of JAJQEM010000164.1, read as the reverse complement.
CTGGGCCTCCATGGGCCAGGAGGAGGAGCGGGCCAAGCGGGCCGTGGCCTTCGCCGGATACCAGGTGAACGCCGACCTTATGGCCGTGGCTCATCCCGGCTGCATGGTGCAGCACTGCCTCCCCGCCCACCGGGGAGAGGAGATCACCGAGGACGTGTTCGAGCAGCACGCCGACGAGATCTTTGATGAGGCGGAGAACCGTCTCCACGCCCAGAAGGCCGTCATGGTCCTGCTGATGCACGGTGAGATCTGAAAATACGCATGAAACTGCCCTCCGGGCTTCGCGTTTGCGAGACCCGGAGGGCGTTTTGCACTTTATTCAGCCCTGCTCCGGCAGGAGCTTGACGACGGCAGTGTTGGCGTAGGTCATGGGGTCGGCGTGGAGAAAGAACACAACCCCGTCACAGGGGGCCAGGAGCCGCTCCATGGCCTCTCCTGCGCCCGGGTCCAGAATCTCCGCCAGAGGGTCTCCGGCGACCACCCGGTCTCCCGGCTTGCAGACGGGGCGGAAGATGCCCGCATACCGGGGCCGGACGGAGGCCAGGCTGCCGTCCTCCCAGATCTGGGAGCGGAAGCCGCCCTGAATGGGCCGGTTGAGGATGCCCTCCCGGCTGAGGAACCGGAAGATGGCCCGCACCGCCTGATCGGCGCTCTCCTCGTCGATGGAGGTGGTGGTCGTGGTATAGAGGCTGTAGGCGTTGGTGTCCCAGATCTGCCAGTTGTAGTTCAGGGTGGTGGTGTCGTAGGGCCGGGGGTCCCGGAGGACGATGTGGGGCATGCCGAACCACTCCGCCTTTTCCACGTTCTCAAACCCGGTGCGCATAATGCGGATATGGGGCAGGAACCGGCCCGGCATATAGAAGGAGGCCAGCTGGATGCCGTTGTCATACCGGGAAATTTGGCGGAACACCCCGTCGGCGATGCGCTGAGTGGTCTCCCCCAGGTCGTAGCCGGGGAACATCCGGTTGATGTCCGTGTTGTCCGTGGGCCAGAACCGCTTGCCCACGTTCATGGAGTAGGGGTTCAGGGAGGGGAGCACCAGAATTTCCTTCCCCGGATTCAGCTCCCCCCGCTGTTCAGCCCGGCGGAGGGCCTTTACCAGCTGGGAGCAGGTGTAAATTTGCTGATACTCGTTGCCCCGGAGGCTGCCCACCACGCAGAGGGAGCGCTCCCCCTGGCCGAAGGTGTAGCCGTGGACCCGGAAATTCTCCCGGTAGAGGGAGGGAATTTCATAGATGACCGACTGTCTCATGTCACTTCGCCTCCTTCCGGATACGGGCCAGCAGAGAGCCCTCGTCCACCACGGGATACTCCCGAATGGTGAACAGCAGCCCGTCCGCCGGGGCGGTGATCTCCCGGAGCAGCTCTCCGGTGAGGGGGTTCACCACGGAGCCGATGCGATCTCCGGCGGACAGGATGGCCCCGTGGGGCTGCTCCTTCAAAAAGATGCCGGAGACGGGGGCGTTTAAATAGCAGATGGCGTCGTCCTCCTCGGAGATGAGGGGAGTGCGCACCGGGGCCACCGGCCCCGTCCAGATGCCCAGCTCCGCCATGAGCCGGAAAATGCCCTCGGTGAGCTGGTCACCGTAGGCCGGGGTCAGGCGCATCCCCACCCCCATCTCCACCACCAGGGTGGGCACGTCCCGGCTGTTGAGACTGTGGGCCAGGGTGGACTCCAGCACGGTGCTGGCCCCGTGGACCCAGATAAAGTCCACGTTGGCCAGCTTTGCATAGTCCATCAGCCGGTCCCGGAACAGCTCGTTGATGCGGATCTGGGGCAGCTCGGTGAGATAGATGTTGCTGGCGTGGATGTCCACGCACAGGTCGGAGCCCAGCAGGTCCTCCATAATGCGGGCGGCCATGTCCTCCGTCATCGCCCCGTCCCGGCTGCCGGGAAAGAGCCGGTTCATGTCCAGGTCAAAGCCAGGAATGCCCCGGGTGATGGAGTCGATGCCCAGAGGATTCATGGCGGGGTACAGGTCCACCGTCCCTGCCAGATACTCCGGGTGGGCGGCAATGCGCCGGTTCACCTGGTAGCAGACATACTGCCCCTCCAGCTCGTCCCCGTGGATACCGGTGACGATGCTGATGCGCTTGCCGCAGTCCTGGCCTCCGGTGGGGGTCAGGCGGTTTTTCTGGATGACCAGATTTTCAAAAACAGGCAGGGGAATGGATGCCACTGTCTGTATCATACTGCTTCCTCCTTTTTGTTTGGAACGGAACAAATCAAGGGGTCGTAACGGGATGGACGGACACCCGGACGGTCTGGAGCTGGTCGCCGCCGCCCAAAAAGCTGCCCCGGTTCAGGGGGCAGTCTCCGCAGTCCCGGCCTCGGGCCAGAAGAATGTGCTGCTCCCGGACGGGGAGGAGGTTGGTGGGGTCCAGGCCGTACCAGCGGCCCTGGCTGAGCACCTCCACCCAGGCGTGGCTGGCCCCCTCGCCCACCAGCATTCCCGCTGCGTACCGGGCGGGAATGTTCTCCAGACGGCAGAGAGCCAGCAAAATGTGGGCGTAGTCCTGGCAGACCCCCTCGCCCAGAGCCAGAGCCTCCTCGGCGGTGGTGCGGGCGTCCGTCACCCGGGGGCAGTAGGTCAGCTCACTGTGTACTCCATGGGCCAGCGCCCAGGCCCGCTCCAGGGGGGAGCGGTCACGGTCATCCGCCAGACGGCGGGACAGGGCCAGCAGCTGCGGGCCGGGCAGGGTGTAGGGGGAGGGGGACTTCATCATGCCCCATCGAACCGGGTCTGGCTCGGCCACTCCGTCGGACAGGCCGGTGCGCACTCGTCCGGTGGCGACGGCCTGAAACTGCTGATGGGACCGGGAAATGTGCCCGTAAAGGCAGCGATTGCCAAAGGCGTCGGCGGTCTCCGCCCCCTCATGGGAGGGGGACAGCTCCAGCCGCTGCTCCAAAACCTGCTGCCCTTCATTGGACGGGGGAGAGAGACGAAGAAGGTAGCTGTGGTCATGGGCAGGGCGGGAGAACCGGAGATTCAGCTCGTACGCATAACACAGCGTCTCCGCCATCTCACACCGCCGTCAGCCGTTCCACCGTCTGTACGATGGCGCTGTAGTCCAGAGGTTCCGCCTCCACCAGGCGGCCCAGCTCCGCCAGGCACGCCCGGTCATACCGGATGGTACACCGGTCGATGCGGCCCTGGAGCCGCCGGACCTCCCGGTGCAGGTCCACCTGGGAGGCGTGGAGCCGTCCAAAGAGGTCGATGCGCTCCACCCGTTTGCCCACCTTGATGATATTCCGGGTGTTCTCGTCCTCCACCTGGTCGTCGATAATGCCCCAGAAGGCCAGGATGTTGTCTGCGATCTTCTGAAATTCCAGCATGGGGGCGTCGCTGAGCCGGGCACGGTTCATCTCGTAGACCGCCAGCTGGATGTAGCTCAGCTCCTCGGTGCCGATCTCCTGGCGCAGCTCGACGGCGTTGTCATAGGCCCGGCGGAGGTTGCTGGCGATGGAGTTGGGGTCGCTTTCGTCAAAGGGGTAGCGGCGGAGAAAGTTCTGCGCCGTGGGGTAGATGTTGGGGATCTCCAGGGAGCGGCACAGCTCCCCATAGGTGTCTCCCTTGTCCAGCATATCGTCATAGCTCTTGGCGAACAGCCGGAGGGAGGTGTATACCCGCTCGGAATACCGGCCCAGCCAGTACAGCCGGTCGGTAACCTCTATCGACTTAATACCCATGTGTCCTTAAATCCTCCTCCCTGAGATGAGTTGACAATGAAGGAATCCGGGTTCCGGGAGAACCGGGTCAGGCCGCTCTTCCACACCACCGGCTCCTCGGCGGAGAGAACGAAGGCCCGCAGGTCGGCCTTCCGGGGGACCCGGACGCCGCCCTCCATGATGTCCAGGTCCTGGAAGTCGATGACCTCCTAGGCGATAAACCGGCGGGGTTCGGCCTTGAGCAGGGCCACAAAGTCCTCCTTCTGCCGGGCGGACATCTTGCTGCCAAAGACTACGCCGTAGCCCCCCGCCTCGGCCACGTCCTTGAGCACCAGGGTGTCCAGATACTCCAGAACGTATTTCATGTCCTCCTCGTAGAAGGGCAGATAGGTGGGGGCGTTGGAGAGGATAGGCTGCTCTGCCAGATAGTATTGAATCATTTTGGGGACGAAGTAATAGATGCCCTTGTCATCCGCCACCCCGTTGCCCGGGGCGTTGAGAATGGCCACCTGGCCCTTCCGATAGGCCTGGAACAGGCCGGGCACGCCGATGAGAGACTCCGGACGGAAGCTGAGGGGGTCCAGGAAATCGTCGGAAATGCGGCGGTAGACCGCCCCTACCCGCTCCTTTTTGCCGGTGTAGTCCAGAAGGTAGACCCCGTCCTCCTCCACCACCAGGTCCTGACCGCTGACCAGGGGAGAGTGGGTCTGCTCCGCCAGATAGGAGCGCTCAAAATAGGCGGCGTTGTACCGCCCGGGGGTGAGTACCACCGTCAGCCCTCCCACGTTGGCATAGTCCATGGTGTGGCGCAGCAGCTGGGCATAGTTCCGGTTGTCCTCAATGTGGAACTCCTGGAAGGTGCGGGGGCTGCTCCGGCGGCAAAGGTCCCGGACGATCAGGGGATAGGAGGCCCCGGAGGGCACCCGGAGATTGTCCTCCAGAATGTACCAGCTCCCGTCCTTCCCCAGCACCAGATCAATGCCGGAGATGTGGGAGAATACGCCGCCGGAGGGCCGGATGCCCTCGCACTGGGGCAGATAGCCGCTGGAGGCGTAGATAAACTCCTCCGGCACCACCCGGTCCCGGACGATTTTCTTCTCGTTGTATATGTCCTCCAGAAACAAGTTCAGCGCCTTCACCCGCTGACGCAGGCCCCGGTCCAGCAGGTCGAATTCGTCTGCCGGGATGACCCGGGGGATGGCGTCAAAGGGGAACAGCTGCTCCTTGAACGTCCCGTTCTTGTAGATGCCGAACTTCACGCCGTACCGGGCCAGCAGCTCGTTGACCGAGTTGGCCCGCTCGACCAGATCCATTTCATACATAGAATCACCCTTTTCTCTCTCCGCAGGGGCAGGGGGAGCCCCTCTGCCCCAAAAACGAGACAAAGACGCCTTGCATCTCTGCAAAACGCCTTCGTTTTGTCTATGTTATCACGTCAGGGCGGGGGATGTCAAGAGGGAGCAACGCCAATGCCAGGGCAACAGCATTTACTTTTCTCTCAGGCTGTTGTACAATTATGTAAACAA
>JAJQEM010000052.1 GCA_021201635.1 Clostridiales bacterium | reverse complement strand
ACTCTATTAAAAATTTTTCGCGGATGTGTTCAACTTGCACTTGCAATTTTCGTACTAAAAATGAAGGTATTAGTTGATTTGGTACTTGGAAAGGAGCTGCAAAGGATGAAAGGGACCGATTTGATCGAAAAGGGCCGTCAGCACCGCTTCGCCGGCGCCGTCGTCCATATGCTGGTATTTCTGGTATTCTACGTGCTCTATCTGCTGATCCTGGCGACCATGGGGACGGATAACCCCTTTTATCCCTTTGATTGGGCGGCGAACAGGGGCTTTCTCTTCTACTGGGTCCCGGTGCTCATCGTCCGGCTGCTCAACTACAACATCGCTGCGGGCTGCATGACGACAGGCTATTTCCTGGGCCTGCTTCTGAGCATCCCGGTGAACAAACTCACCTATCAGGAGATCCCCTATGACAGCGGCGTCGGATTTTACACGACGATGTACGAGTTCTACTTCTGGTTCTGCGTCGTTGTGATCTCCATTGTGATGGGCATCGTGGGAGAGGTGCGGTGTCGGAAAAACCGGGCGAACGCATAACAGCTTTACCCCACAGACAAATCAAAGCGGCTGGCACGAAGCTGCCAGCCGCTTTTTTTCGTCACACCACCCGCAGAGGGCACTCCTTCCCGTCAAAGAACTGCCGGGCGGCCTCCAGAGAGTTGCGCACCATATCGTCGGCTGCGCTCTCCGTCCAGAAGGCCAGGTGAGGGGTCATGATGACGTTGGGCATGGCGCTGAGAATGGCCATGTCGTGGTTGCCCATGACCTGGTTGCAGTGGTCCAGGTAATAGACCGACCGGTCTCCATCGAATACGTCCAGGGCGGCCCCCGCCAGATGTCCGGACTCCAGCGCCCGGATAAGGGCGGCGTTGTCCACCAGGTCTCCCCGGGCAGTGTTGACGAGATAAGCCCCCTGCTTCATCTGCCCCAGGGTCTCCCCGTTCAGAAGGTAGCGGGTGGCCGGGGTGGAGGACAGGTGGAGGGAGACGAGGTCGCTCTCCGCCAGCAGTTTCTCCAGAGGGACATACCGGACGATGCCCGCCAGCTCGGGCCGCTGGTGGCGGCTCCAGGCCAGCACACGGCAGCCAAAGGCGGCAAACCGCCGGGCGGCCACGCTGCCGATGCTCCCGGTGCCCAGGATACCCACCGTCATGGTGTGCAGTTCCCGGCCCAGGAACGGCTCAAACCGATAGTCCTGACCCTGATTGCGCAGCAGGGCGGCCTTGGTGTGCCGGGTGACCATAAGGGCCAGCATGACGGCGTAATCCGCCACGCTGGAGGGGGAGTAAGTGTTCCGGGTGACGGCCATCCCCACCGCCCTGGCGTGGGCCAGGTCGATATTGTCCACCCCGATGGGCCGGGCATTGATGAGCCTTGCCCCACCCGCCTGATAGACGTCGATCATCCCGGCGGTGATTTGCCGGGCGGCGGCGATGGCCACGGCGTCATAGCCCTGGGCCAGGGCGGCGTTTTCCGGCAGGGGGCGCTCCGCCGTGCAGGTCACCTGAAAGCCGAACTCCGGACCGAACCGGGCGTAGCGTTCCACCTCCTCCGGGCCGCAGGAATAGGCAAACATCCGCTCCATCGCTCACTCCTCCAATCTGGCGTAGACCACCTTGGCGGAGACACCCTCCAGCCGTCCCACCTTGCCGGAGAGGGCGGAGATGGCATCGTTGGGGGCGTCCAGCATGACGGAGATCAGGCTGACGTTCCGTGCCGGATAGGGCAGTCCCATCCGGCCAATGATGTAGGGGCTGTACTGGTGGAGCAGCTCGTTGAGCTGTGGCACGGCGTCCGGGTCCTCCACCACAATGGCCAGCAGGGCCACACGGGTTTGTTGTTCCATAAAGGGGGCCTCCTTCTCGCAGAAAAGGGGACTTTGCAGTCCTCACAGGCTCTATTATACCGGTTCAGGGAGGAAATGGGAAGGGGCTGGTCTGTTTTTTCGATGAATCTATTCAAAGAGAACGATTGACCTTTCCCCCGCCATCTGCTACAATCTGACCATGAACAGATCAGAGCTTTTAAACAAGCTGCCCCGCACCCCGGAGGAGCGGCTGCTCCTGGGCCGGACGTGGGACCAGATACAGGCTGCCGGGCAGCGTTCCGTCCCCCAGGTGACCCACTTTCTCTCTCCCGACGAGCAGAACGCCGTGGGGAGCCTTTTGCACGCTCTGGGCGACCCGCCCCATCGGTTCTGGGGCGGCTATGAGGAGGCCCAGCGCAGGGTGTGTGTCCTGCTGCCGGACTGGATGGAGTGGGATGACTTTGACGAGGCCCCTATCGCCGTCCTCCGGGCTACCTGGTATGCCGGGGACAGCCTGACCCACCGGGATATTCTTGGCTCCCTCATGGGCCAGGGCATCAAGCGGGAGACGGTGGGCGACCTGCTGGTGGCTCCGTCCAGCTGCGACCTGCTGGTGCTCTCCGAGGTCGCCCCGTGGCTGCTGCAAAACTTCACCTCCGCCGGGCGGACAAAGCTGTCCGTGACCCAGGTAGGGCTGGAGCAGCTCCATATCCCCGTTCAGGAGGTCAAACGCATCCACGACACGGTGGCCACCCTGCGGCTGGACGCTGTGGCGGCAGCGGGCTTCTCCGTCAGCCGGGCGAAGATGGCGGACTACATCCGGGCGGGCCGGGTGTCGGTGAACTGGAAGGAGACAGAGCGGACCGACCTGGCGGTGAAAGCGGGAGACGTGATCTCCTGCCGTGGCCTGGGCCGGTGCCGCCTGGCGGAGACTGGCGGTCTGTCCAAAAAGGGACGGGTCAACATCGAGATGGAACGGTATCTGTAAAAAAGGAGAAAGCGCATGAATCAGGAAAAGATCGACCGCATCAACGAGCTGGCCCGGAAGGCCAAGGCCGGGGGCCTGACGGAGGCGGAGCTGGCAGAGCGGGACGCCCTCCGTCGGGAGTACATCGACGCCGTCAAGGCGTCTCTGCGGAGCCAGTTGGATAATACCTACATCGTGGACGCCCAGGGGAACAAGCGGCCCCTGAAAAAGCGGGAAAAGACCACAAATTGATACACAATGGCCCGGTGCCTCTGACAACAGAGACACCGGGCCTGATCGTTTGAGAGGGTTGCTGCGACGGTCAAATGAATTTGTGTTTCTTCAACACCTTGTAAACCCGCTCTGTGTTCTTACCGTCATGGAACTCGTTGATCTCGTTATATCGCCGTTCAAATTCCTCTGTCCGGAACTGGTCCAGATGGACCGTGCCGTCCGGGACTCCGGCGGAGATGACCTGCTCCAGCTCCTCAATGGTAAACGTCCGGGGGCCGATATATTCGTCCGCCTGGGGGACGAGCTTGCCGATATATGCCTCATAGGCGTCCAGATCGGGCTGGAAGAACACCACGCCGCCGCCCTGATAGAAGGAATTCCAGCAAACGGAGGAGTAGTCGGTGATGAGCAACTTGGACTCCTTGAGCACCTCCGAGATAGGCTTCGTCCACACCAGGTCGTGGAGGCTGGTGGTCATCAGCAGGTCATAGGCACGGGGATGGGCGACGATGTTGATCTGAGAGCGGTCCACATACTTCAGCAGCATCTCATACACCTGGAGAGTGTACCGATAATAGGTGGAGTCCTCATAGTTGTCCAGCGATTCCTCGTAAGGCTTCCAGGTCAGCATAATGGTGATTTTATCCGGGGAGTCCTGGTTTATATGCTTGTACTCGCAGCTGTCGAATATAGGCATTCCCGTCTTAAAAATGTGATCGGGATTGAGGTGGAACGTCTCCGCCACCACACACTTCTCCTTTTTACTGCTGACGATCACATAGTTTACCTCGCCGGGATGGTCCTTCAGATAGGTGGACCACTCTCCGTGGCGTTTCAAATAGGTGATGCCGTGCTGGAGGAAAATGAACGGGTGCCGGATGCAATTCCAACGGATATAACGATTGTTTGCATTCAAAAGGCTGAGATGGATGGGAGAATCCGTCGCAATGAAGTAGTTGACATGAAAGAACAGCCAGTAATATTTGAAGGAAAACTTCTTTACCACACGGGGATTGTCCTTGATGCGCTGGTAATCTGGCGCTGTTTTGTCGATGACGTAATAACATCTGGTTCGTTTACTGGATACGCAGCGTTGAAACAGCTCATATGTCCCTTCTTCTGCTTTTGCCGAATACTTTTCATAGAACAGCGCCACTTTTTTTCGGAATGGCAGATGGTTCATCAGTCGTGCCACGTAAAACAAAAGCGCAGACACCGGTATCGATTCCATAAAGCGGAACCAAGGGGTATATTCTATCGGCTCCATATGGCGCTTTATAAAGATATACGTCCCGTGCGCAGTACGCCGCACGTGGAGTGCCATATCCTGGGCATATATGGCTGTCAAGGGCACCCATGCCTCACGGACGCTGTGTTTTATGCCATGCTCTGTTTTGTTGGATGCTTTTTTTGACAGGAGATATATGGCGGAACAGTCATCGATCTGGACTGCCACCGAGCATAAATTTCCTCCCAGCGGGACAGGGCTGTTCTCCCCGGCGCTGAAGTCAGAGAGGGCAGAGATCGGAATCGAGAATGAGACCCGGTATTTTCCCTGTTTGACATTTTTTCCGCCGGTGGCGTGCTTCTCCTGTACCAGATCGACAGCTGCTCCCCGGGCCTCAGAGATAGCCAGACGTGTCTGGCCCACGTTCAAATGATATGGATTTTCAAGCTTGGCCCACAGGTCAAAGACCAGATCCGTTTTGGTGAAATGAATTTTTTTGACCCGGTAGATAAACCGTACCAGATAACGGTAGACCCGCTCTCTGGCGGCAATGACGGCGAACAGCTTCTTACTGTGGGAAAAAACCGCAATGTAAAGCGACTGGTCCGTCTCTGATTGCGTCTCCAGGCGGCCCCCTGTATCCTCGTCGTTGTCGACATCGGAGGCCAGCTCCTCGTCGGCGTCCTCCAGCGAGCCGTGCTCCGCCTGACGGGCCAGCTCCGCCTCGTCCTCGTCGCTCCAGAGGCGGACGCCGAACACGGTTTCAATTTTCTTCATGGTCTCCAGGTCCGCCGCCTGTTCTGCCGTCGTGCAGGTATGCTCCTGCTCCAGGGCGAGCTGCCGCTCCTCATCAGTCAGCTCCCGGAACAGGTAGAGCTTCTCATTCTCCGACGGCGTGATCGGATAGGGGACCGTGTACCGATTGTAAAATGGGAAGCTCCCAAGGGGCAGCATACAATAGTCGCCGAGCAGCTGCCGACGGTTTTCAAACGTGTCGGACAGCAGAGGGACCTTTTCCGGGGTCCTTGCAATACAAATCGTGCCGTTGTTGATGGATACCTTCAAAGACATACCATGGTCTCCTCCTGTTGTGCTGTCCGTATTCGCTTGGTTACAGCTCCTTCAATTTCTGATAGACCTGCTCGCAGTTGTGGTAATCGTTCACCGGGAAGAATGCGTTGCAGCGGTCCAGGTATTTCTGCTCCATGCGGCAGTCATTCTCCACCAGCTTGATAATCTCCTGCACCGTCTCCTCCACCGTTGTGGTGACCGGGCCGAAGCCGTCGTCCTCATAGCTGAAATAACCGTGGGCATAGTGTCTCTCAAAAAACTTTTTCTTGTCAAATTGGCAATAAACCACCGGTTTCCGCATATAAGCAAATTCCATTGCTGTGCTGGAATAGTCCGTGACCATCACGTTGCTTTCAGCATATACCTTTCGATAGGGGATTTCTGCATCAAGGATCTCTGCTCCCAGGTCCTTGAACAACGCTTCATATTGGAGCAACTCTGGGTGGAGCTTGAGCGCAACTGTATACCCTTTTTCCTTCAAAACACGTTTCAATTCGTAATCTGTAAGTAGCTCTTTATAGAAACAATAAAATTCACTACGCTCTAGGTCCTTTCCTTTAGTGCCATTCAAGAACGTTCTCCATGTGGGCATGACTGTGATTTGTTTTCTGGAATCCTCGTATAAGTAATCAAATCTTGGAAGTCCGGTTAGCCATACTGTATTCGCATCATAGTAATAGGGATAGTCAAGAATAGACTGGTATTCCCTGTTTGCTGAGGTAACTAAACCAGATATATTTCTGTGATATTTTTGCAGATATTTCGTTAAATCAACTTTTATAATTCCGTGCTGTAGGAAAACATATTTCTGATTACTCAGCAAATCATAATAATAGATGCGGTCTCCATAATAAGCCGTATCCTTACAAAATGGAGTAATCACAAAATCGGCGGATTGAGAGCCGATGGCCAAATCGGCAATCAGATGAATCTTTAGGTGTTCTTCGCTCCCAAAGGCCAGCACCGGGCCGATCGCCGCCATCTTCTCATAGTCCGGACAATCCTCCCGAATCACAAAATAGACATCTGCTGGAAGGTCCTCCTGCTGCATCAGATACTTGAAGAGCGCTGCGCCGTTGTCGTCCGCTATGGTCAAGCTGTCGGAGATGAGCCAAATGGGCCGCTTCTTCTCTGCGGTCAGGGCAAACTGCCGCAGCCGAACGATCTCCTCATACTTTTCCCGGGTCAATGTAGACGGGAACACCGGCAGGGGGAACGCCCTCGGCGCAGCTGCCGCCTCGCACTTTTCCAGCAGCTCCTGCGTGTAAAGCGCTTCGTACTCGGCTCGTTCCATGGTGGGTGCTTGCAGTTCAATGCCGTCCCGTCTTCCGAACAACACAAGACCATTGTTTACATAATAATACTGATTCGCATGTGTGTTTGTAATAGGGCAGAATCTCCCATATCCGTATCTCTTGCCGATGATCAGATGACCGTTCACCACCATAGCCATGCGTAGTTTACGATTCAAGTTCTCTGAAACGAGGGGAACCTCGCCGTAAAATGCGTATGTACTGCGTGTTTTTCCAAAGCAATTGGAATTGTCAAGCTCTCTATCTACCCGCCTGCAAGGATAATAATTGTCTCCGACAGCGGCATAAATATCAACAGCTATATCATCCGGGAAACCTACCAGCACCATGTATCCTTCCAGAGTCAAAGTTTCTCCCTTGACCCTGATGAAATCGAAATGTTCGGCAAAACTGCTGGCTTGAGCTATCAGCACATCCTTGCAATATACTTGAGCGTCATTAAACCGATAACGAACTGCAGGGGATATGCCGTATTTCATCTCAAACGCCTGAGCAAAGTGTCCATAACTCATCATCTTCTGCTTCAAAATCATCTCGTCATCAATGCTTTGAAGCGTTTTTCTCATTCTTTCCAAATAATCTTGATGTTCACTAGACGACAGCACCCCCTCCGGTATTTTTTTTGTGCGGAATCTCCATTGCAGGTCCATCATGACCATATACTGAGCAAACTGAGGGATGAATCCATATTTCTCCTGATACAAGTCAAAAACAGAAAAGGCGCACTTTTCAAAGTACTCCTTATAGCAGGCCTTGCTTGACGCATATCCGTTGATCAAGGAGCCGCTCTCCGCTCTCTTTCTGTACCAGTACTGACACTCCGCCACGACACCCAGGCTCATTTTCTCGGAGAACAGCCGCATATTATAATAAAAATCTTCAGCAGCGGGCAGAGACGTGTCAAAGTCGAATTTCTGGACGAATTCCCGCTTATAAAAGCTGGCAGCCGCAGTCATGCACCCGCCGGTCGGATCTTGCCAGAGATCGATCACGCGACTGCCCTTGTTGAATTTGTAATTCTTCTCATGGGAGACCTGTCTCGCTTCAAAATAAAAAAGAGGGATCGTGACAATGTCCGTTCTGTCATACCATCGGTCAAAATAATGCTTGACCGTAGAGAAGGTATTCAGCGACAGTTTGTCGTCAGGGTCAAAGAAGCTGATATACTTGCCTGTTGCCAATTTCTTCCCGGCGTTTCGTGCAGACGAAAGTCCTCCATTTTCTTTATGGAGTACAATCACGTTATTGGGATACTGCTCTGCATAGCAGTCACAAATGGCTCCAGACTGATCTTTTGAACCATCGTCTACCAAAATCAGCTGAATATTCTCCAGAAAACCGATGTCCTGCTGCAATAAGCAATCTATCGCCTCATCAATGTAGCTCTCCACGTTGTAGACAGACATGATGACAGAGAATGCAAACGGATACTTTTTCTCCTTTCCGGTCCCTCCGTGGTGCCACACCTTGCCAGCCATCAGCAGCTGCGCCTGTTGGGCGGCGTGCCACTGCAGGACCAGTGTATTTCTTTTTGCAGTGGGCACGAACAGAAGCTGAAATGCCCCATTGTCCCTCTGTACCCGGGCGGCGATGCCAAAATAACGTCCGCTGTCCTGCCACAGACAGGAGGTGGGGAACAGCCCATCGGCCTTTGCTGTCTGTTGCCAATTGATGTCCTCTCCCTGTCTCAGTCTGCTGTACACATAGGCAGTCCCGAGGTCGAACGCAACATAGCACATCAAGTCACTGTCGCTCCACAAGACGTCGGCATCCATCTGGGAAAGGTCAAAGTGCGCCCACTCATGGTCGAACGTTCCCGGAAGGATCAGCTTGCGCATTTCGTTTCCACTCTCCCGGAGCAACAGATAACAGCTTTGAATCGCCGTCTCTCCCAGTGCTGAGAGAGAGACGGAGAGACGTCCTTCACCCTCGCTCTTGAGTTGAGCAGAATAGATCCCCTCGCAGACCGCCAGATTGCTCACCAGAAAAGCGTCGAATGTCTGCTGAAGCAGCTGACCGTCCTTTTCTCTGATCCTTGCTGTTTTCAGATACTGCTTCACATCGACAAACTTCGCCGACAGCAGCCCCCCTTTGGAAAAAAAGACAGAGAAATCCCCCTGCAGCGCCAGCCGGGCGCCGGCTCTGTCCGGGTACTTGAGAAAGAAACAGGAGAACTGCCGTTTCCACTGGAGAGCCAGGCACAACCGTCCCTGCTGGATGGCGTCCGTCCCACGCATACTGTCAAGGAAGCCGTCGTCAAGCGCAAAGCGGAATGTCCGGTCATTATACTCTAACGCCTCCAGAAAAGCACTCTTAAAGAGACTGTCCTTCCTGTCGTACAGAAACAGCCAGCACTGATCCGGCGTGCCGACCTCTGTGTCCAGGCAGACCTCCAGAATGCTGTCCTCCAGCCGCACATCGGAGACAAGCTCCGATTTCAGCGCATACCGACCCGTCAGGATGGCCTTTGGCACGTTCCTGCTCCAAAACTTTGTCTTATATTTCTTCATGTTCCGTTCCGTTTCCTCTCTGTCTGATCTGAGTGCAGCGCCGCACCCGGCAAGGGAGTCCTGATGCAGACCGCCGCACCGGCAGCCGCATTTTGCATTATATAATAAGGCAGGGGAAAAGTAAAGTAAAAGTAAACGAAAATTGCAAGTGCAAGTTGAACACATCCGCGAAAAATTTTTAATAGAG
>JAJQEM010000108.1 GCA_021201635.1 Clostridiales bacterium | reverse complement strand
CTCTATTAAAAATTTTTCGCGGATGTGTTCAACTTGCACTTGCAATTTTCGAAAAGTTTTCCTTGTCTTTCCTCTTTGAATGACGTATGATATAATGACCTGTGAGGGACGTCGTTTGCTGCGCCCTTCACGCTCATTCCCAGAGGGGTGACATTTCATGGACAACCGACCCATCGGCGTTTTCGACTCCGGCCTGGGGGGACTGACCTCCGTTCGGGAGCTGCTGGCCCGGATGCCGGGCGAGGACATTATTTACTTCGGCGACACCGGCCGAGTGCCCTACGGGGGCCGGAGCCGGGAGATTATTACCCGCTACGCCCGGCAGGACGTGGCCTTTCTCCGCACCTTTGACCTGAAAACGGTGGTCATCGCCTGCGGCACCGTCAACTCCACCGCCATCGACGTGCTAAAGGCAGAGCAGGACATCCCCATGTTCGGAGTGGTGGAGCCCACCGCCTGCCGGGCGGTCCAACTGACCCGGAACGGGAAGATCGGGTTGATCGCCACCCAGGCCACCATCTCCACCGGGGCCTACGAGCGGGTCATCCGCACGCTGGCCCCTGAGGCAGAAATTTACGCCGCTGCCTGCCCACTGTTCGTGCCCCTGGTGGAAAACGGACGCACCCGGCCGGGAGACGTGGTCATCGATACGGTGGCCCGGGACTATCTGACCCCATTAAAAGAGGCGGGGGTGGATGTTCTGGTGCTGGGCTGCACACACTATCCGCTGATTCGGGAGGTCATCGGTGCGTTTATGGGGCCGGAGGTACAGTTGGTGGACTCCGGGGCGGAGGCCGCCCATGAGGTGGGTCGGTGGCTCTCGGAGCATGACAGCCTGGCCTCCGCCGACCACGTGGGCCGCTGCCGCTGGTACGTCAGCGACGCCCAGGGCTTCCGAGAGCTGGCCTCCCGCTTCCTGGGCCGCCCCGTCACCGAGCCGGTGGAGCGGGTGGACATCGAGCAGTACTGAGGAGATATTGTTATGACAAAGGACGTTATCATATCCATCCGGGGGGCCCAGGAGTACGAAGGCACAGACAACGACGCCGTCCAGCTGATGACGGCGGGACAGCTGACCCAGATGGGGGACGGCTACGAGCTGAGCTACCAGGAGAGCGAGGTCACAGGCATGGAGGGGACCACCACCACCTTCCAGATCCGGGGCCCCCGGGTAACGCTGCTGCGCACGGGGACGGTCTGCTCCCAGATGGTATTCGAGGAGGGGCGGCGGCACCTGTCCCTGTACAGCACCCCCTACGGCAATCTGGAGGTGGGCATCGCCACCTCCCGCCTGGACTCCTCCATCTCTCCCACCGGAGGAAATCTGGAGATCGATTATTCCATCGAGATCGACCACGCCCTGGCAGGCTACAACTGCTTCCGCATCTCAGTGAAAGAGGATCAGACCGCTCTGAAGCAGTGAGACGTGTAGAAAAGCCTTGACGATTTTCCCCTTCGGGGTTATACTATAAGCAGAACAAGGGTGCTGTCCGGCAACGGTTGGCCCCCTGGCTAATAGTTACAGAAGTAACCGCTTGCTTGTGAGGCTAGGGCGGTTACTTCTTTTTTGCCTGTAGAACCAGGCTGATGACACCAATGATGACAAGACAAAGCTGAAATACTTCGGATGTACTCATCGGGCAGCCCCCCTCTCCTGAAATCAGGGGGCAAAAGAAGCTGCCCCCGTGAAAGGGGACCAACCGCCACCGTATTGGACAGCACCCAGCCCCGGATGGGGCCAGAGACAGGGTAGCACAGTTTTGAACGGATTGCAAGCGCCAACGCCGGGATTGACCCGTTCGCACTGGGGCACCCTTGTAAAATTCACCAGACTACCCTATAATAGAGGAAAAGCAGAAGGAAAAATCACGCCCCGGAGGGAGGTCCCCATGAACCAGCTCACCGATTGCTACCGGTCCGCCGCAGAGTGGCTGACCGCCGCCGCCCACAGCCTGGGCTTTGCCGATCTGCCGGAGTCCATCCCCCTGCGGCTGCGGACGGAAACCGGGACGCTGGTCTCCGGGCTGGCCCCCGCTCTGGCCGGGAGGGGAGATGCCGATGCCCTGGCCGGTCGGCTGGCAAAGGCGTTGGCTCTGGAGGACACCCCCTTTGACCGGGGAACGGCCCGGGGTGGGCTGGTGCTGCTCTACATCTCCCAGCCCTGGCTGAGAGAGACAGCGGAGACGCTGGCCTCCGGACCGCTGCCGCCCTTGCCGGAGCTGGAGCCGGGACCCAGGAACCGGGACGATCTGCCCTTCCTCCTGGCCTACACCGCCCGGCGGTGCCGGACGCTGGCGGAGCGGCCCGGTCAGCGGGCGGAGGAGCTGCCGCCCGGCCCGGTGCTTCGGCTGGCCGCACCCCCGGGAGACCGGGAGAGAGAGGGACGGCTGATGAGGGAATACTGGTCGCTGCCGCTCCGAATGCGCCGGGACCCGGCCCTGGCCGGGGCAGTGAGCCGCCGGGCGGCGGAGAATTATGACCGCTTTTTCCGGTGATTTACAAAAAATTCACCCCTCCGCCGCCAGTTACGGTATAATGACAGTCAATCAGGATAATGGCGGACGCCCTACTCCCGGAAAAGCGTCCGCAGAAAAGGGGAATTTGCCATGACCAAGGTATTGATCGTCGAGGACGACAACAACATCGCCCAGCTGCTCCAGCTCTATCTGGAGAAGGAGGGCTTCGAGACCCAGATCGCCTCGGACGGGGGCAAAGGCGTGGAGCTGTTTCGCAGCTACCAGCCGGATCTGGTGCTGCTGGATCTGATGCTCCCGGTGCTGGACGGCTGGGGGGTGTGCAAGAAGATCCGGGAGACCTCCAAAACTCCTGTCATCATGCTCACCGCCAAGGGAGAGACCACGGACAAGGTCACCGGTCTGGAGATGGGGGCGGATGACTACATCGTCAAGCCCTTCGAGATGAAGGAGGTGCTGGCCCGTATCCATGCCGTCCTGCGGCGGTACGGCGGCGCCGAGGAGGCCAACCCCAAAAAGCTGACCTTCGACAAGCTGACCATCAATATGGAGTCCTACGAGCTGCTGGTGGACGGCAAACGGGTGGACACACCCCCAAAGGAGATGGAGCTGCTGTTTCATCTGGCCTCCTCTCCCAACCGGGTGTTCACCCGGAACCAGCTGCTGGACGAGGTGTGGGGCTTTGACTACTTCGGCGACAGCCGGACGGTGGATGTACACATCAAGCGCCTCCGGGAGAAACTGGAGGGGGTCTCCGACCAGTGGAGCCTGAAAACCGTCTGGGGTGTAGGCTACAAGTTCGAGCTGCTGACTGCAAACTGACAGAGCGACGGAAAGGGGGAAATCGTTTTGAATAGTATGTTCAAACGGCATTTTGCCCTGACTGCCGGGATGATTTTGACCTCCTTCGTGGTGCTGGCCATCGCCTTTACCACCCTGAGCTACCAATACTCCATCCGTGACCAGAAGGACGGCCTGGAGGAGAAGTCCGGCTATGTGGCGGCCATGGCCGCCCAGGTCATCAACCGGGGAGAGGATCAGCTCCAGGACGACGCATTCCAGTACTATCTGGGGGCAGTGGCTCGGCTGGTGGACACGGATGTGATGCTCTGCGACACCGAGGGCACCATCCTCTTTGCCTCCAACGACGGCTATGAGGTGCCGGACTGGCAGGGGATGACCGTCCCGGCGGAGGTGCTGTCTGCGCTGACCGAGAGCGCCGACTATGAGGGCACCAGCGATCTGGGGGTGTTTGGCGAGGAACGCCTGGTCTGTGGGACGACCGTGACGGTGGAACAGGAGGGACGCAGCGTCCTGTACGGCTACGTGCTGGTCTCCGTCTCGGTGGAGAACATGACCCGTCTGTGGCAGGCCTTTGCCTCCATCTTCCTGTTTGCCGCCGTAGCGGTACTGCTGGTGGCCTCCATCTCCTCCCGCAATCTGACTCGCCCCCTGAAGGAGATGACCGACGTGGTGCGCCGGTTCGGCATGGGAGAGTACGACCTCCGGGTGAAGGAGACCAACCGCAAGGACGAGGTGGGCGAGCTGAGCCGGGCGTTTAACCATATGGCCGACTCCATCGCCTTAAACGAGCAGAAGCGCAGCGAGTTTGTCACCAACATTTCCCACGAGCTGAAAACCCCCATGACCACCATCGCAGGCTACGCCGACGGTATTCTGGACGGCACCATTCCCCCGGAGCGGGAACGGGAGTATCTCCAGGTCATCTCGGACGAGACCCGGCGGCTGGCCCGGCTGGTGCGGCGGATGCTGGATATGTCCAGGCTCCAGTCCGGCGGAGATATGATCCTCAGCCAGACGGAATTCGACATTGGGGAGACCCTGGCCCAGGTGCTCATCAGCCTGGAGGGGAAGATCAACAACAAGGGGCTGGACGTGGATGCCCGCCTGCCGGACAGTGAGCTTCTGGTCTGGGGCGACCCGGACGCCATCGCCCAGGTGTGCTATAACCTGGTGGAAAACGCCATCAAGTTTGCCCACCCCAACACAGTGATCGGCGTGTCCGTCTCTGCCCGGGGAGGCAAGGCGTATATCGCCATCCGGGACACCGGGGAGACGATACCGGAGGAGGAGCTGCCTCTGATTTTTGACCGGCTCCACAAGTCAGACCGTTCCCGGAGCCTGGATAAGGAAGGGGTTGGCCTGGGCCTGTACCTGGTCAAGGCCATCCTCAACGACCTGAAAGAGACAATCACCGTCACCAGCAAGGACAGCGTGACCGAGTTTGTCTTTACCCTGACCCTGGCGAGGTAAGCGACGCCATAGAGATGCAACAGAGAAAAGAGGGAGAGCACCATGTACGATGACGACGACATTCGCTCCGGCGGAAGCGACCGGGAGCCCTGGGAGCTGGATACCGGCAGCCGCTTCCGGCAGCGCTTTGACAGCCGCCGGGTGGAGGATCTGGGAAAGAAATACCGGGAACGGGCGAAGGAGCGCCGGGAGGAACAGATCCGGGAGGCGGAGGAGGCAAAACAGGCCAGAGACGCCCGCCATGACCGGAACCGGTTCCAACAGACGGAAAACGACGACGGCAGCACGCCTCCCCCTCCGGAGGGTCACGACCCTAGAGCGGACCGATACGACTACGGCGACGGGGGACGCTCCACCGTGGGCGGACACCGGAACCGGCGCAGCTCCGGCCTGGCTGGAGTGGTGCTCGTCGTGGCAGTGGCGGCCATTTGCGTGGGCCTGATGGCCGGGAGCGAGGGACTATTTGATGGCTTCTCCCTCTGGGGCGACGTGGACGACAGCGACGATTATTACTATGACGATGACGACGACTGGTATGGGGACGGCGACTGGTACGGAGACGACGACTTTGACGTGACCATCCCCTACGGCGACGAGGACGAGGACAACGGCACGGACGACAGCACCGTCGCCGACACCGAGACCGCCGCTGAGGAGGACGAGCTGGAGCGGGCGGAGCTGGACGGAACCCTGTCCGTGACCTTCCAGACCTCCGAAGGGCTGGAGGCGCTGACCTATCAGGAGGTTTACGCCAAATGCCTGCCCTCGGTGGTCTCCATCACGGTCATCACCGCCGACGGGGCGGGCACCGGCACCGGCATCGTCATGACGGCGGACGGCTATATCCTCACCTGCAACCACGTCATCGAGGACGGTGTCACCTGCACCGTGACCACCTATGACGACCAGGTATACACCGCCCTGTTGGTGGGCGGGGACGCCCAGACCGACCTGGCGGTGCTCAAAATCGAGGCGGAGGGGCTGATCCCCGCCGAGTTCGGCGACTCCGACGAGCTGACGGTGGGCGACGAGGCCCTGGCCATCGGCGATCCTCTGGGCACCACCCTCCGGGGCACCCTGACCAACGGCATCATCTCCGCCATCAACCGGAACGTGACGGTGAACGGCTACAGCATGACCCTGCTCCAGACCACAGCCGCCCTGAACTCCGGTAACTCCGGCGGGCCGCTGATCAACATCTACGGCCAGGTGGTGGGGGTCAACAACATGAAGATGAACTCCACCTCGGTCACGGTGGAGGGGCTGGGCTTCGCTGTCCCCACCAGCGTGGTGAAGGAGATCGTCCCCACCCTGGCCACCGAGGGCAAGGTGAGCCGCCCGGTGCTGGGCATCACCTGCTACAGCATCAGCGAGGAATACGTGACATCCGGGGACTATCTGTCCTCCGGCTGCCTGGTGGCATCGGTGAACGAGAAGTCGGATGCCTATGCCCAGGGGGTGCAGGTGGGGGACTATATCACCCAGATCAACGGAATGACCGTCACCTCCGTAGACGACGTGAAGGCGGTCATTGAGGATATGTCCATCGGGGACACGGTGGAGCTGACCATCCTCCGGCCCAACGAGGAGGGCACCGCCATCGCCGAGGAGCTGACCATCACGGTGGCCCTGGTAGACCAGGCCGACATCTCCTGATCTCTAAAGCCCAAAAGCGCATAAGACACCGCCTGTCCGGGGATACTGAACATATCCTTTCGAGACAGGCGGTGTTGTTATGCGTATTCAGGACATTATGTCCAAAGCGGTGGTCTCCATCACACCGGAGGAGTCCGCAGCTCTGGCGGCCCGGCTGCTCACCCGGCACAATCTGGGCATCCTCCCGGTGTGCAGCCAGAGCGGTAGGCTGGAGGGAGTGGTCACCGACCGTGACATTATCACCCGATGCCTGGCGGCCAGCGAGGACCCCTCCCGGGTGCCGGTGCGGGACATCATGACCCGTGACCCGGAGACTCTCTCGCCCCAGGACAGGGGAGAGGACGCCCTGCGCCGAATGGCAAAGCGCCAGGTGCGGCGCATCCCGGTGGTGGAGGACGGCCAGGTGGTGGGGATGGTGTCCCTGGGCGACCTGGCCCGGAAGGGCCGCTACGAGGCGGAGGCGGCAAAGGCCCTGTGCGACATCTCGGCCAACGTCACCCGGCGGCGGCAGCGGTGAGTTACAGCTTGCCGGCCTTCACCAGAGCGTAGGTGCGCAGCACCCCGATCTGGGTCTTGGCGTCGGGGAGTCGGTTGTCCAGGGCCATCTGATAGGCCTCCTCCAGGGGGATTTTCTCCACCTCCAGGAACTCGTCCTCGTCCAGGTCCATGTCGGCAGAGCCGGAGATGCGGCAGGCCCACAGCCGGAGGATCTCGGCACAGTACCCCGGAGTGGGGTAGATCTCCCCCAGAAAGACGTAGTCATCGGCGGTGGTGCCCGTCTCCTCCCGCTGCTCCCGCTTCATGGCCTCAAAGGGATCCTCCCCCTTTTCCAGCTTTCCGGCGGGCAGCTCCAGGGTCTCCGCCATAAAGGGATAGCGGAACTGGCGGACAAAGAGCAGCTCGTTCCGTTCGGTGAGGGCGGCGATGGTAACGCCGCCGGGATGCTCCACCACCTCACGGACGGCGGTCTTGCCGTCAGGGAGCAGGGCCTGGTCCACCCGCAGGCTGACGATGCGGCCCCTGAATTTGTACTCATAGGAGAGCTGGGATTCGGTTAAGTTCATGGTGATGACCTCCTGGGTGGAAATCTGAATTAATTTTGCGCTCTCTCAAAAGGAGAGCCAACGGGTTTGCAGTTCTCCTTGGCTCCCCTGAAAGGGGAGCTGGCTGGCCGAAGGCCAGACTGAGGGGTGCGGCAGGCACTACCAAACTGCTGAAATCTCACGGCGAATTCGTACTGACTCCCTGCGAATTCGCCGATGGCGCATATCTTATCGTGGGTGCGTGCCGCTCTCCCTCCGTCACGGCTTTGCCGTGCCACCTCTACCGCCTGCGGCGGCACTTCGCCTCAAGGAGGGAGGCAAGAGAGCACTCACACCCCCGTCAAATCAAAGCTGGGGATATACCCGCTCTCCGCCGACTCCGGCTCCTGGGCAAAGCCCTCCAGACCCAGATTTTCCATATAGGTGCGGAGGGAGCGGCTCTCCGCCTTTCTCAGCCGGCGGTTCAGCTCGGGGAACTCCTGAGGCACTCTGCCCCAGGGGAGGTACTGGCTCATGAGGGAGAACAGCACCGTGCCCGGGGGGAAGCTCTCCGCCGCCCAGTCCATCACGTCCCGGGCGGCGGCGGCCTTGCCGGGGAGGATGAGGTGCCGGATGACCACCCCCCGTTTCAGCAGCCCGTCCTCCATGACATAGGGACCGGTCTGGCGCACCATCTCCCGGATGGCGGCCTGGGCGGTCTCCACATAGTCTCCCGCCCCGGAGTATCGGAGGGCGTCGGTGTTGCTGGCGTATTTCAGGTCGGGGAGATAGATGTCCACCTTCCCCTCCATGGCCCGGAGGGTCTCCACCCGCTCATAGCCCCCGGTGTTCCACACTACCGGGACGGGGAGAGACCGCTCCAGCACCTGGCGGACAACGTGGGCATAGTGGGTGGGGGTGACAAAGTTGATGTTGTGGGCCCCCTGGGCGATCAGCTCCTCGCAGATGGCCCGGACCCGCTCCACTGTCACCGGCTTGCCAAACCCCTGGCGGCTGATCTCGTCGTTCTGGCAAAAGACACACTGGAGGGGACAGCCGGAGAAAAAGACGGCCCCGGAGCCTTGTGTTCCGGAGATGGGCGGCTCCTCCCAGAAGTGGAGGGCGCCCCGGGCCACCACCGGCAGCTCCGGCATATGACAGAAGCCCTCCCCCTGGGTGTCCGTCCGCAAGGCGTGGCACCGCCGGGGGCAGAGGTCACAGATCATGCCGCTCCTCCGGCCCCAGGTCTCCCGTCCGCCAGTGGCGGCGGCAGAGACCGATATACTTGTCGTTGGCCCCCAGCACCACCTGCTCTCCCTCCTTGAGCACCCGGCGGTGCTCGTCGAACCGGGCGTTGTAGGTGGCCTTCCGTCCGCACCAGCAGATGGTCTTGATCTCCTCGATGATGTCCGCCGAGGCCATCAGCGCCTGGGAGCCGGGGAACAGCTCCCCCTTGAAGTCGGTGCGCAGGCCGTAGCAGATCACTGGCACGCTCCACAGGTCTACCACCCGGGTCAGATAGTCCACATCCTCATGGGAGAGGAACTGGGCCTCGTCCACGATGATACAGGCGTACCGGCGCACCTGCTCCTCCGGGAGGGCGAGAAATTCGTGGAAATAGATACAGCCCCAGGCCAGGCCGATCCGGGAGGCGACCACCCGCTGGCCGTCCCGCTGATCCAGGGCAGGCTTGACCATCAAGGCCTCCTGGCCCCGCTCCTCATAGTTGTAGCGCACCATCAGGGCGTTGGCCGTCTTGCTGGAGCCCATGACGCCGTATCGAAAGTAGAGCTTTGCCATTGGTTCGTCTCCTTTTTTGTGGGGTGGGGTGGGAATATAGATTTCTTTCGAAAATTGCAAGTGCAAGTTGAACACATCCGCGAAAAATTTTTAATA
>JAJQEM010000122.1 GCA_021201635.1 Clostridiales bacterium | reverse complement strand
TATTAAAAATTTTTCGCGGATGTGTTCAACTTGCACTTGCAATTTTCGATCAAAAACTGGTGGATGAAGATCTGGAACGGATTTGCAGAGAAGCATCCCAAGGGCGCCGAGTGGCTGCGCAAGGGCGGATTGTTCGTCATTTTCAGCTATGTAGTCACCTTTATCAAGATGCTGCTGCTGATGTTCCTGCCGTCTTTCTTCGAGGGTGTCGTGGGCGACGCCGAGTGGCTGTGGCCCAACATCCCAGTGAGCGTGTTCGGCGTGGACTTCAATCTGGCTATCATTGGCAACTCCCTGGCCAGTGGCGGCCTGGCCTATACCCTGGCCAACCTGAGCACCATTTTCCTGGGCGAGTGCGTCAACTTCCCCCTCCAGCGCAATGTGACCTTTAAGAGCCACGGCCCCCTGCTGCCCCAGATCGGTATGCACATCCTGGCCACCATCGCCGTGTTCCTGGTGATGAACCTGTTCACCTGCGTCTGGAACCCCATCTGCATTGCCCTGATCGAGAATGACGCCCTGCGCAACACGATCCAGAGCATTGTCACCACCGTTGTCACCGGCGGCGTTGCCATGGTCATCATCTTTGCTGTGGACAACACCATCTTCGCACCCGGCTGGGGCGAAGGCAAGAAGAAGTAAGTCTCCCGAACCCAAGTCTCACCTCCTGAGACCAACGCCCCCGACGCATCTTTGCGGCGGGGGCGTTATTCTGTCCAAAGAGATGAGGGAGAAGCGCACCCGAAGGCGGAGGAGGTCTGACGCAGGGGCAGAACGCATGGCTCTCTGTCGGGCCTTTTGTGCTTTTGCCCAGAATCCGGCGGCAAAGTTGCCAAAAATTTAACAATGAATTCACGTTTTCCTCTTGCGTCCCGGGGACAAAGCGAGTATACTACAGTCGAACGTTAAAAAAATAACGAATCCACTTTCAGTATTTCACAACGCTGAGGAGGAAAACCAAATGTCATTCATCCAGTATGAAGTACAGGGAGCCGTGGCCGTCCTGACCATCGACCGGCCCAAGGCGCTCAACGCACTCAACAGCGCCGTTCTGGAGGAGCTGGACGCCGCCGTCTCCGCCATCGACCTGGACGCAGTCCGCTGCCTGGTCATCACCGGCTCCGGCGAGAAGAGCTTCGTGGCCGGGGCGGACATCGGCGAGATGAGCGCCCTGACCAAGGCGGAGGGCGAGGCCTTCGGCAAGAAGGGCAACGACGTGTTCCGCAAGATCGAGACGCTCCCCATCCCCGTCATCGCCGCTGTCAACGGCTTCGCCCTGGGCGGCGGCAACGAGCTGGCCATGAGCTGCGACATCCGCATCTGCTCGGACAACGCCGTCTTCGGTCAGCCGGAGGTGGGCCTGGGCATCACCCCGGGCTTCGGCGGCACCCAGCGTCTGGCCCGTCTGGTCAGCCCCGGCATGGCCAAGCAGCTGATCTACACCGCCCGGAACATCAAGGCGGATGAGGCCCTGCGCATCGGTCTGGTCAACGCCGTCTATCCCCAGGAGGAGCTGATGCCCGCCGCCCTGAAAATGGCCGCCGGTATCGCCAAAAACGCCCCCATCGCCGTCCGGGCCTGCAAGAAGGCCATCAATGAGGGCCTTGAGAAGGGCATGGACGACGCCCTGGTGCTGGAGGAGGGGCTGTTCGGCTCCTGCTTCGAGACTCACGACCAGGTGGAGGGTATGGGCTGCTTCATGAGCCGTGAAAAGCCCAAGCCGAAGCCGGTGTTCACCAATAACTGAGGGTTGGCAGCAGAATTTGTCTGGATTCAAGAATATATCTCATATCAAACAGGAGGTCATTACAATGAAAGTCGGCATTATCGGTGCAGGCACCATGGGCCAGGGCATTGCCAAGGCGTTTGCCCAGTGTGGGATTCAGGTCGCCCTGTGCGACATCAAGCAGGAGTGGGCCGAGGGCGGCAAGGCCAAGATCGAGAAGAGCTACGCCCGTCTGGTGACCAAGGGCAAGCTGACCCAGGAGAAGGTGGACGCCATTCTGGCCGCCATCATCCCGGGCCTGAAGGAGGATCTGTGCGGTGACTGCGATCTGATCGTAGAGGCCGCCTTTGAGGACATGAAGGTGAAGAAGACCACCTTCTCCGAGCTGGACGCCATCTGCAAGCCGGAGTGCATCCTGGCCTCTAACACCTCCTCTCTGTCCATCACCGAGATCGGCAAGGGCATCAATCACCCTGTCATCGGTATGCACTTCTTCAACCCCGCTGACCGGATGAAGCTCATCGAGGTCATCGCCGGGGCCAACACCGCCCCCGAGACGGTGGAGACCATCAAGGCCATCTCCCAGCAGATCGGCAAAACCCCCGTCCAGGTCAACGAGGCTGCCGGATTCGTGGTCAACCGCATCCTCATCCCCATGATCAACGAGGCCGCCTTCATCAAGATGGAGGGCGTGTCCGACATCGAGGGCATCGACACCGCCATGAAGCTGGGCGCCAATCATCCCATGGGTCCCCTGGAGCTGGGCGACTATGTGGGCCTGGACATCTGCCTGGCCATTATGGACGTGCTGTATCAGGAGACCGGCGACAGCAAGTACCGGGCCTGCCCGCTGCTGCGGAAGATGGTTCGTGGCGGCCAGCTGGGCGTCAAGTCCGGCAAGGGCTTCTATGTCTACAACGCAGACCGCACCAAGACCCCGGTGGATCAGCTGTAAGACACATCGCATCATATCATTCCGACCGACCATGCAGCTTTTACCGGCTGCATGGTTCGGACTGTGGAGATTATATTAGGAGGACTCTTTTATGGAATTCACGCTGAACAGAGAGCAGCAGCTGGCACAGAAGATGTTCCGTGACTTCGCCCAGAACGAGGTCAAGCCTCTGGCCCAGGAGGTGGACGAGGAGGAGCGCTTCCCCGTAGAGACGGTGCGGAAGATGGCCAAGCTGGGCATGATGGGTATTTACTTCCCCAAGAGCGTGGGGGGAGCCGGCGGCGACGTGCTGACCTACGTCCTGGCCGTGGAGGAGCTGAGCAAGGTCTGTGGCACCACAGGCGTCATCCTGTCTGCCCATACCTCCCTCTGCGCCGCCCCCATCTATGAAAACGGCACCACTGAGCAGAAGGCCAAGTATCTGCCCAAGCTGTGCTCCGGCGAGTGGCTGGGCGCCTTCGGCCTGACCGAGCCCGGTGCAGGCACCGACGCCCAGGGTCAGCAGACCACCGCCGTCCTGGACGAGGAGACCGGCGAGTGGGTGCTCAACGGCTCCAAGATCTTCATCACCAACGCAGGCTACGCCAACGTCTTTATCATCATCGCCGTCACCGGCACCGTGCTGGACAAGCGGGGCCGCAAGCAGAAGGAGATCTCCGCCTTCATCGTGGAGCGCACCGACCCGGGCTTCTCCGTGGGCAAGCATGAGAAGAAGATGGGCATCCGGGGCTCTTCCACCTGCGAGCTGATTTTCGAGGACTGCCGCATCCCCAAGGACCGTCTGCTGGGCGTCAAGGGCAAAGGCTTTGCTCTGGCCATGAAGACCCTGGACGGAGGACGGATCGGCATCGCCACCCAGGCTCTGGGCATCGCTCAGGGCGCTCTGGATGAGACGGTGGCCTATGTCAAGGAGCGCAAGCAGTTTGGCCGCTCCATCGCCCAGTTCCAGAACACCCAGTTCGAGCTGGCCGAGATGAAGGCCCGGGTAGACGCAGCCCGTTTCCTGGTCTACAACGCCGCCCTGAAAAAGCAGTCCGCCGCTGACGGGGCCAAGGTGCGCTATAGCGTGGAGGCCGCCGAGGCCAAGCTCATTGCCTCCCGCACCGCCAGCGACGTGACCCGCCGCTGCCTGCAGCTGTTCGGCGGCTACGGCTACACCAGAGACTATCCCATCGAGCGCATGATGCGGGACGCCAAGATCACCGAGATCTACGAGGGCACCAGCGAGGTGCAGATGATGGTCATCTCCGGCGATCTGCTCAAGTAAGGAGGGTGTTGTTACAATGAAAGCGATTGTTTGTGTCAAGCAGGTACCCGATACCTCCGGCAAGGTGGCCGTCAAGCCGGACGGCACCCTGGACCGTGCCTCTATGGCGACTATCACCAACCCCGACGATCTGACCGCCGTGGAGGCCGCCCTCCAGCTCAAGGACAAGACCGGCTGCGAGGTGGTGGTCGTCTCCATGGGCCCCTTCACCGCAGAGGGGATGCTCCGTGAGCTGCTGGCCATGGGAGCTGACCGGGCGGTGCTGGTCTCCGGCCGGGAGTTCGGCGGCTCCGATACCTTTGCCACCTCTCAGATCCTGGCCGCCGCCGTCAACAAGATCGGCGTGGACGAGGGCGACGTGGTGTTCTGCGGCCGCCAGGCCATCGACGGCGACACCGCCCAGGTGGGCCCCCAGATCGCCGAGAAGCTGCACCTGCCTCAGGTGGCCTATGCCGCCGGTATCGAGCAGCAGGAGGACGGCTCCCTGGTGGTCAAGCGCCTGCTGGAGGACGGCTATATGCTCCTCAAGGTCAAGACCCCCTGCCTCATCACCTGCGTCAAGGAGCTGACCACCCCCCGGTATATGTCCGTGGGCGGCATCTTCGAGTGCTACAGCAAGCCCCTGGAGGTCTTTGACTACGAGGCGCTGAAGGACGACCCCCTCATCGAGGTGGACACCATCGGCTTGAAGGGCTCTCCCACCAACGTGTTCAAGTCCTTCACCCCTCCCCAGAAGGGAGCGGGGACCATGCTGGAGAACGCCGGTCAGCTGGTGGGCATCCTGAACGACAAGCATCTGATCTGAGAGAGGAGCGACAATCATGTCTGACTACAATTTCACGGATACCGCCGCATTCCACGGCGTTTGGGTGTTCTGCGAGCAGCGGGACGGCGTGCTCCAGTCGATCAGCTATCAGCTGTTGAGCGAGGGCCGCAAGCTGGCCGACGACATCGGCGTGGAGCTGTGCGGCGTGGTGCTGGGCAGCAACGTCAACGAGAACTATATCAAGGCCCTGGGCGGCTATGGCGCTGACCGGGTGTACTACTGTGACAGCCCCCTGCTCAAGGACTACACCACCGACGGCTATGCCAAGGTGCTGTGCGATCTGGTGGTGGAGAAGAAGCCGGAGATCGTCCTCATCGGCGCCACCAACCTGGGTCGTGACCTGGGCCCCCGCTGCGCCGCCCGCCTCCACACCGGCCTGACCGCCGACGCCACCCACCTGGACATCGACACCGGCAAGTATGTGGAGTTCCTCAAGGAGTCCTCCTCCCTGGATTTGTCCAAGCAGAAGTTCGACTATGAAGACCGCAACCTGAAAATGACCCGTCCCGCCTTTGGCGGCCACCTGATGGCTACCATCATCTGCCCTCGGTTCCGTCCCCAGATGTCCACCGTCCGCCCCGGCGTCATGCAGACCCAGGCCTTTGACGAGGCCGCTGCCGCCAAGGTCGTGGTGGAGAACGTGGCCGTGGACCTGAAGCCGGAGGACATCGGCGTGGAGATTCTGGAGATCAAAAAGACCGCTGAAAAGATGGTCGATCTCATCGGGGCCGACGTCATCGTCTCCGTGGGCCGTGGCATCAGCTCCGACCCCAAGAAGGGCATCGCCCTGGCCGAGGAGCTGGCCGGCGTCCTGGGTGGCGTGGTAGGCGCCTCCCGTGCCGTGGTGGACGCAGGCTGGATCTCCGCCGACCATCAGGTGGGTCAGACCGGCAAGACGGTGCATCCCCGGATCTATGTGGCCCTGGGCATCTCCGGCGCCATCCAGCACACCGCCGGCATGCAGGACTCCGAGACCATCATCGCCGTCAACAAGAACGAGAGCGCCCCCATCTTCGGCGTCGCCACCTATGGCATCGTGGGCGATCTGTTCAAGGTTGTCCCCCAGCTCATCTCCGAGATCAAGGCTGTCAAGGCCGCTCGGTGAGACAAAACCGCAATATTGCCGCCCTACAGCCCGGAAGCCCGGGCTGCAGGGCGACTTTTTTGCCTGTCCCATGAAAAGAGACGACCCCTCTCCGAATACCCTGATGGGAGAAAGGAGTTGGGGCTATGCTATCCCTCTTGACCATGCTGATGCTCCAGGGGCATCTGTTCACCCTGCGCCTGACCTCCACGGGCTCATTCCCCAGGCCGCTGAAGGAGACAGAGGAACGGGAGTACCTCCGCCGGGCGGCGGAAGGGGATATGGAGGCCAGAAACAAGCTGGTGGAGCACAATCTCCGCCTGGTGGCCCACATTGCCAAGAAATACTTCGCTCAGTCCGGGGACGTGGACGATCTGATCTCCATCGGCACCATCGGGCTCATCAAGGCGGTCAATACCTACCAGCCGGGGCGGCAGATCAAACTGGCCACCTACGCCGCCCGGTGTATTGAAAACGAGATTTTGATGCACCTGCGCAAGACCCGGCGGCTGGCAGGAGAGGTCAGTCTGTCCGAAGCCCTGGAAAACGACGACTCCGCCAACGCTCTCTCCCTGATGGACGTCATCCGGGTGGAGGACAATATGCTGGACGATCTGGCCGTCCGGGACGCCTGCCTCCGGGTGCGGGCCTCGGTGGACGGGGTGCTCACCGACCGGGAGCGGACGGTGATCGTCCAACGCTACGGTCTGGATGGCAGACCGCCCCGCACCCAGCGGGAGGTGGCAAAGGAGTGCGGCATCTCCCGCTCCTATGTATCCCGTATCGAGAAGCAAGCCCTGGCGAAGCTGCGCTCTGCCCTGGAGGGGCCCCAGGAGCGATAAAAAAGCCCAGACCGGGGCCGGGCGCTTCGGTCTGGGTTTGCCCTGTCAGCTTCGGAGATCTGACACCAGAGACTGCATCTCCGCCTTGGAGCGAGCCTGCCGTGCCCGGGCGACCAGAGCCGCCCGGCTTTTGGGAGGCAGGGAGAGGAACCGATCCAGTCCCTCCGGGTCGTTGGCCAGGGCCATGGCGAGGCCGGCGGGAAGGGTGTCGTGGGGCGAGGTGTTGTCCATGCTTTATCCCTCCTTTTCCTGTAATCTGCCCCAGATCGGCGCTGTTATCCGTTAAAGGTGGGGCAAAAATAGTCGAATCCGCTGTCGGAGCCGGAAAAAAGGACCATCCGGCCAAGGAAAACGCTGACCAGGGTATCAAATTCGCCGTTTTGTCGGTTGGCAAACGGAATAAAACCGTGTATAATACAAAATCAGGGAAGGCGACCTTCCCGGAGACCCTTTGAATGACCGGCCCGGCCAGGGGAATACCGGCCTGTGGCCACCTCACTGTACAAAGGAGGAACCAATTTTGTATCGTATTCTGGAACTGAATCCGCAGCTCAAGCCCTTTGAGGGAGACATCGACCTGCGCATGGCCTGCTATTACGGCACCAAGAGCCGTCTGCTCCCCGACGGCGGTTCGCTGACGGAATTTGCCAACGCATATAACTATTTCGGCATCCACCATGTGGACGGCGGCTGGGTCTATCGGGAGTGGGCCCCCAGCGCCTATCAGCTCTATCTGGCGGGTGAGTTCAACGACTGGAACATCACCCAGTATCCCATGAAGCGGCTGCAAAGCGGCCACTGGGAGCTGTTTCTGGAGGGGGACGACGCCCTGTGGGACGGCTGTAAGGTCAAGACCTTTGTGGACGCCAACCTCCAGCGCACGGGCCACATCCCTCTGTATGCCCGCCGGGTGGTGCAGAATAAGGACACATTGGAGTGGCAGGCGGAGGTGGTGGATGACCGCAAGACCTTTGAATGGACCGACCAGGACTTCAAGCCTGCCGCCGCCGACTCCCTCTACATTTACGAGGCTCATGTGGGCATGGCCACCGAGGAGGAGCGGATCGGCACCTACCGGGAATTTGCCCGGGACGTGCTGCCCCGCATCAAGAAGGCAGGCTACAACACCGTCCAGCTCATGGCCATTATGGAGCACCCCTATTATGGCAGCTTCGGCTACCAGGTTTCCAACTTCTACGCAGCCTCCAGCTGGTTCGGCAAGCCGGAGGATCTGAAATACCTGGTGAACCGGGCCCACAAGCTGGGCCTGCGGGTGTTGCTGGACGTGGTGCACTCCCATGCTGTCAAGAACACCACCGAGGGCATCAATATGTTCGACGGCACCGAGTGGCAGTTCTTCCACGCCGGGGCCAAGGGCGACCACCCCGCCTGGGGCACCAAGTGCTTCAACTACGGCAAGGATGAGGTCATCCACTTCCTGCTGTCCAACCTGAAATTCTGGATGACCGAGTACCACTTCGACGGCTTCCGCTTCGACGGCGTCACCTCTATGCTCTACCATGACCACGGCCTGGGGAGCAACTTCGACGACGACCACAAGTATTTCTCCATGAACACCCATGTGGAGGCTATCACCTACCTCCAGTTGGCCAACGAGCTGGTGCGTCAGGTGAACCCCAACGCCATCACCATCGCCGAGGATATGTCCGGTATGCCCGGTATGTGCCTGCCCATCCAGGACGGGGGCATCGGCTTCGACTATCGCCTGGGGATGGGCCTGCCCGATCTGTGGGTGCGCACGGTGAAGAAAAAGGACGAGGACTGGAACCTGGGCCAGATCTGGGGCGATATGTGCCTCCGCCGCCCGGGAGAGAACACTGTAGCCTACGCCGAGAGCCATGACCAGGCCCTGGTGGGAGACAAGACCCTGATCTTCCGAATGGCCGACGCCAATATGTACACCGACATGGACAAGGCCATGCACAACCCCACCATTGACCGGGCCATCGCCCTGCACAAGATGATCCGTCTGCTGACCCTGGCCGGAGGCGGTGAGGCGTATCTGAACTTCATGGGCAACGAGTTCGGACATCCGGAGTGGATCGACTTCCCCCGGGAGGGCAACAACTGGAGCTTCTACTACTGCCGCCGCCAGTGGAGCCTGCGGGACAACGGCTATCTGAAATATCAGTGGCTGGGCGACTTCGACCACGACATGATCCTCATGGCCAAGCGGAAGGGCTTGTTCCAGCAGCGGATGGCGGACATGAAGCTGCTCCGGGAGGAGGACAAGCTCCTGGCCTTCTATCGGAAGGGGTTGCTCTTTGCCTTCAACTTCAACCCCACCGAGTCCTTTACCAACGTGCTGGTGCCGGTGCCCAACAACGCCGACTACACCGTGACCCTGAGCACTGACGACGAGAAGTACGGCGGGCAGGACCTGGTGGAGCACATGACCTACCCCGCCAAGGCGTTTGACGGACAGTATTTTGTGGAGCTGTATCTCCCTGCCCGGACTGCCGTGGTGCTCAAGGAGGGCCGGGTGCGCAAGGCAACTGCAAAGAAGCCCACCGCAAAGAAATCATAACCGAATCTGACACAACTGCCGCCGCCGGAGCCAGCTCCGACGGCGGCAGTCCGTTGGAAACGGCATGGCACCGTATGTACGAAAGAGAGAAAATACGGCTTAAAAATATGCAGGAAATGCCCTTGCCCTTCCAGGGCAACAGCATTTACTTTTATTTATTCATAATGGGTTGCAATTGTAAATTTTTATTCGCTACAGCGGAGGAAAC
>JAJQEM010000073.1 GCA_021201635.1 Clostridiales bacterium | reverse complement strand
GATTCAATCGCTATGGATTTTTTAGGTGTTCAACTTCATTTTACAATCGACCTAATTTATACAAACAGGTTTCTGATTCTCACACATCCATGGGAGTGATAACAGCTTTTACCCCTTTCATACCTGTTTTTGACCGAATCCATACAGATGGAGGAAATAGCTGTGTATACGATCCCCCCCGCTGAGACAGACAGTCATGTCGCAGATTTTTTGAGCGGCAGTTCAGAATATGCGTACACCTTTATGGGTGCGCATCCTGTCCAGCAGGAGGGGAGACCCGGCTGGTTTTTTCGTGTGTGGGCCCCAAAGGCGAGAGCGGTTTCCGTCATCGGCTCCTTCAACCAGTGGAACCGGGAGGCCGCTCCCATGATACCGGACGAGAACGGTATCTGGACGTGCTTTATCCCCGGCCCCCAGCGGTATGACAGCTATAAGTTCTCCGTCCAGACCCGGGACGGCCATTGGGTGGACAAGGCAGATCCCTTTGCCTTCCACGCAGAGACCCGGCCCGCCAACGCCTCCAAGCTCTATGCCCTGGGAGGGTATAGCTGGGGAGACGAGGCCTGGCAGAGCTATTGCGCCCGCCACCCCTACGGGAGCAGTCCGCTGAACATCTATGAGGTGCATCTGGGCTCCTGGCGGCGGCGGGGAGACGGGAGCTATCTCTCCTACCGGGAATATGCCAACTGGCTGGTCCCCTACGTGAAGGAGATGGGCTTCACTGCTGTGGAGCTGCTCCCCCTGACGGAGCACCCCCTGGACGCCAGCTGGGGCTACCAGTGCACCGGCTATTTCGCCCCCACCAGCCGATTCGGCTCTCCCCACGACTTCATGTATCTGGTGGACCAGCTCCACCGGGCGGGAGTGGCGGTGTTCATGGATTGGGTGCCCGCCTTCTTCCCCCGGGACGAGCACGGACTGGCCATGTTCGACGGCACGCCCTGCTATGAGTATGCAGACCCCCAAAAGGCAGACCTGCCCCGGATGAAAACCAGCGTCTTTGACTTTGGCAAGCCCCCGGTGAGGGCCTTTCTACTGTCCTCCGCCCTGTTCTGGCTCCGGGAGTACCACCTGGACGGCTTGCGGCTTGGCGCCGTGTCCTCCATGCTCTACCTGGACGCAGAGGGCCGCCCCTGGGAGCCCAACGAGGAGGGTGGCCGGGAAAATCGGGAGGCGGAGGATTTCCTCCGGCTGCTGAACGAGGAGATTCATCGGCAGTTCCCCTACGCCATGCTCAGTGCTGAGGTTGCCACCGAGCGTACGGGGATCGCTTTCCGGGACAACACCTTCCAGTGGCATCAGGGCTGGACCCATGACGCCCTTCACTATATCCAGCTAGACCCCATCTATCGGCAGTACAACCACAAGGACCTGACCCTGTCTTTGGGCTACGTCTTTTCCCGCCAGTTCCTCCTGCCCCTCTCCCACGACGAGGTGTGCAGCGGAAAGAGCTCCCTCATCGAGCGGATTCCGGGAGACGATCAGGAGAAGTTTGCCGGGGCACGGGTGTTTTACCTCTATATGCTCACCTGTCCCGGCAAGAAGCTGGTGATGATGGGGACGGAATTTGGACAGCGGGGCCCCTGGCGGCACGAGTACTCCCTGGACTGGCATCTGCTGGAGCAGGAGCAGCACCGAAGGCATCAGGCGTTTTTCCGGGACGCCAACCAGTTCTACCTGGCGAACCCTCCCCTCTGGGAGATATACAACAACACCCGGGGCTTCCAGTGGATCTGCCGGGACGACGAGAGCGGCAACGCTCTGGTCTATCTCCGCCGGGATAAATCGGATCATGAGCTGCTCATTGTGCTGAATTTCTCCCCCGTCCGCCGCCCGCATTACCGGGTGGGCGTGACCGAGGCGGGAGACTACCGGGTGGTGTTCCACACCGACGCCCTGACCCACGGCGGCGAGGGCACGGTGAAGGAAAATGAGGTCATCTCCAGCACCGCCACCCCCTGCCATCTGTTGCCAAACTCCATCGAGGTGGAGCTGCCCCCCATGAGCGGGCTTGTCCTCGCCAGAGGGTGAATCGGCGCTGCATAGAGCGCCGCTGTATTTCGTATATTTGATGGGTCTCCCATTCAAATATAAATTTGGACCGATGCGGCTGCCGGGCCTGCCCGACAGTTGGACGCAGAGGCCCGGGGCTGGCGCAGCCTCACCTGACGGCTGCGCCGATCACAACAATATTGAGGTGAATGTAAATGAAGAAGGAATGTGTCGCCATGCTGCTGGCCGGCGGACAGGGTTCCCGCCTGTACGCACTGACCCGCTCCGTGGCAAAACCCGCTGTCCCCTTCGGCGCAAAGTACCGGATTATTGACTTCCCCCTGTCCAACTGCGTCAACTCCGGCATTGACACCGTGGGCGTCCTGACTCAGTACCGTCCTATGGAGCTCAACGCCTACCTGGGCAACGGTCAGCCCTGGGACCTGGATAAGTCTGAAGGCGGCGTCCATGTGCTGCCCCCTTATCTGGGCGCAGGGGAGAAGGGCTCCTGGTACAAGGGAACCGCAAACGCCATCTATCAGAACATCGACTTTATCGATATGTACAACCCGGAGTATGTGCTCATCCTCTCCGGTGACCACATCTACAAGATGGACTATGACAAGATGCTGGATTTCCACAAGGCTCAGAACGCCGCTGCCACCATCTCCGTCTTGGAGGTCACCATGGAGGAGGCCACCCGGTTCGGCATTATGAACGTGGACGAGAACGATGTGATCTACGAGTTCGAGGAGAAGCCCAAGCACCCCAAGAGCAATCTGGCCTCTATGGGTATCTACATCTTCACCTGGTCCAAGCTCCGTGAGGCGCTGATTGCCGACGAGAACGACCCCACCTCCAAGAACGACTTCGGCGGCAACATCATCCCCAACTTGATCGGCAAGGGCGAGACCTGCGTGGCCTACCGTTTCGGCGGCTACTGGAAGGACGTGGGCACCATCGCCTCTCTGTGGGACGCCAACATGGATCTGCTGGACATCAACTCCGGCATCCAGGTGTTCGACAAGGGCTGGCCCATCTACGCCCGCACCAACGTCTGTCCGCCCCATGTGGATGGCCCCAATGCGGAGATCACCCACTCCCTGGTGGCCAGCGGCTGCGAGATCGACGGCGTTGTGGACAACTCCGTGATTTTTGAGAACGTCACCGTGGAGGAGGGCGCCACCGTCCGCTACTCCGTGATCATGCCCGGCGCAGTGGTCAAGGCCGGCGCCAAGGTGGAGTACGCTATCCTGGCGGAGGACACCACTGTAGAGGCCAACGCCGTGGTGGGCGAGGACAAGGGTGCTATCGCCGTCGTCGCCGGCGGCGTCACCGTGGACGAGGGGGCGACCGTGCCCGCTGGAGCCATGTATACTGAAGAATCGAAAGGCGGTGTTGCATAATGTTGAACAATGTGCATGGTCTTCTCATGACCAACCAGCCCGGCTATAACCTGAAGGAGCTCTCCTCTATCCGCTCCATCTCCTCCGTGCCCTACGGCGGCCGGTATCGTCTGGTGGACTTTATCCTCTCCAACATGGTGGATGACGGCATCTCCGACATCGGCGTCGTCCTCCAGCAGAGCTATCAGTCCCTGCTCGACCATCTCGGCTCTGGCAAGGACTGGGATCTGGCCCGTCGTCATGGCGGCCTGCGGCTGCTGCCCCCCTTCTCCATGGGCAACGACCAGCAGCACAACTATCAGGGCATGATGGACGCTCTGACCGGTCTGCGCAGCTATCTGGACGAGATCGAGCAGGAATACATCATCATTGCCGATGCTGACATCGTGCTGAACATCTCCCTGAGCAAGGTCTTTGACCAGCACCTGGCCACCGGCGCAGATGTCACTGCCGTTTGCTCCAAGAAATACACTGACCGCCCGGGCTACGCCACCTATTACACCCTGGCGGAGGACGGCACGGCCGACGAGATTTTGAGCAAGTCTGTGCCCAACAGCTATGAGGCGCTGAACATCTACGTCATCAGCAAGGCCAAGCTCATCGAGCTGGTGGACTACTCCGCCGCCCGGGGCCTGTACTCCTTCTCCCATCAGGTTTTGGCCAACAAGGACAAGCTGGGCCTGAAGGTGGTCCCCTACATCTTCGAGGGCTATGTGGCCCGGTTCCCCACCGTGGCGGACTATTTCGAAAAGAGCATGGACCTGCTGAAGAAGGACGTCCGGGACGACCTGTTCAACCCGGATCACCCCATTCGCTCCAAGGACCGTTCCGACCCCGCCACCTATTATGGACCTGACTCCAAGGTGGTTGGCTCCATGGTCTCCGACGGCTGCGTCATCGAGGGCACGGTGGAGAACTCCATCCTGTTCCGCAACGTCAAGGTGGGCAAGGGCGCAGTGGTTAAGAACTGCATCCTGATGAAGGACACCGACGTGGGCGACAGTGCCAGCCTGAACTGCGTCATCTGCGATAAGTCCGTGACCATCAGCTCCAACCGCACCCTCTCCGGTTGCGAGACCTATCCCATCGTCTACTCCAAGGGAACCCGTATTTAAGGCATCGCCCCACAAATGCGTCTGCGGCGTCTGGCGGCTATTTTCCGCCAGAAATGCGTTAGCCAAAGCTTGACGTACATTCAGTACACCTGCGCTTTCGCACCTTTTTCTGACGAAAAATATCTCGCCATCCGCTCTGGCCGATTTGTGTGGCGACGCCTAACACTCTGCGAGGCCCGGCGTCTCCGCCGGGCCTTTGCCCCAGATTGGAAAGGATTGAACGCTATGAAAATCCTGTTTGCCTCCTCCGAGGTCGCCCCCTTCATCAAGACCGGCGGTCTTGCGGACGTGGCGGGGTCTCTGCCCCCCGCCCTGGCCGCAGACAAGACCAACGACGTCCGGGTCATCCTGCCCCTGTATGCCGGTATCGGCGACACCTGGCGCAGCCAGATGTCCTTTGTGAAGTACTTCTACCTCCAGCTGGGCTGGCGGAGCTGCTATTGCGGCCTGTTCCAGCTGGACCGGGGCGGCGTCACCTACTACTTTGTGGACAACGAGACCTACTTCAAGCGTAACGGTCTCTACGGCCACTATGACGACGGCGAGCGCTTTGCCTACTTCTCCAAGGCCGTCATCGAGCTGCCCGCCCAGATCGGCTGGGCGCCCGACATCATCCACTGTAACGACTGGCAGACCGCTCTGGTGCCCATCTATCTGATGGAGGCCCGGAAGTATGTCCCCGAGCTCACCGGGGCCAAGACGGTCTACACCATCCACAACATCGAGTATCAGGGCCGGTATGGCAATTCCATCCTCACCGACGTCTTTGGACTGGATTACAACACCTACTTTAACGAGCATATGCTCTCCTTCTACAGCGACGTCAACCTGATGAAGGGCGCCATCTACGCCTCCGACTTCGTGACCACTGTCTCTCCCACCTACGCTAACGAGCTGCAGTACGCTTTCTATGCTCACGGCCTGGAGGGTGTGGTGGCAGAGAATCAGCACAAGATCCGGGGCATCCTCAACGGCATCGACATGGACGCCTTCAACTCTGAGAAGGATCCCAAGATCGCTGCCAACTTCTCCATCGACGACCTCTCTGGCAAGGCGATCTGCAAGACCGACCTCCAGCGTCAGCTGGGCCTGGAGGAGGACCCGGACGCCGCCATCATCGGCTCCATCTCCCGTCTGGTGGGACACAAGGGCTATGACCTGATCACCGCCGCCTTCGACCGGATCATGGACAACCATGTCCAGTTCGTCCTCCTGGGCACCGGCGAGTGGGGCTTTGAGGAGTTCTTCCGCAATGCCCAGGCCCGGTATCCCGGCCGTGTCTCCTCCAACATCACCTATTCCGCACCCCTGTCCTCCGCCATCTATGCCGGAGCCGACCTGTTCCTCATGCCCTCCATCGCAGAGCCCTGCGGCCTGAGCCAGATGATCGCTCTGCGGTATGGCACGGTTCCCATCGTCCGGCTCACCGGTGGCCTGAAGGACTCCGTCCCCGCCTACGACCCGGAGACGAAGGAGGGCCTGGGCTTCACCTTCGGCAACATCAACGCCGAGGATATGCTGGGCGCCGTGGATCGGGCCCTGGCCGTCTACGACGACAAGGACGCCTGGACCGACCTGATGAAGCAGGGCATGCAGGCTGACTTCAGCTGGACCAAGTCCGCCGAGGAGTATATGGACATCTATCGCACCATCCTCATGTAAGGCAGCCCCTGCAAAATGCCATAGTAACCATCTGCCGCCCACCGGAGCCTCCGGCGGGCGGCAAAATTACGCCCCTGCACCGTCCGAAGACAGCGCAGGGGCGTGAATGTTTGAAAAGAGATCGCTTACCGCTGGATACGGCCGGAGCCGTCGCCGCCGGCCAGCTTCTCCACCTCGGAGACGGAGACCATGTTGTAGTCGCCCTCGATGGTGTGCTTGAGGGCGGAGGCCGCCACGGCGAACTCCACCGCAGCCTGGGTGTCCTTGCCACTCAGCAGGGCATAGATCAGGCCGCCGCCAAAGCTGTCGCCGCCGCCCACACGGTCAACGATGCGCAGCTCGTACTTCTTGCTGAAGCAGTACTCGTCGGTAGCCACATTGTACAGCATGGCGCTCCAACCGTTGTCGGAGGCGCTGTGGGACTCCCGGAGGGTGATAGCCACCTTCTCGAAGCCGAACTTGTCCGCCAGCTGCTTGGCAACGGACTTATAGCCCTCATGGTTCAGGGTGCCGCCATAGATGTCAGTGGCCTCGGCCTCGATGCCGAACACGTCCTTGGCGTCCTCCTCGTTGGAGATGCACACGTCCACATACTGGCACAGGTCGGTCATGGCCTCCCGGGCCTGGGCACGAGTCCACAGCTTGCCGCGATAGTTCAGGTCGCAGGAGATCTTGACGCCGTGGGCCTTGGCGGCCTTGCAGGCCTCCTTGCAGATCTCCACCACGTTGGGGCCGAGAGCCGGGGTGATGCCGGTGAAGTGGAACCAGTCGGCGCCCTCAAAAATCTTGTCCCAGTCGAAGTCGGAGGGCTGAGCCAGCTGGATGGCGCTGTTGGCCCGGTCATAGATGCAGACGCTGCCCCGCTGGGAGGCACCCTTCTCGTTGTAATAGATGCCCACACGGTCGCCGCCCCGGACGATCATGCTGGTGTCCACGCCGTAGCGACGGAGGCTGTTGATAGCGGCCTGACCGATGGCATGGGCGGGGAGCTTGGTGACGAAGGCGGCATCCAGGCCATAGTTGGCCAGGGAGACGGCCACGTTGGCCTCGCCGCCGCCGAAGGTGAACTCCAGGTTGTTGGCCTGGACGAACCGCTCGTAGTTGTAGGGCTGGAGACGAACCATCAGCTCGCCGAAGGTGATAACTTTACCCATGGGAAATCAGATCCTTTCTGTATTGGTAGCGCTTAGCTGCGGACCTTGTCCACGATGGCCCGGGACTGCTTGCACAGGTCGATGATCTTGTCCCAGTTGCCGGACTCGATGTCGTCGGCCTTGACCATGTAGCTGCCGCCGCAGGCTGCGATCACCGGGCAGGAGAGATACTCCTCCAGGTTCTTCAGGCTGATGCCCCCGGTGGGCATGATCTTAAACATGGCGAAGGGGGCGCTCATGGCCTTGATCTTGGCCAGACCGCCGGACTGCTCGGCGGGGAAGAATTTCAGCACCTCATAGCCGTACTCCAGGGCCATCTGGTACTCGGTGGGGGTGGTGCAGCCGGGGAAGTAGGGCAGGTTCAGCTCCTGGCACTTGTCCGCCAGCTTGTAGTTGAAGCCGGGGGAGACGATGAACTGAGCGCCGGCGGCCACGGCGGCGTCCACCTGGGCCACAGTCAGAACGGTGCCTGCGCCCACGATCATATCAGGGCAGGTCTCCTTCATGATCTTGATGGCCTTGTCTGCACCGGCGGCCCGGAAGGTGACCTCCGCCACAGGCAGACCGCCCTCGCAAAGGGCCTTGGCCAGAGGAGCGGCGTCTCGCTCCGGGTGGTTCAGCTTGATGACAGGCACGACGCCAATGTCGGAAATGGCCTGGTTAAATGCATTCATGGGATATTCTCTCCTTTTTATGAGATTCAGAGCAGCTGTTCCGTCTGAGCGGAGGCATGGACAGAGGCAGCCACCGGAGCGTCCGGGTAATCGGTGGTCTTCGGCATGGGGAGGGACTGCATATACTCATGCATGGCCTCCGCCACCCGCTTGCCGTTGGCCACGGCCTCCACCACCGTCCGTGCCCCGTTGACCGCATCGCCTGCGGCAAAGACCCCGGGACGGCTGGTGTGTCCGTCCTCGTCCACGGTGAGCAGACCGGAGTGACTGGTGTCAATGCCCTTGGTGGAGGTGACCAGGTTGCTCTCCGCCCCCTGGCTGACAGCGATGATGACGAAGTCACAGGGGTACAGCTTCTCTGTGCCAGAGACAGGCTGAATTTTGCCGTTCTCGTCTGTAAAGCTGCCTGCCAAAATCACGCCGTCGTCCCGAATTTCCAGAGTGCACTTGTCCATGAGAAAGTCCACTCCCTCCAGCTTGGCGTAGCTGGACTCGTACTGGCTGGCGGTGATCTCGTCCGTCCGGGAGACGCAGGTGACATGCCGGGCACCCTTGCGCACGGCGGTCCGGGCGCAGTCCATGGCGGAGTTGCCCGTGCCGATGATTATGACCCGCTCTCCCAGGTGGAAGGCGTCGGGGCTGGCCAGGTAGTTGATGGCATAGGCCACGGTGCCCAGGCTCTCCCCCCGGATGCGGAGCTTGTTGGGCTTCCACAGCCCGGCCCCCACAAAGATGCTCTGATAGCCATCCCGGAACATATCGTCGATGGTGATGGCCCCGCCGATATAGGTGTTGGGCCGGAACTGGATGCCCTTGAGCTCTAGATGCCGGTAGGCCAGATCGTCCAGCACCGAGTCAGGGAGCCGGAAGTCAGGGATGCCGTACCGCAGCACGCCGCCGATCTTGTCCCGGCTGTCGAAGATGGTCACCTGATAGCCGTACCGGGCCAGGATAATGGCGATGGTCAGGCCCGCAGGCCCGGCCCCGATGACGGCGGCCTTTCGTCCGTTGGAGGGGGCGGGGCCCTTTACCATCTTGTTGGCATAGGTGGTGGAAATGTAGTTCTCAATGACGGAGAAGTGGACGGGCGTACCCTTGATGCCCTGGACACAGTGGCCCTCGCACTGGCCCTCGTGGTTGCAGACCAGGCTGCACACGGTGGTCAGGGGGTTGTTCTCAAAGAGCATCCAGCCTGCGTCGTCCAGCTTGCCCGCCTTGAGCAGGCGGATGACCTCCGGGATATTCGTATGGATGGGACAGCCCTCCTGGCACCTGGGCTTTTTACAGCCCGGGCACCGGTTGGCCTCCTCCATCACATGGAGTGCCATGAATTACACTCCGGAATAGGCGGAGAAGCCTGCGTCGATGGGCAGGATGACGCCGGTGATGGCGCTGGCAGCTTTGTCGTCACACAGGAAGAACACGCCGCCCAGCAGCTCCTCGCTCTCTACGAAGCGGCCGGTGGGGGTCCCGGCCAGGATCTTGCCGGAACGGGCGGTGGGGGTGCCGTCCTCATTGAACAGCA
>JAJQEM010000133.1 GCA_021201635.1 Clostridiales bacterium | reverse complement strand
TCTATTAAAAATTTTTCGCGGATGTGTTCAACTTGCACTTGCAATTTTCGAAAAAATACCCTTGACAAAACTCGTCTCAATAGTCCTTACTCTTTTTCTCCAACAGGAACCCTCGCACCGCCGCCACCTCCCGGACGACATCCATCTCCGGCAGAGCGGCCATAACCTGGCTATGGTATCTGTCCTCCGGTGCCGCCCGGCTGTCCAGGAGAGCAATCACGCAGGTGTCGTTCTCGCTGCGGATGGCCTGACCGAAGCCCTGGCGGAGCTTGGTCTGCATCTCCGGGATGGCGACTGCCTGAATGTAGGCGGCAAGGCTGGGATAGCGCTCCCGTTCCCGCTCCTTCCGGGTATCCGGGCAGGAGAAGGGCAGCCGTGGCAGGATGAGGAGGGATACCCCGTCTCCGGGAAAGTCCATCCCCTCCCAGGCGGGGCCTGCGGCCATGAGGACGGCGCCGGGTCGGGCCTTGAACGTCTCCGCCGTGTGCAGGTCGTTCCTGCTCATGGCGTATACGGGGAAAGGCAGCGCCTCCCGCTCCAGCCGGGACTTTACCGCCGACAGGGCGGCATAAGAGGTAAACAGCACCAGGGCGTGGCCCTGACCGGCGTGGAGCAGCAAGGTGATCTCTCTCGTCAGCCGGTCATAATAGGCTGTTGCCCGCCCCTCTCTGGAGCGGATGGGCTGCTCCGGGAAGTAGAGCAGGCAGTTCTCCCGGTAGGGATAGGGAGACGGGGCGACGTATCCGGCGACCCCTTCTGTCTCATCCAGGCCAATGGTCGTCTGAAAGGCGTCAAAGCTGCCGCCCACTGCCAGGGTGCCGGAGGTGAGAATGGCAGGTCGGCGGCAGCTCCAGAGCGTGCTTTTAAGCTGCCTCCCCAGGTCGGGGGGCGTGCCGCAGAGAAGACTGCCGCCCTCCCCGTCCTCCGCCAGATAGACCATCGTGTCCCGGCTGGGGCGGCTGAGCTGAGTTACAGCGTCCCAGGCCTGGGAGAGCAGCGCTTGAGTCTCCGGTGTGACAGCACCTCCGATCTGCCTGCGGATGACAGACAGGATACTGTGGACAGGCGGGAGCAGTCTCAGGTATGCTCCAATCACGCAGCGCTCCGGCGGCGGCCTTCGGAGCAGACGGAGGAGGGGCCGGGCGGCCTCGCTGAGCCGCTCATAGGCCAGAAGGTAGCACTCGTTTTTCAGACTGTACCGCAGCTCGTTGAGCTGTGCCGGAGCGAGCGTCACGCCAAACATCTGTCGGGCGGTCTCCGGGAGCTTGTGGGCCTCGTCGATCACCAGGGCGGTAGCCCTGGGCAGGAGAGGTGACAGTCCCCGGCTCCTGCGGATGGCATCGGCCAGGAGCAGATTGTGGTTGCAGATTTGAAATTCTATGCGGGAGGAGCCGCATTGCTCCAAGAATCGCCGGTACCGGCAGTTCTGCTCCTTGCAGAGACAGGAGGGCGGCACGCACACATGGGCCTGGTCATAGGGATTGAGGCCGACTGCGGCGTCCAGGTCCAGCTGTGAGGACAGGCTGTTCAGCGCCGTCACCCGGCGCTGGCTCATGTGGGCCAGGTTGGCAGTGCGGAGACGCTCCTCCAGCTTCCGGTCACAGACATAGTGAGCCTTGCCCTTGCGCACCACGGCCCGAGCAGGCTCCGTGGACTGTCCGTCCTCCATGAGTGCCTGAGAGAGAAAGGGCAGATACTCTGTGGGGATGGCCCGCTGGAGGGCGATGCTCTCCAGGAATCCCACGTCTTCAATGGCAGACACCAGTTCATCCGGGAGAGAAGCGGCGCTCTGCACCGACAGGCCGGAGCTGGACAGAATGGTGGAGGTCACGCCCTGGGCCACCTGGAACAGAGCCGTCATGAGCTCCATACCGTAGGAGACGGCGGCCTGGGCGAGAACAAAGCGGACGAAGCTCCGGAGCTCGGCCACGCTGCCGCAGGTCTTGGCCACGCCCATGACAAAGAAGAGCACAGCAGGCCATAGCCTACGGCTTTCAGCCCGGCGTGGATACCGAGGATGACTGACCAGATCCCACCGCCCCGGAAGAACTCCGGGCTGGTGGTGAGCAGGCTCCACAGCTCCGTCAGCTTCTCGTTTCAGGTGTTCAGGGCGGTGTTCAGGTTGTCA
Source organism: Clostridiales bacterium (assembly GCA_021201635.1). GTDB lineage: Bacteria > Bacillota > Clostridia > Oscillospirales > Oscillospiraceae > Onthomonas. The sequence goes on along the minus strand of JAJQEM010000133.1, from coordinate 7,646 downwards.
ACGATCCAGCTTTCGCTTTCGATTATGATTCACCTCATTTCAGGATGTGGATCGGGGGAGGAAAGGAGGGCAAACGTTCAAAATCGCCTTGATGTGAGGCTGATCTTATGGTAAACTATCAACAGAATAGAAAGTGGCCTTTTGGAGGGGAGGGAACAGCACAATGACGAGATATTTCAATGTAAACGGTGCGTGCAATCCAAATCGGCACTATATGGTAGACCTGACCTCCCGCCTGCAGGAGATCAGGGCGATGGTAGACCGGGGTGAATATTTCACCATCAACCGGGCCAGACAGTATGGAAAGACAACCACAATCCGGGCACTGGAGAAGTTCCTTCAGGCAGACTATATGGTCGTCAGCCTGGATTTCCAGAACATTGAGTCGGCGGAATTTGGAACGGGGAGTTCCTTTGTACACGCCTTGACCAGAGAGATCAATAAGAAGATACGCCACATGGAGGAAGTACCAAAGGGAGTCAAGGCACAGCTGGCGATCCTGGCGGACAGGACAGATCAACAGGCCCGCATGGCCGATTTAATGGAGTGTCTCAGCAAATGGTGCGAACAGGCTGCCCGCCCCATCGTTCTCATCATTGACGAGGTGGACACCGCTTCGAACAACCAGGTGTTTCTGGACTTCCTGGCCCAACTGAGAGCGGCCTATCTGGATCGGGACACGATCCCCATCTTCCAATCCGTCATCCTGGCGGGCGTATACGACATCCGCAACATCCGGCGGAAGTTCCGTCCGGAGGAGGAGCATAAGACCAACAGTCCGTGGAATATTGCGGCGGACTTCCTGGTGGATATGAGCTTTTCCGTTTCGGACATCGCCGGGATGCTGGAGGAGTACGAGGCCGACCACTCTACCGGCATGAACGTGGAGAACATGGCCCGGCTTCTCTATGACTACACCTCCGGCTATCCCTACCTGGTCTCCCGGCTGTGCAAGCTGTTGGACGAGCGCATCTCCCGGACGGAGCGGTTTCCCAGCCTGAGTGCGGCATGGACGAAGGACGGTCTGCTGGAGGCGGTCAAGCTGGTGCTCAACGAGCAGAATCCGCTGTTTGACTCCATGATGGGCAAGCTGGCAGACTTCCCGGAGCTGAATGACGTGATTTCCCGTCTGCTGTTTCAGGGACAGAGTATTGCCTACAACCCGGATGACCAGGCGGTTCGGACTGCCCAGATGTTTGGATTCGTCAAGGTGGAGGATTCCCGTGTGGTCATCGCAAACCGCATTTTTGAGTCGAGACTGTATAACAACTTCCTGCTGAAATTCCGGGAACAGAACAGCGACATCTATACCCAGGGAGCCGTGCAGAAAAATCAGTTCATCGTAGACGGCCACCTGAACGTCCGCCGCATCCTGGAAAAATTCGTGGAGACCTTTGACTACCTCTACGGCGACCGTGATGAGGAATTCCTGGAGGATACGGGACGGCGGTACTTCCTGCTGTTTTTGAAGCCCATCATCAACGGCGTGGGCAACAGCTATGTGGAGGCGGAGACCCGGAACCGGGAGCGAATGGATGTGGTCATTGACTACCGGGGAGAGCAGTTCATCATCGAGATGAAGATCTGGCGGGGCAACGCCTATCACGAGCGAGGCGAGGAGCAGCTGGCTGCTTACCTGGACTACTTCCATCTGAAGAAGGGCTATATGCTCAGCTTCCACTTCAATAAAAACAAGGAGATCGGTGTAAAAGAGATCGTCCTGGGTGACCGGGTGCTGGTGGAAGCAGTGGTCTGACCCATATCAGAACAGAGCAAGGGGAGCGCCCAGGGCGCTCCCCATTTTTATCATCCAGTGATGAAGAGCTTTCCTTTCTTGATTTCCCGTCTCCGGCGGGCATTTGGGGACTGGGGCACGCCCCCAGCAAGCGCCGACGTATGACCAAGGCTATGCTTGCCGCAGCCAGCCCGGAGGGCTGGTGCGCAGAGACCGGGCTGGCCCGGCCGATTGGAGAGACGTAGAATCTCCCAGGTGACAGGTATGGCGACGAAGAGAGTCAAATCTGTTTTGCCGGGCGACGTACACGTCGACATGAAAAGTCTGATGATAGGTGGCACTGAGAATGCTGCTGCCTGTTATCGTGAAATGAAAATAGCTGCCCATCTATTTTAGGGATAGGTAGATGCACTGATGATAAAATCGGATTAATGCAGCAGGGGGATCATGCTGAACCATCTATCGCATAAGCATCGGCAAATGCTACGGATGTGAAAATGTATTAACGGAATCAATCCACAATGCTAGAATACAAAAGTGAAAATATTACAGCATGGATGCAAACGGAGATGAGAACGGATGAAGAAGATTGCTGTGTTGCTGCTGACAGCCGCCCTGCTGTCTCTGTGTGCCTGTCAGCCAACTCCGGAGGAGTCGGTGGTGTGGTCAGCAAACAGGAGAGCCTTGCGGATGTGGCAGAGGAGACGGAGGAGAATCTGTTAGCCGACATCCCCTCCGGCATCCAGGAGGACAGGATCGATTTGACGGATCGGCTGACGGTGGAAATGGACGCCCAGATCACCGTGCCCCAGGAAGGGAAGCTGTGTGTCGCCCGCCTGACCAGATTGGGGTGTAGACCAGGAGATGGGGGAACGGTGGCTGAACGCTCTTGCGGATGGACGGGCAATCCATTAGAACGCACCCTGGCAGACCCCTCCGTTCAGGAGCTGACGGAGGCCATCGACGTAATTTCCTCCACAGGAGAGTATCCGGTGCGCCTGTACCACATGGACGGTCTGGATGTGAGCGGTAAAGATGCGGCGATCTCCTGTCTGCAGGGATACCTGGAAAACGCCCCGGCTGAGCCAAATTACCGCTACTTTACCAGTGGAGACCCCGAGCTGAACAGAACCCTTGAGTTCGATGGGGCTCCGGATTTTGCGGTCTGCCTGGCGAGCGTTGCCGACGGACAGCGGGCGCTCCTGTACTCCTGCTACAACAGCCAGGCCCCGGACGGGGTCGTGATCGGGCTGGATCAGCAGGAGGCCTTTGGGGTCACGATCTCGGTGGACTCTGGGCGATCGCCGGGCTGGCCCTGTCCGCCTGGTGGGAGAGCAGCGCCATGGCCTACGGTGGGCCGTTTGTGGTCTATTATGTGTTGATCATCCTCTATGAGCGATACCTGAGCGACTGCTTTCCCCTCTCCCCCAGAGAGTGGCTCACGCCGGGAGAGGGCTGGCCCCTCCAGGGGTGGAGCGCTCTGGGCATGGTGTGTGGCGTGACCGCAGGGATGGCCCTCCTCTTTTCACAACAGGCGGGAAAGAGGCTGAGACATCTGTGACTCGTTTGATACAGGCGTTGACGGTGGCGGGCTATAATTTCAGCCATTGGCGAAAAAATCCCAGGGTACTGCTCACCTTTGCCCTGGCTCTGATTCTCTGCTTTTTGCTCTCAGACAAGGCGGTTCAGTTTTCTCAGCAGCAGGGAACGCTGTTGCAGCTGGTGGAGCCGTTTGTCTGGGCCTTTGGGGACTCGGATTCCATCCTGTTCTCCTCGCAGCTGCTGGTGCTTCTGTTCAGCGACCTGCCCTTCCTGTCCCCGGCTACGCCCTATTATCTCATCCGCATGGATCGCAAAACATGGCTGCTGGGCCAGGTGTTGTATGTGCTGGGGGGGGACGCTCCTCTATCTGGCATTCCTCCTGTTCAGCACAGCGGCGTTCTTTGTGTTCAGCCTGTACGGATTTCTCCTGTCACCCAAATGGCTGGAGGCGCTGCTCGGACTCTCCGAGGAGGAGCTGTATTGGGCAAACGTGGCGGTGGGGTGGCTCTCCCCGCTGAACCATGCGGCCTATCATATGCACAACTTCGGATACGACCTGCTCCCCCGGCTGTGGCAGTCCTGCCTGCCAGCGGCGGAAAGATCCTGATCGACGGCAGGGAGGTCGGCCGGGATATGGATTTTCCGTCTGACCTGGGCATTATGATCGAAACGCCGGGCTTTCTCCGCCGTCGGACGGGCCGAAGCAACCTGGAAATTCTGGCCTCGCTGCAACGGAAAATCAGCAGGGAGCAGATCGATGCTGCCATGTGCCGGGTGGGTCTGGAGCCGGAGCTGAACAAGCCGGTCTCCCAGTATTCCCTGGGGATGCGCCAGCGGCTGGGCATCGCCCAGGCGATCATGGAGGAGCCGTCCCTGCTTATCCTGGACGAGCCCATGAACAGCCTGGACCGGGCGGGGCGCAGAGAGATGCGCACGCTGTTTGTCAGCCTGCGGGACGAGGGAAGGACGATCCTTCTCGCCTCTCATCTGACGGAGGACATACAGACCCTGTGCGACACGGTCTGCGAGATGGACAGCGGGATTTTGACAGAGTTGACGAGGTAATGGGGGAGCAGGTACAAAAGCAAATCGCCATTTGCGCATCTGCTTTACGGACTGCTTACCCTGTCGCTCTGTGAACAGCTCCTGGCTCATGTTGCAGCTCTCCCTGGAATTGCTGATTTTATGGCTGGGGTTATTTCGTCTGCGATTGGGCCTGTTTATTGGGGTCGCCTGGGAAAAACTGAGAAAGCACTTTTGGGATAAACCTTGTAAAATCGAAAAATCTCCAGGGCGACAGGTACGGCGGTACAGGCTCCGCCGACAGCAAGTACGATCGGACACACTGCAACAAAGCATCTTAAAAGGGAGGCTGTCTCAAGAGGGACATTGCTGACCGTCGATTTGGCATTTTATCAGCTCCTATCTAAGGCGTCACCCTCCACGCAGCTATACCTTTTGAGCATATCCAGCCATAGAAAGAAAGCATTTGATATTCTCATCTTTTCCGATTAAAATAGAAAAAACGGAGGAGGTGGTCATCGGTGCCGGATACCAACAGCGAAGCCAGAAGCTTCTATCAAAATCTTATGGACATCGGCTTTGAGGAGGAGATGATCTCCCGGTGCGTCCTGCTGAGGGAGGAGGGGCGCAACAAGGAGCTGTTGCGCACCCTGCAAAGCGGACGACGTGATTTACTCAGTCATATCCATGCAGAGCAGAAAAAGCTGGACTGGCTGGATTACCTGGTTTATCGGCTCAACCAAGAGGAGGGGTAGGATGAATCGTCTGGTCGCATTGGCCCTCTCGGCCTGTATGATGACTCTGCTGGCTGCCTGCGGCGATGGGCATACAGAGATTTCATCCGATGCGGAAAACGCCGCTGTTTCAGCGGCGGAAGATCAACGGGAAGCAGGAGGCGAAATTGAAGCGCCGGAAACGTCGGCTTCGGCAGACGAGGCCGACGATGAGCCGGCAGATTCTGACCGTACCTCTTCTGGCAGCAGTATTCTCGTTGCCTATTTTTCCTGCACCGGCACAACAGAGCGGATCGCCCAGTGGATCGTCGATGAAACCAGCGCAGACAGCTATCAAATCATACCGGAAACGCCCTATGCAGAGGATGACTTAAACTACAACGACTCCTCCAGCCGGGCCAATCAGGAGCAGGCGGACGCTTCCGCAAGACCTGCCATTTCCGGCAGTGTGGAGCACATGGAGCAGTACGATGTGATCTTCCTCGGCTACCCCATCTGGCACGGACAGGTGCCAAGGATCATCAGCACCTTTTTGGAGCGCTACGAGTTCTCTGACGTGACGATCATCCCCTTTTGTACCTCTCACAGCAGCGGCATCGGCTCCAGCGCTGAAAATCTCCACAGCCTTTGCGCCGGTACAGTTGCATGGATGGACGGGCAGCGGTTCTCCGGGGATGCAACAGAGAACGAAGTAGACAAATGGACAGGAGGTCTTGCGCTACCAAAAGAAGACTCGGAGGTGACGCCCTTGAAAATGAACGTGCAAATCGGCGACAGCGTGTTTACCGCCACACTGGAAGAAAACGATGCGGTCAACGCCCTTGTTGCCATGATGGAAGAAGCTCCTGTTGTAGTGGAAATGAGCGATTACTCCGGCTTTGAGAAGGTCGGCTCTCTTGGAGCCAGCCTGCCCGCCGACGACAGCCTGACCATCACCCAGGCGGGAGACATCGTCCTGTACTGCGGCGATCAGATCGTGATTTTCTACGGCTCCAACTCCTGGAGCTGCACCCGGCTGGGCCACATCGACGACCTGACCGGCTGGGAGGAAGCGTTGGGCAGCGGCGACGTGACCGTGACCTTTTCACTGGATTGAGTAGCCCTGTTATTCCGCAATTCAATTTAGAAAGCGAGGCAATTATGATGGAAGAAACATTAAATCTGACGAAGGAATGGGATAAGACCTTCCCCAAAAGCGACAAAGTGAACCACAGAAAAGTGACTTTCCACAACCGTTATGGCATTACGCTGGCAGCAGATCTGTATGAGCCAAAGGATGCAGATGGACAGCTCTCCGCCATCGCTGTCTGCGGCCCGTTCGGTGCGGTGAAGGAGCAGTCCTCCGGCCTGTACGCCCAGACCATGGCGGAGCGTGGGTTCCTGACGCTGGCCTTTGACCCCTCTTACACCGGCGAGAGCGGCGGCACACCCCGGTATATGGCCTCCCCGGACATCAACACCGAGGACTTTATGGCGGCGGTGGACTTCCTCTCTGTGCAGGAGAATGTGGACCCGGAGCGCATCGGCATCATCGGCATCTGCGGCTGGGGCGGCATGGCCCTGAATGCTGCGGCGCTGGACACCCGTATCAAGGCCACCGTGGCCTCCACCATGTACGACATGACCCGGGTGAACGCCAACGGCTATTTTGACAGCGAGGAGGCCCGTTACGAGAAGCGCAAGGCTCTCTGCGCCCAGCGCATCGCCGACTACAAGAGCGGCACTTACGCACTGGGCGGCGGTGTGGTGGACCCCCTGCCGGAGGACGCCCCCTTCTTCGTGAAGGACTATTACGACTACTACAAGACGCCCCGGGGCTATCATCCCCGCAGCCTCAACTCCAACGGCGGCTGGAACATGACGGGCTGTCAGTCCTTCCTGAATATGCCCATCCTGCAATACAGCCAGGAAATTCGGAACGCCGTTCTCATCATCCACGGGGAGAAGGCCCACTCCTGCTATTTCAGCCGGGACGCCTTTGCAAAGCTCACCGGCGAAAACAAGGAGCTGATGATTATCCCCGGGGCTGTCCACACCGATCTGTATGACCGGATGGACATTATCCCGTTTGACAAGCTGACATCCTTCTTCCAGACTTATTTGCGCTGAAAGACCATCGCCGAAAGGAGAACATCCCAATGTCAGACAAACGATTAGTGGCCTATTTTTCGGCCAGCGGCGTCACCGCAGATGTGGCAAAGAAGCTGGCACAGGCGGTGGAATGTGATCTGTATGAGATCAGGCCCCGGGAGCCATATACCGATGCGGACCTGGACTGGACCAACAAGCGGTCACGCAGCTCGGTGGAGATGAGCGACCTTTCCAGCCGTCCTGGGCTGGCAGATCGGGATGCCCACATCGCCGGATATGACACCGTCTTTTTGGGCTTTCCCATCTGGTGGGGAGTTGCTCCCACCATCGTCAACACATTCCTGGAGAGCTATGATTTTTCCGGAAAGAAAATCGTCCTCTTTGCCACCTCCGGCGGTAGCGGATTTGGCCGGACTGGGGATATGCTGAAGACGTCCGTATCCGCAGAGACGGAGATCGTCACCGGACAGGGCAACAGCATTTACTTGGCAGCAAGAACGGCGGCCAATGCCTCATTGCTC